>NZ_JBEXQG010000127.1:0-12768 GCF_040612485.1 Streptomyces sp. NPDC006385
CCGGTCCGTGCGAACGGACCGGCCCCCGCGGTGCGTTGTGCCCGCCGATCAGTCAGCGGCGGAGTTATCGTCGCCGAGTGACGAGTCTTCCCGGAGGCAGTGACAACGGTGGCTCCGCCAAGGAGCCCCAGCCCCTCGTGTGCGCCCGCTGCGGCACCCGGGCCAAGGCCCCGCGGCCCACCTGGACCTGCTCGGTGGAGAACGGTGTCCGCCGCTACTTCTGCGACACCTGCTCCAGGGAGAACCTCAGAGCGATCGAGGGACGACTGGACTCGGCCTGGTGGTAGGCCGCGCGTCTGTCACGCCTCCGCCGCGGACTCCTCTTCGTCCGTCATGCCCTCCGGAGCGAAACCCGGCAGCCACTCCTCCAGTTCCTTGCGCAGCCGTACCGTCGCGCCCAGCTGGCACAGGACGCCGATGGTGCTCAAGGTCACGCGGTGGATGAGGAGGTAGGCCGGCGGCAAGTTGAGCTGTTTGCCCAGTTGGTGGGCGGGGGAACGGGGGTCGGCCACGCGGGTGGCCTGGCTGCGCATCCAGCCGCGGGTGAAGGTGAACTCCTCGACCTGGGCCGGCTCGATGATCGGCAGAAGGTAGTCGAGGACCGCGTCGGGGTCCAGGTCGATTGATTCCTTGACGAACCCCTCGGCGCAGAGGAGTTCATACACGGTGTCCGCATCGCCGTCCAGGGTCATGCGCAGCGAGTCACCGATGGGGGTCGGCAGGCCGCCCGGGAGGCGGTCGACCGTGCCGAAGTCCAGGACACCGAGCCGCCAGTCGTCCTCGCCGTCCGGGCCGCCCGGCAGCAGACGGAAGTTGCCGGGGTGCGGGTCGGCGTGCAACAGACCGGTGCGGGCCGGGCCGGAGAAGAGGAAGCGGGCCAGGAGCTGGCCGGCGCGATCACGCTGTTCCTGGGTGCCGTCGGAGATCACCTCCGAGAGCGGGATGCCGTCGATCCACTCCGTGACCAGGATCTGCTCGCAGTGGTGGACCACCGCCGGCACGACGACGTCCGGGTCGTCGGCGAACTCCTCCGCGTGCGCCTGCTGGGCCTGTGCCTCCAGGCCGTAGTCCAGCTCCTCCGAGACCCGGTCCTTGAGCTCCGCGATCAACGGCTTGATGTCCATGCCGGGCACCAGCGGCCCCAGCAGCCGAGCGAAACGGCTCAGCTGGTTCAGATCGGAGAGAAGGGCCTCGCCGGCGCCCGGGTACTGCACCTTGACCGCCACCTCACGGCCGTCGTGCCACACCCCGCGATGCACCTGCCCGATCGAGGCCGCCGCGGCGGGCTTGTCCTCGAACTCCAGGAACAGGTCGTGCCAGTCCTCGCCGAGCCGCTGTGCCAGCACCCCGTGCACGGTGCGCGTCGGCATCGGGGGCGCCGCCTCCTGCAGCTTGGTGAGCGCCGCACGGTAAGGGCCGGCGATCTCCTCGGGCAGGGCCGACTCGAAGACGGACAAGGCCTGGCCGAACTTCATCGCGCCGCCCTTGAGCTCGCCGAGCACCTTGAACATCTGCTCGGCGGTGCGCTGCTGCAGCTCACGGCCGACGAGTTCCGCGGACTCGCCGACGATCCGCTTGCCCAGTCCCCAGGTCGCCCGCCCTGCGAAGCCGAGCGGAAGCGCGGCGAGCTTGGCGGTACGCGTGACCGCCTTGCGGGGAAGATCAGACATGCGCCCTCCAGGTGCCAGCCGGCCGCTCCGCGTCCGCCTTGCGGCGTGACTCGGTGGACGGCCCTTGTTCCGCCATTGTCTCGTGCGACTCCACGTCCCCGGAGGGGTGTTCTCCCTCACCTTTGTCCGCGGCGCCGCACGGGCATGCCGGATGCGCCCACACCGGCCGGGCGTGCCAGCTCAGACCGGGTAGGGACACTTCCCAGCGTGCACCCGCGCTGGACGGAACGTGGCCGTCCAGGAAGGCGAGGGCGTGCACGGCCGCCAGCCCGGCGACGGTCGTGGCCAGGGTGAGATCGCAGGGCCGCACGTGACGCGTCCTTCCCGAGCCCGAGCGCCACTGCGCGGCCAGGCGCGGCCAGGCCGGGTCCCGGTCGGCGCGGCCCTCGTGGAGACAGCCGGCGCAGCCGGTCTCGCCGGGCAGGACGAGCGGGCCGACGACACCTGTTCCCTCCACGACACCGGCGTACAGGTGGGGCGTACCGGAAGCGATGAGGGGTTCGGCGGCCGACGGCGAGGGTGCGTGCACGGCGACATCGTCCCGCGGTGCGAGGATCACCAGGGAGTGGCCCGTGCAGTCCTCCCCGGGAGGCGACTGGGTGCCGCGGCGCGGTGGGCGATCCGGTGCCGAGCGGCGTGCGGCCCGGCGCGCGGCCTCGTCCCTGCGGTCGCCGACCGCTTCGGCGGGCAGCCCGCCCGGTGCCACGTCCCACGGCTCGACACGGCCGACGTCGCGTACGTCGACCTCGCCGACCCCCGCGCCCGACAGCAGCGACGCCACCATCGCCCCCACCCGGCCGGCACCCCTCACCTGCACCCGCAGGGAGCGGCGGGCGGCCAGGCGGCCCATCGCCTCGCCCGGCTCGGACGTGGTCAGGGACAGGGACGCCAGATCCGGGCGCAGCCGGTCCAGGACGTCCTTCTTGCGGCGCAGGGCGTCGGCGGCCGGACCGCCGCCCTTCGCGTCGTCGAGCAGCCCGGCCCGCGCCAGACGCCGCACCAGTTCGTCGACATGACCGTCCGGCAGATCCATGCGGCGGCTCTCTTCGCGCAGCAGCTCCATGCCGCGCGTGCCGTTGAGCAGGTCGAGGAAACTGCCCGTCGCCGTGTCCATCGGGCCCAGCGTCATCGCATGTGCCGGAGTCATCCCGAACTGCACGGTGTTGAGATCCCGCCATCCGCGCCTGAGCGCGGGCTTCATCAGCGGAGCCAGCACAGCCGCCGAATGCGCCGAGCCAGACGTGTCCGTCGAAGTGGCTGAAGCCGTTGAAGCGGTTGAAGCGGTTGAAGCCCCCGAAACCGTCGCTTGCATGAACAGGCCCCCGTAGCCGTCGTGGAACGTCCCCGTGTGCCGGTGGAGCTCGGTCGCAGCTCCGTCGGCCACAGCCAGCATGCCCTGACGTGGCGCTCGTCGTCCGAAGTTGTCCACAGGCGGTGGATATTCGTCGTACAAATCAAACGCTCGGTGGGGGATCGGCATCGAACCGTCCCGGAGTCGGGACTTCCCCCATGCGCAGCGGGTAACGTCGGGGCGTGTCCGCCGACCCACTGCACCGCGCCGGAACGCCACAGCGCAGTACGACGAGCCCGCCGTCGGGCGGCTCGGGGGCGAGCGCGATCGAGGTCCGCAGGAGCACCCGGCGCCGCCGGACGGTCTCGGCGTACCGCGAGGGCGATCGCACCGTCGTGCTCATCCCTGCCCGGATGTCCGAGGCGGAGGAGCAGCGCTGGGTGAGCGTCATGCTCGACAAGCTGGCCGCCCAGGAGAGCAAGCAGGTCCTCGGCGACGCCGAACTGGCGGAGCGTGCGGAGCAGTTGTCGGCTCAGTACTTCGACGGCCGCGCCCGGCCCAAGTCGGTGCGCTGGGTCACCAACCAGAACACACGCTGGGGCTCGTGCACCCCGGCAGAGGGCAGCATCCGTCTTTCGCACCGCCTGCAGGGCATGCCCGAGTACGTCGTGGACTACGTCCTCCTCCACGAGCTCGCGCATCTCCTGGTGCCCGGACACGGGCCCCGCTTCTGGCGGCTGCTGGAGGCGTATCCCCGCACCGAGCGCGCGAAGGGCTATCTCGAAGGCGTCGTCGCCGCCGAGCGACTGCCCCATGTGCCCGGCCCGATCGGCGAGTGACAAGCACTTCCGGTTCGGCCGTGCGTGCGTTGTGTACCGGGTCTGTACCGGCTTCGTCCGATGTCCGACTTTGCCGTTAGCCTGGCGCGACGCACTCACACTCGGGATGGGGGACGGTCGTTACGCATGGCCAGGGAATTCCAACGCGGCCACAAGGCCCGGATCAGTGACCTCACCGCGGGCACGGATCTGTACGTAGGCGTGCAGATCTCCGCCCCAGGGCTGACCTTCGACATCAGCTGCTTCGGTCTCGACGCCGACGAACGGCTCTCGGACGACCGCTACTTCATCTTCTTCAACCAGCCGAAGTCCCCCGAGGAGTCCATCCAGCTCCTCGGCGCCCAGGCCGGTGACACGGAGTCCTTCCGGGTCACGCTCGACAAGATCCCCCCGCAGATCCAGAAGCTGTCCTTCACGGCGACGATCGACGGCACCGGACAGATGTCGCAGATCAGCCCCGGGTACATCCGCATCGTCGCGGGCGGCGAGGAGGTGGCCCGGTACGCCTTCGACGGCTCGGAGTTCTCCACCGAACGCGCCGTGATGCTGGGCGACTTCTACCTCAAGGACGTCTGGCGGTTCGCCGCCGTCGGACAGGGCTTCGACGGTGGCCTCGACGCGCTGCTGAGGAACTTCGGCGGCGAGGTCGCCGAGGAGGAGGCACCCGCCGCCCCGCAGCAGCCGCAGACCGGTGCGGCTCCCGGCTTCGCGCCGCCTGCCCAGGCAGCCGCGCCGCCCGCGTTCGGCGCCCCGGCGCCCGCGCCCGCGGCCGCAGCACCGGCTCCCGTGCCTGCCCCGACCCCCGCGCCCGCGCCTGCCCCGCAGCCCGCCGCGCAGGGATTCGCGCCCCCGCCCGGGGCCACCCCGCCGCCTCCGTCGTCGGCGCCCGCGCCGCCGGTGCACGCCCAGCCGACCATCGTCGCGCCCGTGACGCCGCCCGGCGGCACCCCGCCGCCCCCCGCCCCGGCGCCCGCGCCCTACGGTCAGCCAGGTCAGCAGCAGCCGCCGTACGGCCAGCCCGGACAGCAGGCGCCCTACGGGCAGGCCCCCGCGCCGACCGCCCCGCCGCCCCCCGGCTACGCCCAGCCCCAGGCACCGCAGGCCCCGGCCCCGCCGCCCGGTTACGGCCAGCCAAGCCCGCCTCCGGGCTACGGCCAGCAGCCCCCGTACGGGCAGGTCCCGGGCCAGCAGGCGCCCTACGGAGCCCCGCAGGGCGCACCTCAGGGCGCACCTCAGGGCGTGCCGCAAGGCGCGCCCCAGGCGCCCGGTGTGGGCGCGGCGCTCCAGAAGTTCAAGGAGACGCCGACCGGACAGCGCTGGACACAGCAGAACAGGAAGCTGGTCCGGGTCGACCTCGGCATCGGCGGGCAGCCCGTGCTGGCCCGGCAGGGCAGCATGGTGCTCTACCAGGGCAAGGTCGAATTCAGCTACAAGGGCGCCGGGTTCGCCGGCCGGATCGTGGGCAACGCGACCGGCCAGGAGATGCAGCTGATGCGCTGTACCGGCCAGGGCCAGGTCTTCCTCGCCGAGAATTCGACGATGCTGCACCCGATCGAGCTCCAGGGCGACGGTATCTGCGTCTCGGCGGAGAACGTCCTCGCCTTCGACGAGAGCCTCCAGTACGAGGTTCGCCGCATCGAGGGCCACGGCATCCCCGGCGGCGCGCTGTTCACGATGCAGTTCACGGGCACCGGCACGATCGTCGTCAAGACGCACGGCACGCCGGTCGTCCTGCCCGTCACGCCCACGACGTTCGCCGACTGCAACGCGGTGGTCGCCTGGTCGGCCGCCGCCCAGGTGGTCGTCTCCAGCCAGGTGCGCATGCGCCGCAACGCCTACCCCGGCGACACCGGCGAGAGCGTCAACCTTCAGTTCCGAGGCGCGCCCGGCAACTTCATCGTCGTCCAGCCGTACGAGATCTAAAGGGAGAGCCCGTCATGAACCAGCCGCTCGCGGGCTACGCCCCCGCACCCGTCACCGCCCGCATGGAGAACCACGGCAACCACATGCTGAAGGTCGCCATGCAGACCGGGAACGACCTCCTCGCGCGCGTGGGGTCGATGGTCGCCTACGAAGGCTTCGTCCAGTACGAGCCCAACCCGCCGGCCGTGCGCCAGATCGCCAAGGACTGGATGACCGGTGAGGGCGCGCCCCTGATGAAGTGCTCCGGCGACGGACTGCTCTACCTCGCCGACTACGGCGCCAACGTCGTCGTCATCAACCTCAACGGCGACGGGATCTCCGTCAACGCCACCAACCTGCTGGCCTTCGACGCGCACCTGACGTGGGGCGTCGAGCGCGTGAAGGGCCTGGCCAAGTTCGCCGGGCAGGGCCTGTGGAACACCAAGATCTCCGGGCAGGGCTGGGTCGCGCTGACCTCCCGGGGCAAGCCGATCGTCGTCGACTGCGGCGGCGGCGAGGACGAGACGTACGTCGACCCGGACGCGCTCGTCGCCTGGTCCCCGAACCTCAAGGTGAAGGGCAAGCGCAGCTTCAAGGCGCAGTCGCTCATCGGCCGGGGCAGCGGCGAGGCCTACCAGATGGCCTTCTCCGGCCAGGGCATCGTCGTCGTCCAGCCCAGTGAGGACAGCACCGACCGCCTCCGGGTCCGGGGCTGAGGGGGAGCCAGAACGCCATGCAGAGTCCGATTTTCGCCTACAACGAGCAGCAGACCCAGGAGCGCTGGAGTCTGCAGAACAAGCAGATGCTCCGCGTCGCCCTGGAGGGACACGACGACATCCTCGCCCGCAAGGGCACGATGGTCGCCTACCAGGGGCTCGTCGAGTTCGACGCCGAGTTCCAGAGCAACCAGCAGGGACGCGCGCGTGCGCGCACCGGCGAGGGCCTGGACCTGATGCGCTGTCACGGGCAGGGCACGGTCTACCTCGCCAATCTCAAGCAGCACGTCCACCTGGTGGACGTGGACCAGGACGGACTGACCGTCGACAGCAGCTATGTGCTGGCCATGGAGTCCTCGCTGCACCACGAGGTCATCGCCGTCGACAGCCTCTATGGCATCTCCGGCTCCGGGAAGTACCAGCTCAACATCACCGGCCGCGGCAAGGTCGCCCTCATGACCTCGGGCATGCCGCTGATGATGCAGGTGACGCCCGACAAGTACGTCAACTGCGACGCCGACGCGATCGTCGCCTGGTCGACCGGTCTGCGCGTGCAGATGCAGGCCCAGACGCACTCCTCCGGGGTGTGGCGGCGGCGCGGCAACACCGGTGAGGGCTGGGAACTCAGCTTCATGGGCACCGGCTACGCGCTCGTCCAGCCCAGCGAGCTGCTGCCGCCGCAGAACGCCCAGATCGGCTCGGGCGTCGCCGCGCAGTACGGCATGGGGCAGCAGGGGGCCCGGGGGCAGAACCAGGGCAACGTCTGGAACTGACCGTCCGGAAAGCAGACGTAAGGGGCGACCGCTTGAGTGGTCGCCCCTTACACATGCCTCAGTTCGAGAGCCTCGCGCGCGTGGCCTCCAGCAGCCGGACGACCGACCCGTCCGCCACGTCCGCCACCTCGTCGTAGGCGAACCAGCGCAGGTCGAGGGACTCGTCGCTGATCGCCTGAACCGCGCCCGGCGGGGCCACGACCGCGTACTGGACGTCGTAGTGCCAATGGCACGGCGCGGGGATCGGATGCCGGTCGAGGCGCACCGGGCCGCCCGGCAGCAGCGTGAGCCCCTCGACGCCGGACTCCTCCTCGGCCTCGCGCAGCGCCGCGGCCTCCAGGGTGATGTCCCCGGGTTCACAGTGGCCGCCCATCTGGAGCCACATCCGCAGCTTCTTGTGGAGGGTCAGAAGCACCCGCCCGTGCTCGGCGTCGATCACCAGCGCGCTCGCCGTGATGTGACCGGCGTGGCACGCCTTCCACATACCGTCCGGATGCGACGCGAGGTGGTCCAGATAGGTCTGGCGCAACTCTTCCTGGCCCTCGTACCCCTTCAGCACGAGGACCGCGTCGTCGTACAGGCTCACCGGGCGCCGTCGCCCTTGTCGTCGTCCTTCTCGTCGTTGTCGCCCTTGTCGCCCTTGCGCAGGTCCGGCTTCCCGGCGGAGCCGTCCGCCGCCTCGCCGAGCATCTTGTCCAGCTCGGAGAAGTCGATCTGCTCGCGGTGCACGAAGCCGTCCGGGTCGTCGAGGTCGGTCGCCGTCGGCAGCATGTCCGGGTGGTGCCACAGGGCGTCACGGCCGTCGACACCGCGGGCGTCGGTGAGCGAGGCCCACAGACGGGAGGCGTCGCGCAGGCGGCGCGGGCGCAGCTCCAGGCCGATCAGCGTGGCGAACGTCTGCTCCGCCGGACCTCCCGAGGCGCGACGTCGGCGCAGCGTCTCGCGCAGGGCGTCCGCCGACGACAGGCGGGGCTTGGCGGCGGCGTGTACCACCGCGTCCACCCAGCCCTCGACGAGGGCCAGAGCGGTCTCCAGACGGGCCAGGGCCGCCTTCTGCTCGGGTGTGTCCTCGGGCTGGAACATGCCCTGCTGGAGGGCGTCCTGGAGCTGCTCCGGATTCTGCGGGTCGAACTGGCCGACCACATCCTCCAGCTTGGCGGTGTCGACCTTGATCCCGCGCGCGTAGCCGTCCACCGCGCCGAACAGGTGCGAGCGCAGCCACGGCACATGCGCGAACAGGCGCTGGTGGGCCGCCTCGCGCAGGGCGAGATACAGCCGCACCTCCTCCTTCGCCACGCCCAGGTCCTTGCCGAACGCCTCGATGTTCGCCGGGAGCAGCGCGGCCTTGCCGGCCGGGCCGAGCGGCAGGCCGATGTCGGTGGAGCCGACGACCTCGCCCGCGAGCACACCGACGGCCTGCCCGATCTGCGTGCCGAACATGGCGCCGCCCATCGAGCGCATCATGCCGATCAGCGGGCCGGCCATGGCCTGCATCTCCTCCGGCAGGACGTCGCCCATCGCGGTGCCGACCCGCTCGGCGACCGGGTCCACGAGCTCCTTCCACGCGGGCAGGGTCGCCTCGACCCACTCCGCGCGGCTCCAGGCGACGGCGGAGGCCGCGCCGGACGGCAGGGACGTCGCGTCGTCCAGCCACAGGTCGGCCAGCCGGACGGCTTCCTGGACGGCGTTGCGCTCGGCCGGGCCGACGCTCGCGTCCTTCGTGCCGTCCGCGGCGCCCTGGGAGACCGTCTGGCGGGCGATCTGCTTGGCCATGTCCCAGTTCACGGGACCGCCCTCGTAGGAGAGCATCTGCCCCAGCTGCTGGAACGCGGCGCCCAGGTCGCTGGGGTTGAGCGAACCGAACATGGCCGCGAAGGGATTGTCGGCGCCCGGGCCGCCAAAGCCCCCGGCTCCGGGCAGCCCGCCGAAACCGAACGGGTTGGCCGGCCCCTGACCACCGCCGCTCTGCTGGTCCTTCTTCTTGCCCTCGTCGCCGTCGTCCGGCTCCTCCGGCGGAAGGCCGAATCCGAATGGGGTGTCACTCACGGGATTCCTCGGCTGGTAAGGCCACCGGCTGGCACCGGCGGCGCGACTGCCCGATAACACCACCCAGCGTAGACACCGCGAGCCGTTCGGGCCTCGGTGCTTCGCCGACTCTCGGCCTGCGGCAGGATGGATGCCACCTGGTACGGACGCGTCACTCGCGTTCGTACTGAAGACAACCGCTGGAGACGCCCGGTGAGTTCCCCTGATCCGCAGGTTCGCGCAGCGCGAAACCGGTCAACCCCTCCCGCCGCGCGCGGGCCCGTCGTCGCGGTGACCGGTGCCGCGTCCGGTATCGGCGCGCTGCTCACCGAGCGGCTCGTCGCGACGGACGAGGTCAAGCAGGTCGTCGCCATCGACGAGCGGCGCGGCGACTGCGCCGAGGCGCAGTGGCACATCCTGGACGTCCGGGACCCGGCGATCGCGGAGAAGCTGCGGGGCGCCGACGTGGTCGTGCATCTGGCGCTCGACCTCGATCTGGAGACGGATCCTGCCGCCCGGACGGCTTACAACGTCCGGGGGACGCAGACCGTGCTGACGGCCGCGGCGGCGGCCGGCATCCACCGGGTGGTGCTGTGCACCTCGGCGATGGTCTACGGGGCGCTGCCGGACAACGAACTGCCGTTGTCCGAGGACGCGGAGCTCCGGGCGACCGCAGAGGCCACCGGGGTCGGTGACCTGCTGGAGATCGAGCGCCTCGCGCGCAGGGCGCCCCGGGCCCACCCCGGACTCAATGTCACCGTCGTGCGGCCGGCGGTGCTGGTGGGCGGCACCGACACCGCGCTGACCAGGTATTTCGAGTCACCTCGGCTCCTTGTCGTCGCGGGCTCGCGGCCCGCCTGGCAGTTCTGCCACGTCGAGGATCTGTGCAGCGCCCTGGAGTACGCCGTCCTGGAGAAGGTCGACGGGGAGCTCGCCGTCGGATGCGACGGATGGCTGGAGCAGGAGGAGGTCGAGGAGCTCAGCGGGATCCGGCGCATGGAGCTGCCGTCGGCGGTCGCGCTGGGAGCGGCTGCCCGGCTGCACCGGATCGGGCTGACCCCCTCTCCGGCCGGGGACCTGGCCTACACGATGTACCCCTGGGTGGTGAGCGGGAGCCGGCTCCACGACGCGGGATGGCGGCCGCAGTGGACCAACGAGGACGTGCTCGCGGAGCTGCTGGAGGAGGTCTCCGGACGGCACACCGTCGCCGGGCGGCGACTCGGCCGCAAGGACGCGACCGCGGCCGGGGCCGCCGGAGCGACGGTCGCCCTGCTGGGCGCGGCGGCGGTGGTGCGGCGGGCGAGGAAGGCGCGGCGGCGGATCTGAGCGGGCGACGGCCCCATCCCGTCGCGGGCTCGCTCGCCCGGCATGCCGCCGGTTGCCGTGCGGTGACCCCGGTGCGGCCGGCATGTAGAAGGCTCCAAACCGGCACGCGCGTGTGCCGGGCGATAACGCTATTCCCCGTCCTCGCGCGCGTGGGGCACGATGGGGCTATGGCACCTACCAACGATCACCCCGGTGAGCAGGGCGCTCAGGATCCCGTCAAGCTCATCGGCATCCGCGAGACGGCCCTCTCCCTGGACGAGGTCTTCCGGGCCGTCGGCGACGACGCCGCCGGTGGGACCGCGCTGTTCGTGGGGACCGTGCGGAACCACGACGGGGGCGCCGACGTCGACGAGCTCGGGTACTCCTGCCACCCCAGTGCCGAGGCCGAGATGCGGCGCATCGCCGAGAAGGTCGTCGCCGAGTACCCGGTGCGGGCGCTCGCGGCCGTGCATCGCGTCGGAGATCTCAGGGTCGGGGATCTCGCCGTGGTCGTCGCCGTCTCCTGCCCCCATCGCGGTGAGGCCTTCGAGGCATGCCGGAAGCTGATCGACGACCTCAAGCACGAGGTTCCCATCTGGAAGCACCAGAGGTTCTCCGACGGCACCGAGGAGTGGGTGGGCGCCTGCTGAGGGTGCCGGCCGATCTTCCCGAGCCGGAGCCCGCCCGTCCGCCGCGCCCCCGTCCGCCGCGCATCCCGTCCGCCCCGTGTCCCGCCTGCCGCGCGTCCGCCCACACCCGTCCACCCCACTCCGGTTGCGTAACCGCACCCCCGGCGTGAGCGTTGTCAGTGCCAGTGGTTAATCTGCTGATCAGTCAGTTGCGGTCGCTCATTGGGGATGGGAGGACGGCATGGCGGCGCTCGCCTGGTTGCTGATTCCGCTTTTGGCTGCGATCGGCGCCGGTCTGTGGGGCAGTTGGGCCAACCGGACCCGGAAGGTACGAGGTGACGGGCCGGAGCTCGATGGCTATGCCCGTTTCCGCGCGGCCATGGAGAAGCCCTCTTCCCGTACATGACCAGGGCGCGGGTTCAGCGGCCCTGACGGGGCACTGACAGGAGCGTCACGTACTGTCTTGTCATGCCACGCCGCACCGCGACGATGCTCGCCTCCACCCTGATGCTGATCGCGCTCCTGTGCGCGGGAGTCTTCATCCCCGTGCCGTACGCGGAGATGTCCCCGGGGCCGACGGTGAACACCCTCGGCGAGCACGACGGCGAGCCGGTGCTGCAGATCACCGGGCACAAGACCTACCCGGCGACGGGGCATCTCAACATGACCACCGTCCGTGTCACCAGCGCCGACTACCGGATGAACCTCGTGGAGGCCGTGTACGGGTGGCTCGCACATGACAACAAGGTCGTGCCGCACGACACCCTCTACCCGGACGGCAAGACCGAGGAGGAGTCCACCCAGGAGAACGCGGAGGAGTTCAGCCAGTCCCAGGAGAGCGCCAAGGTCGCCGCCCTGGAGGCGCTGGACATCCCGGTGCGCAGCTGGGTGATCGTCTCGACCGTCGTCAAGGGCAGCCCGGCCGAGGGGAGGCTGCACGCCGGTGACGTGATCAAGGCCGTCGACGGCACGACGGTGAAGGAGCCCGGGGACGTGGCCAAGCTGGTCACCAAGCACACGCCCGGGCAGGACGTCGTCTTCACGATCGTGCCGGCGAAGGAGCAGGCCGCCGCCGAGAAGGAGCGCAGGACGCCGACGAAGACCGAGAAGATCACGATCAGGACCGCCGAGTCCGACGACAGAGGCGAGAAGCGCGCCATCGTCGGGATCTCCGCCGGGACCGACCACACCTTCCCGTTCACGATCGACATCAAGCTCGCCGACGTCGGCGGCCCCAGCGCGGGCCTGATGTTCTCGCTCGGGCTCTACGACAAGCTCACGCCGGGCAGTCTCACCGGCGGCAGGTTCGTCGCCGGCACCGGCACCATCGACGAGGCCGGCAAGGTCGGCCCCATCGGTGGCATCGAGATGAAGACCATCGCCGCGCGCGACAAGGGCGCCCGGTACTTCCTCACGCCCGCCGACAACTGCGCCACCGCCGCCAGGGACGTCCCCGAGGGCCTCACCCTGGTCAAGGTCGGCACCATGGACGACGCCCTCGGCGCCCTGAAGGACATCCGCTCCGGCGACACCGCCGGTCTGCCCAGGTGCACGACGAAGGGCTGAGCGGCAGGACGTGAGTACGGCGGTGGGGGCGCCCCTTGACGTGAGGGGCGCC
>NZ_JBEXQG010000128.1:0-12657 GCF_040612485.1 Streptomyces sp. NPDC006385
CTGTTCGGTCTGGCCCGTGAGCTGAACATCGACGCCGAGGGCATCGACATGGGTCCGTCTCCGACGGACGCCGCGCTGGCGGCCGACCTCGCGCTCCCCATCGAGGAGCTCGAACTGACCGTCCGCTCCTACAACTGCCTCAAGCGCGAGGGCGTCCACTCCGTGGGTGAGCTCCTGGCGCGCTCCGAGGCCGACCTGCTCGACATCCGTAACTTCGGTGCGAAGTCGATCGACGAGGTCAAGGCGAAGCTGGCCGGCCTCGGTCTGGGCCTGAAGGACAGCCCGCCCGGATTCGACCCGACCGCCGCCGCGGATGCCTTTGGCGCCGACGACAACGCGGACGCGGGATTCGTGGAGACCGAGCAGTACTGACGCTGCGCGCCGGGCGGCGGGGGAGCCGGGACGGCGGAGGCGGCTGGCGATGAGCGCCGGCCGACCGCACCCGGCTCCCCGAGGCGGTCCGGAGCCGGGCCCCTCGGCGACATCGGCTGCGGATCCGCATTCCCCACCCCCGCCCCCTCTTGGCGACAAAGATTGGGGCCCGGGTTCCCCCGGCCCCAGCCCCGGCCCCAGCCCCGGCTGCGGTGCCCCGGGTGAGCTACCTGCCGAGGACGACGGTGTTGTTGCAACCCTGGCTTGAGCCGAGCTTGGTGGTCTGCGAGCCGGGCGAGCCCTCGCCGTGAGACCGGTTGCCCTCCCGACCGTTCTCGATTCCGAACTGGCCCTGTACGTCGACGTTCTCTTCGACAGTCGAGCATGAGGTGCTCTGGCTGATGAGAAGCGACTTGCTCTCTTTACCCTGCTGCTTGTGTCCCTGTCCGTGCTTGTGCCCGTGCTTGTGCCCTTGCTTGTGCCCGTGTCCGTGCTTGTGTCCGTGCTTGTGTCCGTGCCCCTGGCCGTCGGCGTAGGCGGTGCCGGTGCCGAGGAAGCCGATGGCGCTGAGGAGGACGGCCACGACAGCGGTCTTGTGAGGCTTGCGCATGTCTTCTCCGAGCGTTGAAGCGGACGCGTACGCGATCCGCCACGTCATAAGGTGACGAGAGGTTAATGCGTAAATGTCTGAAATACGCTCGTCGGCACGCCGGATCGTGTGACCAGCGAGCAAGGGTGTCGGCCCCGCGCCCGGCCCAAGTTCCCTGCACGGCCAAGCCGTCACCGGGCCGAACACGGGCATGGACGCTCCGCGCAGAACCACCCGTGTGGCCGCGCCACGAGCGCGAGGCGGCCTGGGATCTCCGCCGCTGACCTAGGTCGCCGACGGAACTCCCATGCAACGTCGACGAGTTCGTGACGCCGCCGCATCCAGCCGACGCCAGGCCCGTCGGGCCACCGCCCCGCGGCCCCTGCCGGGTTTGCAGATGAGGTCGGGCAAGGGCCACTACAACAACAGGCGCCATTCCGGTGGGCTGTCCACCACCGCGAACGCACCTCGCCCGCGGTGTCAGGGGTACCAAGGATCAGCATCGTCCGGCACGGACTCGGGGTCCTGATCCTCCTCGCGCGTTCGCGGTGCACGGGCAACCGCCGGCGTCCATGCGCTGGAGGTGCGGCGCCATCGGGAAGCCACCCGGCCACGCCGGCATGCCGGACCGCCCAGGAGTGCTGGGGTCCGGCGCCGTCGATGTCACTCGTGGATGTCAGACGGGAACAACCGCGCGCGCTCGCTGGCACGATGATCCCGTGGCTGACCTGGAGCGCATCAAAGCAGAGACCGCGGCGTACTTCCGAGCACTCGATGAGGCCGCCACCCTGCGGCACCACTTCCGCCACGTCGACGAGGAGGGTGCTCTGTGGTACATCGAGGCCGTACCTGACCGCGGCGAGTTGATCGCTGTCAAGCAGGCCGAGCTGACCTCGGCCGGCCAACTCCATCGGTACAGCTGGGAGCACCTGGAGGACGAGCACGGCGGCCTGACGGACCAAGCGATCGACCCTGAAGAGGACCCGCTGGAGGCCATCCCGGCCGAAGAGTTCCAGCGGCTGTGGACAAGGTGATCACGCTGGACAACCACTTCAGGAGAGAGGCTGGGTGATCTGGCAGCTGTGGCACGAACCCACATGCTGACGTGCCTGAGCCCTCAGCCTGGGAAGACCCGGGGAGTGCTCGCCCTCGCGGCCGTGCGGAATGCGGCCGTGAGGAATGACGTATCCGACCGACGCCAGCGTGTTTGTTCTGCGTTTGACTAGTGCGCGCCATGGGGTTGGACTGGATGGACAAGCGCTGCCGCAGAACTCCGTTCGAGGGAGAGCAGCGATGACCACCATGGAAGCTTTTGATCTTCTGCAACCGTACAAGATCGCCGAGGAGACGTTCGTCATCCCGTGGGCCCTGGAAGCCCCGCCGGTCGGCCACTTCCCAATGAATTCGATGGTGATCCGGGGAGCCGAGCCGGTGCTTGTGGACACTGGGGCACCGGCGGTGCGATCGCAGTGGCTGGAGGCCGCATGGTCCGTGGTGGATCCGTTGGACGTGCGGTGGATCTTCCTCACTCACGATGACCGTGATCACGCCGGCAATCTTCTGGCGGTTCTCGCCGCATGCCCAAACGCGACGCTGCTGACGACCTGGTTTTCGATCGGGCGCATGGCCGAGGAGTGGGAGACGCCGATCAACCGGTGCCGCTTCATGATCGACGGCGATACGGTGGATGTGGGTGATCGAACGCTGGTTGCCAAACGGCCGCCGTTGTACGACAACCCGACAACCCGCGCCCTTTTCGACCCGAAGACCAATGTCGTGTGGGCAGTGGACACCTTCGCAACGAACGTGCCCGATCCCATGCCCGAAAGCGCTGGACTATCCGCGGATGAATTCCGTGACGGGCAGTTCTTCGGCGGGCGCCTGGTCTCGCCCTGGGTAGCGTTGCTGGAGGGCCAGAAGTTCCGGGCAGTGGTCGACGACTTCCAGCGGCTGGACGCCGAGGTCATCGCCGGCTGCCACTCGCCGGTGATTCGCCGGCCACGGATCGCGGAGGCGTTCGACCTTCTCCGCCAGCTTCCTGAGATTCCGCCGTGGCCAGAGTTCACGCAGGCCGACCTCGACCAGTGGATGGCGATCGCCGAGGGGTCCGTCCCGCCGGAACAGCCGCGGCCGTCGGCAACGTGACTGGTGTTCACGTGTCTTCGTCGAACCGACACCCGCTTTTGACGGTGTCCTATGTGGTGAGGCGGACCAGCCGCTTGTAGCAGCACAAGGCGGCCGCGAGGCCGAGAAAGGCGGGGTAGTTGCGGGAGTGGCGACATAGGCGGCTGATTGCTGTGCGCGCGGCACGGGCACCGGCCGGGCTGGAGCGGGGCGGAGACATCGCTGCTGTAGGCGCTCATGCGGCTGAGCATGCATGAGGCCCGCTTCAGGTGCGAGGCCGGGCCTTCGTCAGCTGGGGCAGGTCGCCGCGCTGATCTGCCAGCACATGACCAGCGACCGGGACCGGGCCATCGCCGATCGGCTCGGTGCCATGATTCGGACTGGTGGGGGCGGGCCTCCAACGCCTCCGGGGCCGAGCCTGCGGGCCCGTAACGTAGTGGCAGGTCTTTGGCATGACTCCTGAAACGCCGAAGGACCAGCCTGGGAGGAAATCCCTCGTGAGCTGGCCCTTCTGTCTGTGCCCCCGGCAGGATTCGAACCTGCGACACCCGCTTTAAAGGAGTTTTGCCTGGGCAGGACTGTGACCTGCATAGATGCGCACTGCAGGGTGCTTGGCCAGGGAAAACACCCTCCGTGGTTCTCACGTGTTCACGAGATTTCCGGGCCCCATGTGTGCTGAATCCGTTGCTCCCGGCACCATCCGCAGGTCCTCGGCCGCCCGCGCCATCGGTGTAGGGAGGAGGACCGCCCTGGTCTTGGCGTGGGGATCGCCGAGGCCGCGACGGGATTGACGGAATCGTCATCACAGGCAGGCGGGCCACCTGGTAGTGGTGGCGTCGCCCTGGTGCGGGTAGTGCCTGCTGTACCGACCGGGCTCTGACCTTGATCCACACGAGTGCGGTGTGATCGGGGCTCTCTGACGGCTCCGTCCACAGCGGCAAGGTCGTGAACGTGATCGTGGAGGACACCCACGTCGTGGAGCAGACCTTCGCTCAGCTCCACCAGTTCAAGCGACTTGCTGTGCGATGGGAACGCCGCACCGAACCACGACGTGTTCGTCCCCCTGGCCTGCGGCCTCATCTGCTGGAGACGGCTCAAAACGAAGGGCACTTCGCTGCCGGCGGAGGGTCGCCCTGACAGCGGCCGGAGTCTAACGGCTCCCTGCGGCTTACCCATCACGCCAGATCTGCTGCCAGGAGGCCCAAAAATAGGAGATGGCAGGACGAAGGTCCACAAGGCCGAGTACGTTCGACTCGGCCCGCTGGCTGCCGGACGGCGTCGGGGATACGCCGACCGTCTCTCGCCCTCGCGACAGGAGTCGTTGCCCTATGACCTACCGGTTCAACCCGCCGCCCACCTGGCCCGCCCCGCCGGAGGGGTGGAGCCCGCCACCGGGCTGGGAACCGGATCCCGCATGGCCGACACCCCCGGGCTGGCAGATCTGGGTCCCGGAGGAGTCCTCGCCGCAGCCGCGCGCGCCCGTTCTCCAGCCTTCCCCCTACGGTCCTCAGGCGACGGTCCCGGCCACAGGCGGTGGCCTGTTCGGCCGGCGCCGTAAGCAAGCGGAGTCCGAGGCGGCGCGTCTGGCGGGCGAGCTGGCGCTGATGGAAACACAGGTACGCGGACTACAGGAAGACAACCGTCACCTGACGGAGCAATTGAGTCGTCTCATCGGAGCCGACAGCGCGCAGATAGCCGCCGAGCAGCAGCGACTGCGCCGCGCGCACGAGGAGAAGCTCCAAGAGATCGGACGGATCGACGCTCTCCTCGACGAGAAGATAGAGCACGCCGCCGAGAGCGCCGCGCAGTCCCTGGCCGACGTGCGCCGCCAAGCCGACGACATGGCTCGCCAGACGGCGGAGGCCGAACAGCGTCTCACGGCCGCGCGCCGGGATCTGGTGCTCACTGACGAGATGCGGATGCTGCAGGAAGCCGGCATCTACGAGTACCGTCATCCGCTCGCCGACGCGCTCGCCTACAAGGACCGGCTCGACGCTCTCAAGGTGCGCTACAAGCAGTTGGCGAAGGACGACCGGGCTGTGCTCGGAAACCAGTACTGGATGGTGGACGGCTCAGCGGCCAAGGGCCGCAAGATGGTCCGTGACTTCTCCAAGCTGATGCTGCGCGCGTACAACGCCGAAGCGGACAACGCGGTGCGCGGCATGAAGCCGCACCGGCTCGACTCGCTGATCGACCGGCTCGGCAAGACACGGGAGTCGATCGCCCGGCTCGGTGCCACCATGCAGATCCGCATCGGCGATGACTATCACCGGCTGCGGGTGCAGGAGTTGGAGCTGACGGCCGACTACCTGGTGAGGAAGGAGGCCGAGCGGGAGGAGCAGCGGGAGCTACGGGCCCAGCAGCGCGAGGAGGAGCGCCTGCAGCGCGAGATCGAACGCGAGCGTCAGCGGCTGGAGAAGGAACGCAGTCACTACGAGAGCGCCCTGCGCCGCCTGCGCTCCGGCACCGGCGATGCGGCCGCCATCGCGGAACTTGAAGGAAAGCTCGCCGAGTTGGGCGCCGAACTGGAAGCGGTCGAGGCCCGCGAGGCCAACATCCGGGCCGGATACGTCTACGTCATCTCCAACGTCGGAGCGTTCGGCGAACGCATGGTCAAGATCGGTATGACCCGGCGCCTCGATCCCATGGACCGCGTCATCGAACTCGGGGACGCGTCCGTCCCCTTCCGCTTCGACGTACACGCCCTGATCTTCAGTGAGGACGCCGTCGGCCTGGAACGCCGCCTGCACCAGGATTTCGAGTCCCGCCGCGTCAACCGGGTCAACCTCCGCCGGGAGTTCTTCTACGTCACACCGGCAGAGGTGCGCGACGCCCTGCAGCGGCTCGCCGGACAGCACCTCCTGGAGTTCCAGGAAACACCCGAGGCTCCTGAATGGAGGGCCAGCCAGACCGTGGCTGGGCACTGACGGGCTCGACTCAGCCAGTCTCATCGGGTACGTCCAGACGGCAGGCGGCGCCATCCAGACTGATCCAGGTGACCTTGGCGGTACTTCCCGCCGCGAGATGAGCAGTCACTTCCCCGGCTGGCAGTGATCGCGAGCCACACCCGCTTGCGGATGTTCGAAGCAACCGGAACGGTACAAGCCACGGCGGGTCGGTAGTCCTCGGGTAGCAGTGCGAGTACCGCCTCGTCTCGTAGGCGCTGGCCGGTAATGATGATCTGGCCGCTGAGCTCCAGCGTGTTCTGTTCGGTGACCCGCATCTGCGGAGCCGTGGCGGAGTCAGCGACCGCGGTGTCACCGGTGAGCGGGAGGTCGCGCCATGCGGGTCGCCTAGCGTTACGTCCCCGCAGTGTCCCCGCACACACGAAAACAGCCCCGGCAGGATTCGAACCTGCGACACCCGCTTTAGCAGTGGGGTCGAATCCTTGCCGGGTGATGCCTGACACTGCCGCGCGATGCTGTTTTCCCTGGTCAGAACCGCACGGTGAGCCACTTGATCCGGCTCATGCCGTCCCGTATCGGGCCGTCCGCTCACGCATCGCTCACACGCTGCTGGCTGCTGAGCAGCGCGTGGCTCAGACCTGGCCGAGGTCGATCTCCACCGGGAAGGGGGCTACTACCTTGAGGACGCCCGTGAACACGTCTCCCTCCCGGTAAGTCTTCGTCGCCGGGTCGAGAACATAGGTGTACACGAGAGGAACGCCTGTCGCGGCCTGCTCGATGCGCCAGTAGAAGCCGATGCCTGCCTTGGCGTACTGGTCGACCTTCACGATCCGGTCGGTGGTCTCCGAGCCCGGCGACACCACCTCCGCGACCAGCAGCACGTGCTCAGGGCGGGTCGGGGTGATGTCGATCGTGTCTGCGCGGTACACGACGACGTCAGGGCGACGATTGGTGAGCGGAACGTCCTGAAGCCGGACGTCGAAGCCAGTGTCGGCATTCCACTCCGGGCCCGCGGCGGAATCCAGGGCGTTCGCCAGAATCCGGGCCAGCCGGTTGTGCCGCTTGGACGCACTCGGACTGACGACGACCATCCCGTCCACGACCTCGATGCCGGCGCACTGCTCCTCGGACCAGGAGTCGTACTCCTCCGCCGTGATCTGCTCATGCATCCATGCCGGGGCCACCATCTCGGCCGTCATGAAGCACCTCCCGGACACTGTGCTGCGGGCCTGATCCCGCTGGGTTCAGCGTACTGTCCCAGCCAGCCCGGTACACCGGACGTATCCTCACGGTCGCCAGGAGTAAAGCGGCTGGAAAGTGTCGCTTCATTCGATTTTTCCGGATGGGGAGACATGGGCTCGTTGACCAGTCAACGGCGAGGAGGCTGCGTGGCGCGGAGGCACGACATCGAGAGGATTTTCAAAGAGCTCGAAGAGATACAGGGAGCGCTCAACGACCCGACCACCGGGCTCGGGGCTTTCCACCAAGAGCAGGACCAGCTGCGTCGCAAGACCCTGGAGAACGTCCAGCAAGGCACGGCCGCACTACGCGAAGAGAACCGGGAACTGCGGCGCCGCCAGGAGCGGATGCTGGGCGACTTGGGCGACACTCGCACCGCGGTCGAAGGGCTGCGTCGCGAGATCGCGCAAGCGGGGCACACACGCTGGTCGTGCCTCGCCAGGCAGATGCGGATGGCCGGACGCCGATCGCGCTCCCAGAGCATCAGGCGCAGTTTCTGGAGGCCGGCACCGACAGCAACGGGACGGACGGGTGGCAGGAGCAAACGGTGCCCGAAGTGACGGCGGCAGACCCCGCAGACGACGAGAATGACGTGCGCGACGTCCAACCGAGTGTGGATGCCGCTGTCGGCCGAGGAGCCTCCCGCGGGCCGCGTTCTCGGCTACGCGGTCAAGGCCCGTCGTCTGGCGGCCAACCCCGCTGTCGGCGTGCCCCTGCCGAAGGCGATGCCCGCTGATCACGTGTACCTCGACGACATGCAGGTCGACGCGCTGGCCAACGCGTCAGGCGCCTACCGGGTGTTCATCCTGCTGCTGGCCACCGGCCTGCGCTGGGGCGAGGCATCCGCGCTGAAGGTGGGCCGCGTCGACCTGGACGCCTGCCGGGCGCACATCGTAGAGGCGTACGCCGAGGACAACGACAAGCTCTACCTCGACACCCCCAAGAACCACGAGCGCCGGTCGGTACCGATCCCGCGGTTGCTGGCCGAGGAGTTGAAGCCGCACATTCGGGGACGGGGAGACGAGCAGTTACTCTTCACGGCCCCGCAGAGTGGATCGCTACAGGCACGCAACTTCCGTCAGCGGTTCTTCGCGCCGGCGGTCGTGAAGGCCGAGCTGGTGTCGGCGATCACGTAATTCCCCACGATCTGCATGATCAGCGTCACGTAATTCCCCACCCCCGTGGTCACGACTCCCCACCGGGGCACTGACCGTCGTGGCGCCGCTGACCACGTTCGAACTGGCCCGATCTTCCCTGTTTCGTGTGGTTTGAGACACTATTAGGTCTTCCTTGCGAATCGGTCGGGATCCCCATGGGCATGCCGGTGCCCGGGTTGAGGGTCTGGACCTCTCGGAGCCGTCACGGTCTCTCGGCCTGCGAGCCGAGAGGCCAACGGACGCACCGGATGGCAAGGAGAACGTTCACCGTGGTCGACATCGTTGAGATCTACGTGCACTGGTACGCGGGCCGGTCCAAGAGCCAGGTGTCCGCCTCGCTGGGGGTGGATCGCAAGACCATCAGGAAGTACCTGGCACCGGCGGAGGCGGCGGGGATCACCCCGGGTGGGCCGCCCATGAGCGAGGCGGACTGGGCCAAGCTGCTCAAGAGCTGGTTCCCGGAGCTGGCCAGCCGGAAGCTGAGCCAGGTCAGGTGGGGAGAGATCGAGCCGCACCGCGACTACGTCAAGGAACTGCTGAAGACGACGACCGTCACCACGATTCACCAACGCCTTCGGGACGAAGGCAAGTTGAAGGTGTCACTGTCGACGTTCCGGCGCTGGGTGCACGAGAACCTGCCCGATGAGGCGGCCCGCTCGAAGGTCACGGTGCTGCGTGAGAACGTCGAGCCGGGCTCGGAGGCCCAGATCGACTACGGTTTCCTGGGGCAGTGGATCAACCCGGCCACCGGCAAGCGGCATCGGATCTGGGCGTTCGTGATGGTGCTGCCGTGCTCGCGGCACATGTTCGTCCGCCCGGTGGTGCACATGGACCAGCACGCCTGGACCCTCGCGCACGCGGAAGCCTTCCGCTATTTCGGCGGTGTCCCGCGCCGCCTGGTGCCGGACAACCTGAAGACCGGGGTGGACAAGCCGGACCTCTACGACCCGCAGATCAACAAGTCGTACGCCGAACTCGCCTCCTACTACGGGACGTTGGTGGACCCGGCCCGGGCCTCGAAGCCGAAGGACAAGCCCCGCGTCGAGCGGCCCATGCCCTATGTCCGTGACTCGTTCTGGAGCGGGCGGACCTTCACCTCGCTGGAGCACATGCAGGCCGAGGCCCTGAGCTGGGCGAGGAACGTGGCCGGGCAACGGCAGTGCCGGCCGCTGGACGGGGCCAAGCCGATGACGGTCTTCGAAGCCGTCGAGGCGGAGGCCCTCCTGCCGCTGCCGGAGACACCGTTCGTGCTGGCCAGATGGTCGACCGCGACGGTCGGTCCGGACATCCACATCAAGGTCGGCCGCACTCTCTACTCGGTGCCCTGGAAGCTGATCGGCCGCCGCGTTGATGTCCGCTCCACCGCCACCATCGTCCAGGTCTTCCACGAAGGCCAGCTGGTCAAGACCCACGCCGCTCTGGAACAGGGCAAGCGCACCGACAGAGGCGACTACCCGCCCGAGAAGATCGCCTTCCAGATGAAGACGCCGATCTGGTGCCGCGGCCAAGCCTCGCAAGTCGGCGACGCCTGCCGCGAGGTGATCGACCAGCTCCTGGAGGTCAACGCCCTCTACCGCCTCCGGGCCGCCCAGGGTGTCCTCGGCCTGCGGAAGAAGTACGGCGACACACGCTTGGAGGCCGCCTGCCGCAAGGCGGTCACGGTCGGCGACCCGTCCTACCGCACCGTCAAGGGCATCCTGGTCGCCGGCACCGAGACCGACCCGGAGCCAGAGACCGGTGACGCCGGAGCCGCGGCCTTCCTGCACGGGCCCGAGGGCCTGTTCGCCATCCCCATGCAGACCCCGGGCCAGCTCCACCATGACCAGGACCGCGGTGACGCCGAGGGGGCTGCCCGGTGAGCGTGATGACCACCGCCCTGCGCGAATCGCTCAAGACCCTGCGGCTGTCAGGGATGCTGGAGACCCTCGATGCCCGCCTCACCCAGGCCCAGAAGGGTGAACTCGGGCAGCTCGACTTCCTCCAGGTCCTCTGCCAGGACGAGATCACCCGCCGAGAGACCGTCGCTTTCGAACCACGCCTGCGCAAAGCGAAGTTCGAGCAGCAAGCAACCCTGGAAGGTTTCGACTTCAACGCCTCCCCGAAGCTGCCCGCAGCCCAGATCCGCGACCTGGCCGCCCTGCGCTGGCTCCACTCCGGCGAGTCCGTCATCCTGTTCGGCCCGGTCGGTGTCGGGAAGACACACGTCGCCCAGGCCCTCGGCCACCTTGCCATCCGTCAGGGAGCCAACGTCCGTTTCGCCAAGACCAGCCGGATCCTGGCCGAGCTCGCCGGCGGCCATGCGGACCGCACCTGGGACAAGCGCATCCGCGACCTCGTCCGACCCGACCTGCTCATCCTGGACGACTTCGCGATGCGCCAGCTGGCCGCGTCCCAGGCCGACGACCTCTACGAACTTGTCAGCGAGCGACAAGGCCGGTCTCTGATCATCACCAGCAACCGGGCGCCCAGCGACTGGTATCCCCTCTTCCCCAACCCCGTCGTCGCCGAGTCGCTGCTGGACCGGCTGATCAACACCAGCCACCAGGTCATCATGAACGGCCCGAGCTACCGGCCCAACAAGCGCCCTGGAAAGGGAAATTAGTGTCACGACACCAACATCAAGGAGGTTCGGATGCTTCAGGGAGTACTGATCGCCGAGAGCCTGCGGGTCGGAGCCCAGCTGACCGGGATCCCCCTGCAGATCACCAAGCTGACGCGGGTCGAGATGACGAACCGCGGTGATCACCAGCCGCGGCACTGGACACTCCTGGAATTCTCCGCCGAGGAGTCCGCCGCCGAGCGGCTCGCGGACCAGCTCTCTTCCTGCCTCGCCTCATCGGGAGGTTGGTACACCGACTTCCATACCGCCGACGAAACGTTCGTGATCTTTGCCAACAAGGTCTTCCGCTACCCCCGCGGACAAGCCGAAGGCCGCAGCGAAGCCCAGCACTATGGGCGCTCCGTCGGTGTCCCCGAGCAGCAACTCGACTGGCAGGTCTGACCGCGGGCTCCGCGAGAGCGGAGCCCGCCTCCTGGCCCAAAAGCCTGGGGAATTACGTGACCACATCGCCGGGGAATTACGTGACCGTCGACAGCTGGGGCTCCTGAACGTCACCCCGCACCCGCCATCGCCAGTGGCGCGGACATCAACGTCGTACAGACGATGGTGGGCCACAAGTCCGCGACGCTGACCCTGGACACGTAGCGTGCTGTGTATGACAGCAGGGGTTGCTTCGGCGGTGCGGCGGAGTGCCCCCTGCTTTCGGGCTGCTAGGGCAGGTCGCGGCGGACCAGCGCCTGAGCGAACGGTTCTCCGGTGGCCCGGGCGTAGGCCATCCGCTCGCGCACCTCGCTGAGGGTGCGTGGGCGGTAGCCGGGGCCGCCGCAGCAGCTCTTGTGGAAGCGCACACCGGCGTGCAGCAGCACGGAGAGGGTGCGCCAGGCGGCGGTGTCCCGCCTCTTGGGTGCCGCGAAGGCGGAGCCGACGTGGATCAGTGGTTCGGCGCAGCGTGGACAGACCCGGTCGTGGTCGTGGTAGCCGGGGTAGGGCTGCTTGTACGAGGCCCGGCAGGGCAGGCAAACGTACGAGGTCTTTCCATGGGCCATGCGGGAAGGGTAGAGCCGCCACCGGGTCGGGCTCGACAGATTTCCGGCATGCTGCGCAGGCTCTTCAGCAGGGGTGGGGCGGCGACGGCTGACCGTACTTGCTTCTACTCGCCGCCGCGGAGTTCGGCGTCGATGGCGTCAGCAGCATCCCCCGCGGCCAGCTCGCTGATCTCCTTGGGGACCTCGCGGTCGTCATACACGAAGAGCCTTGCGTCGACGACGTGGGTCTTCGGGTGCCAGCCAAGACGGCGGCCCGCCTCGCGTGCAGCACGACGAACGTCCTTCAGCTCGCCCATCTCCTCAAGATCGCCGCTGCTCAGGATCAGCTGCCCGTGGTAGCCCTCGTAGCGAGGCTTCAGGGAAGCCCGCATCAGGCCCTCCAAGCGGTCGACCGGCTTCTCGTACCGGCGCTGGACCAGCTCGTCCTTCGCGGGCATCTCGCACAGCTCCCCACCCTCTGCCCGCAGCGGTATGTGTGCCATATGTGTGCTGCGAGGACGAAGGCCCTCCCGTCCGACGGACGAAAGGGCCTCTGACCAGGTGTTTCTCTGTGCCCCCGGCAGCCGCTTTAGGGGCTG
The DNA here is from genome assembly GCF_040612485.1 of Streptomyces sp. NPDC006385. Lineage (NCBI taxonomy): Bacteria > Bacillati > Actinomycetota > Actinomycetes > Kitasatosporales > Streptomycetaceae > Streptomyces > Streptomyces sp. NPDC006385. The sequence goes on from NZ_JBEXQG010000128.1 coordinate 12,572, forward strand.
TCTTTAGTTGTGATCAAGCCCGGCGTCGGGTGTCAGTCCGGTAGGACTGTGCTGTGACGCGTGCGCAACTCACCGATAGCGAGTGG
>NZ_JBEXQG010000129.1:0-12122 GCF_040612485.1 Streptomyces sp. NPDC006385
CCTGTCGTACGACATCGCCGCCGCGGTCGTGGACTCCCTGGACAAGGCCGTGGAGCACATCCGGCTGTGGACCTCCGGTCACACCGAGGCCATCGCCGGCGAGCACCGCGCCGCCGTGCGGCCGCGACAGTAACCCGCGCCCATCGGAAGGCCATGAGCCCGAAAACCGCCTCCCCGATTCCCGCCCTCCGTCAGTCACTTGACCTCAAGTCCGGTTGAGGTCGAAAGGTGATCGGTGCGGGCATCGCGCGCATCGCACACAGCACGGCACAGCACGGCACAGCACGGCACAGCACAACGCAGCACGGCACAGCACGGCACGGCACAACGTGCCGATCCGCCACGCCCCACCCACGCCACCCACCCCACTCACCCCACCAAGGAGACCGGCATGACCCGCCGTACCGACGTCCACCCCGACCTCACCCACCCCGAGGTCGGCGCCCCCTTCTTCAGTACCTGGCGGGTGGGCACCCCCCTGCGGCAGAAGCAGACCGTCGAGGCGATCGCCGCCACCTGGGAGCGCCGCCCCTGGCCGACCGGCGATCTGCTCGGCTACCACGTCTACACCGGCCACGACGGCTCCACCCTCCTGCACTACTCGCAGTGGAGGAGCGAGCAGGCCTACGAATCCTTCGTCAAGACGCACCGGCAGGAGCGCGTCGACGAGATCGACACCGCCGTTCCGGGCATCGAGCGACTGGGGCTCGGCCGCTACCGGCGCTACCGCAGCGGCAGCCGGGAGGGCGACACCCGCGTCCCGGGCTGCATCGTGATCGTCGACCTCCAGTTCGAGGGACCCGACCCCGACCGGCAGCGCGCCTGGGTCGACGCCGTCTTCGAGGCGCTGGAAGGCGAGCCGAACCCCCATCCCGGCGGCATCGCCGCCCACTTCCACCTGAGTACCGACGGCACCCGTGTCCTCAACTACGCCGAGTGGGAGAGTGCCGAGGCCCATGCCGAGGCCCTCGCCGCTCCCGGCGACGGCATCGGCTCGTCGACGGATCGATGGCGCCGCGTACAGACCTGGCCGGGCATGACGAGCGCGGGCGGAGTCAACAGGTACGACCACGCCCTCGGCCTCGTCCCCGACTGACCTCCCGCTCGCGGGGCTCGACTCGATGCCAGCCTCAATCCCCCGCCCCCGCCCCCGCCCCGGCCCTCGATGCCCGGCCCTCAACGCCCCCGCCCACCGAAAGCTGGATCCGTCTGGACAAAAAAAGTTTTCGGTGAGACGGTGGACCCATGCTGGACGTCACCGTGATCGAGGACCCCGAGGCCGCAGCCGTCTCCCTGGACCCCATAAGGTCCCGGCTGCTCGCCGAGCTGGCGGCCGGCCCCGCGTCGGCCGCCATGCTGGCCGGCCGGGTCGGGCTGCCCCGGCAGAAGGTGAACTACCACCTCAAGGCGCTGGAGCGGCACGGCCTGGTCGAGCTGGCGGGCGAGCGCCGCAAGGGCAACGTCACCGAGCGGCTGATGCGGGCGACCGCCGCGTCGTACGTGATCTCGCCGCTCGCGCTCGCCTCCGTGCAGCCCGACCCGGACCGCTTCCGCGACCAGCTCTCGGCCCGCTGGCTGCTCGCGCTCGGCGCCCGGCTCGTCCGGGACGTCGGGTCGCTGATCACCGGGGCGACGAGGGCCCGCAAGCGGCTGGCGACGTACGCGCTGGACGGCGAGGTCCGCTTCGCCTCGGCCGCCGAACGGGCCGCCTTCATCCAGGAGCTGACAGCGGGCGTGAGCGCGTTGATCCGCAAGTACGACGCGCCCGACGCCGAGGGCGGCCGGGACCACCGGATCGTCATCGCGGTACATCCCACGGTCAAGGACCAGCAACCCACCCAGGAACTCGAGCAGTAGTACTCAGGAGCCCGCCATGTCCAAGGAATTCGAGATCGCCCGCGAGTTCGAGGTCGACGCCACGCCCCAGCAGGTGTGGGACGCCGTCACCAGCGGTACCGACGGCTGGATGTGGCCGATGGAGGCCCCCGAGCCGCGTGCGGGAGGCAAGGGCCCCTTCGGCTCCACCATCACCGCCTGGGACCCGCCGCACCGCTACACCAACCGGGTCGAGGACGTCGAGGGGATCTCCGAACAGACCCTCAACCAGCTCGACTACACCATCGAGCCGCGCGACGACGGCCGGCGTGCCTGGGTGCGGTACGTGCACAGCGGCATCTTCGTCGACGACTGGGACAACCAGTACGACGGCGCCGCCAAGCACACCGACTTCTATCTGCACACCCTGAGGGAGTACCTGGTCCACTTCGCGCCCCGGTCGGCCGCCTTCGCCACGTTCGACGGGCCCGAGGCGTCGAAGGCCGCCGACGCCCTCGCGGTCGTCGCACGGGCACTGGGCCTCGGGGAGGACGTGTCCGCCGGTGCGCGGGTGACGGTGCACGGGCCCGACGAGTTCGACGCCGTGGTCGACTTCCGCAACCCCTACTTCATCGGGCTGCGGACGGACCGGGGCCTCACCCGCTTCTTCGGGCGCAACCACTGGGGGTACCAGGTCGGCATCTCCCTGCACGACTTCACTGCGGGCGCCGACATCAAGGAGTGCGAGACCGCCTGGCAGGACTGGCTGAACGGCGTGTTCAGCCAGTCCTGAGCACGGCCGGCGGTTACGGACGGAACCGCAGCACCTGCGGGTCGTGGTCGCTGATCTGGTCGTTGAACTCCGAGTTGATGTGCACGCTGTCGTACTCGAAGTCGCAGGAGCGCCGGATCGACGGGCTGATCAGGATCTGGTCCAGCGTCTGGGCGTTGCCCTGGTAGACGTAGGAGTAACGCTCGCTCCGCGGCAGCGACTTGATCGCCGACCACAGCGCGCCGCCGTCCTCCAGCCGCTCGGTGGTGCCGGAGAACTCGAAGTCGTTGATGTCGCCGAGCGTGACGACGTCCGCGTTCTTCTGGACGGCCAGGATGTCCTTGACGAAGGCGTTGACCGAGGCCGCCTGAAGGTGGCGCTGGGTCTCCGAGCTGCGGGCCGGCGGCTGGTACTGCGCGTGCAACGACTGGTCGCCGCCCTTGGAGGCGAAGTGGTTGGCGATCACGAAGACCGTCCGGCCGCGGAAGAGGAACTCACCGGCCAGCGGCTTGCGGCTGTTCGCCCAGGCCGCGTTCGCCGGGTCGACTCGGCCGGGGGAGACCGTCAGCGCCGCCTTGCCCCGCACCTCGGTCACGCCGACGGCGGTGGTGGCGTCGCCGCCCGCGCGATCGACGAAGGAGACCCGCCCCGGGTTGAACAGGAACACCTGGCGGATGTTGCCGCCCGGCTGACCGCCGTCGGCCTTGTCGACCGGGTCGATGGACCGCCAGTCGTAGGCCGGGCCGCCTGCGGCGACGATCGCGTCGATCAGCTTCCGCATCGTCTGGTCGGCGGCGACCGTACCGTCGTTGGTCGCGCCGTTGTTGTCCTGGATCTCCTCCAGGGACACGATGTCGGGCGACTGGAGGTTGTTCACGATCGCGGAGGCGTGCTCGGCGAAGGTGGCGTCGGAGGGGTCGAGGTTCTCGACGTTGTACGTCGCGACCGCAAGCTCGCCGCGCCCCTGCTTCCGCGTCGTCTCCCGCTTCAGGCCACCGCTCGTCAGGGTGCCCAGCTCGCTCGCGACGAGGGTGTAGCCGCCGAACTGGGTGTAGTCCAGCGGGCCGGTGGTGCGGCCGGCGAGCGTGTCACCGACGTTCGCGACGGGGAACTGCGCGCCCGGGCCGAGGGACTGGATCTGCAACCGGCCGGTGTTCTGGGAGTCGTAGGAACCGTAGACGGTGCCGCCGCGGCGGTTGCGGTGCTCCCACGGCTTCACCGTCACCCACAGCTCGTGGAAGTCGTCGGTCGCGGTGACCACACGGGCGTCGGCGACCCGGACGTTCATCCCCTCCAGGGACTCGTAGTGGTCGAGGGCGTACTTCGACGGCTGGAGCGGCAGACCGTTGACCGAGCCGTTCGCGGCGCTGTCACCGGCCGGGGCGTACGTGCCCGGCACCGAGTCCTCGTCGATGACGGTCGCGGCCGGGACGGCGTTGCCGCTGGAGACGACGGTGACCGTCGGGCGCGTGATCTCGGTCAGCGACTGGTTGCCGGAGGAGGCGCCGCCCGGCACGAACTCCGTCACCGTGCCGGAGACCAGGACCGAGTCGCCGGCGGCGACCTTCGGGGTGGAGCCGGTGAAGACGAAGACGCCCTCGCTGGTGGCCGGGTTGTCGTCGGCACCCGGATCCTGGATCCAGAAGCCTCTGGACGAGCCGTAGGTGCGCACGCCGGTGACGATTCCGGCCACATCCGCGACCTGCTTGCCGGCGTACGGCGATATGCGCGTGCTGCCCTGGATGTCATGGATGCGCACGGAGTCGGCGTGCGCGGGGGTGGTGAGGACGACGGTGGACGCCGCGGAACAGACGGCGGCGACGGTGAGCGCGGCGAGACGCGCGGACTTCTTGCTCGGCAACGGGATCCCTCCGGGGACGTACGTGAGCGCCGGGACGAGGGTGGTGCGTGGAACGGTGGGTGCAGGCGCGACCGGTGGGGCGGTGGCGACGCGCGTAGAAAATACAGTGAACAGCTGTCCCCCGGTTTCTACGCGCGTCAATCTCCTGCCTGGTCAGGCCACTTGTCAAGGTTTCGGCCATGTACGCCTCCTGACGGGGAGATGAACCGGGCGGCATGGGTGGAAATCCGTCTAGGCTGAGCGGCTGAGCCGTGAGGTGTACGGCAAGGGCCGTGTCGCGTACGGCCACGCAGAGCGCTCTAGGAGAACCAGCCGATGTCAGACAGCTCCCCCCTGCCGCCGGTGCGCCTGCACCCCGAAGCGGAGCTGGCGCGTGACGCGCTGTCCACGCCGTTGCTCTCCCGGGCCGCCCGGCTGGCCCGCTGGGCCGGGCCCGACACCCGCGTCGACGCCGGGGGCGGGCTCGTCGACGAGCAGCTTCCGGCCGCCGCCGAGGTGCTCGGGCTGAGCGGGGACGACGCCGCGGCGTACGCGAGCGAGGCATGGCGGGTGGCCGTCGACACCGGGCTGGTCGAGGTCGTCGACGAGGAGGCCGGCACGGTCGCGGCCGGCGCGGACCTGGCGCTGCTGACCGGGGGTTCGCCGCAGGACGTGCTCGGCGTGTGGCTGGGCGCGCTGGAGACGGTGCTCGCCGACGCGAGCGTGCCCGACCTCGACGACCTGGTCGACGCCATGGACGCGGGCGGCGAGGTCGACTTGTCCTCGCTGGACTGGGACCCGGAGGCCGAGGCGGCGTTCCTCGACGGAGTGCTCGGCAACCTCTACCTGCTGACGGTCAGCGAGGACGGGCCCGGCGACAGTCTGGTGCCGCTGCCGGCCCTCGCCGCGTCCGTGATCGTGCCCAGCGACATGGGCGAGCCCACGAACGACGTGCTGGAGCAGGTGTCCGACGCGATGATGCGCCTCGACGACCAGTTCCGGCTGCTGGAGCCGGCCGGACTGGTGGAGTACCAGCCGGTGGACGAGGCGCTGATGGCCGACATCGACGGCGCCGCCGAGGAGGCGCCGGCCGGCGTCGACGACACCGACGTCTCGCGCTACGGCATGGTCCGGCTGACCCCGCTCGGCCTGTACGGACTGCGGTCGCGGCTGCTGGAGGCCGGGTTCGAGGCACCCGCGGTCGGGGACCTCGCCGACAAGGGCGCCGACGCGCTGCTCGACGGGACGGCCACCTTCCCGCAGGTCGCCGCGCAGGCCGAGACCGAGCTGTGGCTGGCCCGGCGCGAACCCCTCGCCGCGGCACGGGAGTTGCTCGCGGCGGCACGGGGCCTGGACGCCGGGGCACCGCTGCGGCGGCTGCGCTGCCAGCAGGCGCTGTCCCTGGTGGGCGCGGAGGCCGAGCCCGCGCTGCGGGAGGTGCTCGACGACGCCGAACTGGGCGGACTGGCGCGGGTGTGGCTGACCGAACGGGGCGCCGCCGACGTACCCGCCCCGTCGCAGGAGCTGGTGTTCTGGCTGACCGTCGACACGCTTGCCGCGCAGCTGGCGGCGGAGGGGAACTCCGACGAACTGCGGGCGCTGGTCGAGGGGTTGGCCGCGCAGCACAGCGGGTTCTTCGCGGCGGCCTGGCGGGTGGATCATCCGGCCACGGCGGATGTGCTGGAAGCCATGGGGCGGCTGCATCCGGACAAGAAGGTCGCGAAGGAAGCGCGGAAGGCCGCGTTCAAGGCGCGGTCGCAGCAGGGGGGTTGAGGCCGGCTCGCGGGTGCCGGTGGGGTGTGGCTGTTGGGGCCCCCACGCGGCGGAGCCGCATATCGATACGGCCCCGCGCCCCCAGGGGGTTGCCGTGCCCGGCGTTGATTCATGGAAGCGAGTGCTCTGAGGACGACTGGTGTTCAACGGGTGTTCAGGCGTGGGCGGGACGGTGGCGCCGTTCCGAAGTCCGCCACCCTCCACGGCACACCCACTGTCACAGGAGACACCATGTCGCTCACCCGTAGGGACTTCACCAGAAACTCCGCGATCACCGGTGCGGGAGTGGTGCTGGCGGGCAGTGCCGGCGTTCTCGGCAGCGCGCCCAACGCGCTCGCGTCCACGGAGCCGGAGACCGATCGCGAGGACGCCACGGACGACCGCGGTCACGGTGTCGGGTACGGGCCGCTGCTCCCGGACCCCAACGGCATCCTCGCGCTGCCCGCCGGGTTCACGTACCGCGTCCTCACCCACAGCGGCAGAACCAAGCTGGAGTCGGGCGAGTTCACCCCCTCCAACCACGACGGCACGGCCGCCTTCGACGGGCCGCGCGGCACCACCCTGCTCGTCAACAACCACGAGCTGAAGGGCCCGCGCGCCAACTGGAAGTACCCCGTCCCGCTCACCGAGGGCCTCGTCTACGACCCGGCCGCGGCCGGCGGCTGCACGGTCGTCGAGGTCCGCCCCGGCGGCAAGGTCGCCGAGTGGGTCGGCATCGCCGGCACCTCCACCAACTGCGCGGGCGGCCGCACCCCCTGGGGCACCTGGCTGACCTGCGAGGAGAACTCCGACAAGGCCGGCACCAACGGCATGACCAAGGACCACGGCTACGTCTTCGAGGTCGACCCGATCGACCGCCGCGCCAACCGCGACCCCAAGCCGCTGAAGTTCTTCGGCCGCTACGACCACGAGGCCGTCGTCATCGACCCCAAGCGCGGCCACGCCTACCTCACCGAGGACGACGACGAGCCCAACGGCCTGTTCTACCGCTGGACCCCGCCGAAGGGCTTCGAGTACGGCCGCGGCAGGTTCCGCGCCCTCGCCGACGACGCGGGCGTCCTGCAGGCGCCCAAGTGCTTCGACTCCGGCGGCAAGTTCGTCGACGACCTCGCCCGCGCCACGAAGATCGGCACCGTCTACGGCGTCGACTGGGTGGACGTCCCCGACCGCGACGCGCGGACCACCCCCGTGCGCAAGCAGTTCGCCGACGACGAGGTCACCCGCGCCCGCAAGCTGGAGGGCATGTGGTGGGGCGACGGCGGCGCCTACATCGTCTCCTCCTACGCCCGTGAGGAGAGCCCCGCACAGCACGACGGCCAGGTCTGGTTCTACGACCCCAAGCGCCGCACCCTCACCCTGAAGGTCCTGCTCGGCGTCAACCCCGACCCGTCGAAGGACGGCTCCCTCGACGGCCCCGACAACATCACCGTCTCCCCGTACGGCGGCCTGATCCTCGCCGAGGACGGCGAGGGCGTCCAGCACCTCTTCGGCGCCACGGACAGCGGACGCACGTACCCCATCGCCCGCAACGAACTGAACATCGGCACCGAGGACGAGCCCGAGTACAGCGAGTTCGCCGGCGTCACCTTCTCGCCCGACGGCAGGACGCTGTTCGTCGGCATCCAGAGCCCGGGCGTTCTGCTGGCCATCACCGGGCCGTGGAAGCGGCAGCGGCGGTAACGCGGGCCGAACGCCCTGCCCTGTATGTCTGATGTCTGCGGGTGCGGAAAGGGACCCGGGCCGGCCGTGTGCCCGGCGGCCCTTGTTCGCGCCGCAGACTGACATCTAACATTTCAGTTCATGGAGGCCATACGACCCGTGGGCCGGACCCTGCTCAGGGAGCGTGCCTGCGCATCGATCCGGGACGCCATCGTGGCCGGGGAGATCGAACCCGGCGCGGTGGTGCGGGACGCCGATCTCGCCGAGCGGCTCGGGCTGTCCCGGGCGCCGGTGCGCGAGGCGTTCTCGCGGCTCGTGGACGAGGGCCTGCTGGAGAGCAAGCCGCAGAGCTACACGCGGGTCACGCCGGTCGTGGCCGCCGACGTGCGGGACGCGGCCGCCGTGGTCGGCGCCATGCACGAGTTGGTGACGCGGGTGGCCGTGCCCCGGCTGACGGCCGCGGATGTGGAGACCATGCGGGCCGCCAACGAGCGCTTCGCCGCCGCCGTCGCCGCGGGCGAGGTGGACCTCGCCCTGCGGGCCGACGACGAACTGCACGACGTCCTGGTGCGGGTGAGCGGCAATCGCGCGGCCGCCGCCACCGTCGCCCGCCACACCCCGCTCATCCGCCGCCTGGAGCGCCGGCGCTTCGGCGAGGGCGGGACCTGCCGTTCGGCCGGGCTGCACGAGCGGTTGATCGAGGCGTGCGCCGCCGCTGACGTGGACGCGGCGGTCCACGTCACCGCGGAGATCTGGCGCACCCTCGCCGACCTGGCCGACACGACTGACGCCGACACGGCTCACGCTGACACGACTGACGCCGACTCCCGCTGACGTCGACTCCCATCGACGCCGCCCCCCTGGAGGCGCCCCATGTCCCTCTCCTCCTACGAGCGTTACCCTCTCCTCTTCGGCCCGTCGCCCGTGCACCCCCTGGAGCGCCTCACCGAGCACCTCGGCGGCGCCTCCCTGTGGGCCAAGCGCGAGGACTGCAACTCCCCGATCGCGTACGGCGGCAACAAGACCCGCAAGCTGGAGTACCTGGTCGCCGACGCGCTCGCGAAGGACTGCGACACGCTCGTCTCGATCGGCGGGGTGCAGTCCAACCACACCCGCCAGGTCGCCGCGGTCGCCGCCCGCGCCGGGCTCAAGTGCGTGCTCGTCCAGGAGAGTTGGGTGGACTGGCCCGACTCCGTCTACGACAAGGTCGGCAACATCCTCGTCAGCCGCCTCGCCGGAGCCGACGTACGCCTCGTGCGGGCCGGCTTCGGCATCGGCTTCAAGGAGAGCTGGGAACAGGCGCTGCGGGACGTGGAGGAGGCGGGCGGCACGCCGTACGCCATCCCGGCCGGTGCCTCCGACCACCCGCTCGGCGGCCTCGGCTTCGCCGGCTGGGCCTACGAAGTGGCCGAGCAGGAGCGGCAGTCGGGGGTGTTCTTCGACACGGTGGTCGTGTGCTCGGTGACCGGCTCCACCCAGGCCGGCATGGTCGCCGGCTTCGCCGCCCTGGAGGAGGCCGGCGGCCGTCCGCGCCGGGTCCTCGGCATCGACGCCTCGGCCAAGCCCGCCGCCACCCGCGAGCAGATCGCCCGCATCGCCCACGGCACCGGTCGGCTCATCGGCGTCGAGCGCGAGCTGACCGAGGCCGACGTCGAGCTGGACGAGCGGTACCACGCGGGCACGTACGGCATTCCGGACGAGACGACGCTGGAGGCGATGCGGCTCGCGGCGCGGACCGAGGGCATGGTCACGGACCCCGTCTACGAGGGCAAGTCGATGGCCGGGATGATCGACCTGGTCCGGCGCGGGGAGATCGGGCGGGAGTCGACCGTGCTGTACGCCCACCTCGGCGGACAGCCGGCCCTGAACGCGTACAGCGCGCTGTTCTGAGCCGGGCGGGGCGCGTGCGTCGTGCGGCGGCCATGGCGGACTCGACGGGCAGCGTCTCCAGCCCCACCTCGCCACCGGCGTCCTGGAGTTGCCGGGCCGCTCACTCGGCCCAGGGCGGTCGTCCCGCGCGCGACTGATGGAGCACGCCGCTCCGTGCCCCAGGGCCATGTGCCCGCCCATCGGCCCCGTGGGCGAGCGGTGCCTGGGCCACCCGGGCGAGCGCGGCGGCGATCAGCACCGCGGAGTTTCCCGTGCCGACCAGGACGATCCGCTGCCCGGTGAGCGGGCCGGGCCGCGGTGGTCCGCGCTGTGCGGCACGAGCGGGTGAAGCCCGCCGGCCCCGGCACTCCGGCGCGTCGACGTCCAGGGATCGGCCGGCCTTGCTCGCGACCAGGCCCTGCCGAAGCTCCTACCTGGCCGGATACAGTGCACTGCGTGTGGGCGGACGATCAGCAGCGGGAGTCGAGTGTCGAACGGCCCGACGGCCCCCGTCGCCGGGCCACGATCCACGACGTCGCCAAACTGGCCGGAGTGTCACGCCAGACGGTCTCCCGCGCGGTCAACGACAAGGGCGAGATCGACCCGGCCACGAAGGAACGGGTGCTGGAGGCGGCTCGGCTGCTGGACTACCGGCCCAGCCGGTTCGCGCGCGGCCTCGTCCGGAAAGGGACCGTGACGACGGGGCTGGTCATCCCGGACCTGATGAACCCCTTCTTCCCCGAGGTCGCCGCCGGGGTGCTGGAGGCCGCCGAGCAGCGCGGCTGGCAGGTGGTCGTGTGGGACTCGCGCGCCGACGAGGCCCGCGAGCGGGAGGCGCTCGACGTGCTGTCCCACCAGGCGGACGCGGTCGTGGGCTACTTCAAGAACCCGGACGACGTGCTGTCCCGGCACCTCGGTGGCGTCCCGCTGGTGCTGCTGGAACGCGGCCCGCAGCAGACCCGGTTCGCGGCCGTGGGCATCGACGCCGCAGCCGGTCTCGAACAGGGCATGGCCCACCTGGTCCGCGCCGGGCATCGCCGGATCGGCATGCTGGACGGCGTGCACGGCCCCGCCCCCAGGCGGCAGGCGTTCCTCGCGGAGACCCGGCGGCACGACCTGCCGGTCGACGAGAGCTGGATCGCGATGTGCCAGGAGCACAGCGTGGCGGGCGGCGCGGCCGGCATGGAGCGGTTGCTGGACGCCCGGCCCGACATCACCGCGGTGTTCGGCTTCAACGATCTGATCGCGGTCGGCGCGATGCGCGCCGCCCGGCGCCGGGGCCGGCGGGTGCCGGACGATCTGGCCGTGCTCGGCTTCGACGGGCTGTCGCTGGGCGAGTTGGTGGAACCCGGCCTGACCACCCTGCACATCGACAAACGGCAACTGGGCCGGCTGGCCGTGGAGCAGGTGGCGCGGCTGCGAGCGGGGCAGGAGCCGATCGGCGGCGCCGACGCCTGGGTGGTCCCGGAGCTGGTGGTGCGGGCCTCCGCCTGATGCCGGGGTGGGCCCGGAGGTGCGCAACGCGTAGAGGCTGCAGGTTCCTCGGCACTCGACCCGCGCGGCACTTCCTCAGGGATCTGGCGGCGGGCGCGACGAAGATGTGAGCCGCACGCACGCGCCGGGCGCCCCCCTTCGGCCGGGGGGCGCCCCGGACGTCGTACGTCTGCCGTACGTCTGTCGCACGGCTGCCCGTGTGCCTACAGCGCCTGCGCCGCCGGCTTCACCATGCCCCGCACCGTGCGGGACTTCACGAAGTCGCCCATGGCCGTCATCTCCCACTCGCCGGAGAACTGGCGGATGAGCTTGGCCATCATCACGCCCGTCTGGGCCTCGGCGTTGGTGAGGTCGAAGCGGACGAGCTCCTCGCCGGTCGCGGCGTCGAGGAGGCGGCAGTAGGCCTTGGCGACCTCGGTGAACTTCTGGCCGGAGAAGGAGTTGACGGTGAAGACCAGTCCGGTGACCTCCTGCGGCAGCCGACCGAGATCGACGGTGATGACCTCGTCGTCGCCTCCGCCCTCACCCGTGAGGTTGTCGCCGGAGTGCCGGATCGAGCCGTTCACGATCTGGAGCTTGCCGAAGTAGCAGCTGTCGATGTGGTTGCGCTGCGGACCGTAGGCGATGACCGAGGCGTCCAGGTCGATGTCCTTGCCGCGGTACGCGGGCTCCCAGCCGAGGCCCATCTTGACCTGGGAGAGCAGCGGGCGGCCGCCCTTGACCAGGGAGACGGTCTGGTTCTTCTGGAGGCTGACCCGGCCCTTGTCGAGGTTGATCTTGCCGGCGCCCGGGGCGGGCGGGGCGGGGGGCGCCGCAGGGGCCGGGGGAGCGGCCAGCACCACCGACAGCGTGACACCGAGCCGGGCGGCGATGGCCGACCGGACGGGTTCGGCGGTGAAG
>NZ_JBEXQG010000130.1:0-11596 GCF_040612485.1 Streptomyces sp. NPDC006385
GCCGTCGGGTGGTGCGGGTGGCCCCTGTGGGCGTCCCCGCCGTCGGCGGCTTGCGGCTCGTACGCAAGACGCAGCTTCGGCGGGTGAATCACCTGATGGGGTGAAGCACGCCGAGAAGCCGAGTCGGCGATCTTTCCGTTCTGTCCATGCTTGGGCATGTACTCAAGCGACGACCGTCCCGGCGACACCAGAAGTGGGCGGTACGACGACCCCTGGTACGACGCCCTCGCCTCCGGGTGGGGGGAGTCGGACGGTACGGACGCTCCCGAGGCCGCGCCGCCGGTCACGGGCGATGTGTACCTCGAGGTACAGCGCAGCGCGGCCTTTCAGGAGGTGCGCAGCCGCTACCGGAGGTTCGTCGTTCCGGCCGTCGCCGTGTTCCTTTCCTGGTATGTGGCGTACGTCGTGACCGCCACGACCGCGCCGGGGCTGATGGCCCGGCCCGTGGCGGGCGCCGTGAACGTGGCGATGCTCGCGGGGCTCGGACAGTTCCTCACCACCTTCGTGCTCACCTGGGCCTACGCTCGCCACGCGCGGCTGCGCCGGGACCGCGCGGCGCTCGAACTGCGCTGGGACACCCAGGAGTTGACGCGCGTCACACGAGGGGGTGCCTCGTGACGGTCGACCACCGGACGCTGGCGCTGCTCCTGTTCAGCGTGTTCGTCGCGATCACACTGGCGATCACGACCTGGGCGAGCCACCGACGGCAGGGTTCGGCGGAGGAGTTCTACGCGGGAGGCAGACTCTTCTCGCCCATGGAGAATGGTTTTGCCATCGCCGGCGACTACATGTCCGCCGCCTCCTTCCTCGGCATCTCGGGGCTCATCGCCCTCTTCGGATACGACGGGCTGCTGTACTCGGTGGGCTTCCTCGTGGCCTGGCTGGTGGTGCTGTTCCTGGTCGCCGAACTGGTGCGCAACTGCGGGCGGTTCACGCTGGCCGACGTGGTCGCCGCGCGGATGAGGGAGCGTCCCGTACGGATCGCGGCGGGAACTTCCTCGGTCACCGTGTCCGTTCTGTATCTGGTGGCGCAGATGGTGGGCGCGGGCACCCTGGTCGCGCTGCTGCTCGGGGGCGAGGGCGAGGCGGTGCGGGCCTGGGCCGTCATCGGCGTCGGCGCGCTCATGGTGATCTATGTGTCGTTGGGAGGGATGCGGGCCACCACCTGGATCCAGATCGTCAAAGCCGTCCTGCTCCTCGGCGGGACCCTCACGCTGACCGTGCTCGTCCTGGTGCGCTTCCACGGCGACTTCGACCGGCTGCTGCTCACGGCGGCCGAGCGCAGCGGCCATGGTGACGCGTTCCTGGCGCCCGGGCTGAAGTACGGCGGTGACTGGACGGCCCGCTTCGACTTCATCAGCCTGGGGCTGGCGCTCGTCCTCGGTACCGCCGGGCTGCCGCACATCCTCTCTCGCTTCTACACCGTGCCCACCGCCCGCGCGGCCCGGCGCTCGGTGGTCTGGGCGATCGGGCTCATCGGCGGTTTCTATCTGATGACCATCGTCCTGGGCTTCGGCGCGGCCGCGATCGTCGGGCCCGAGACCGTACGTGGGTCGAATGCGGCCGGCAACACGGCGGTTCCGCTGCTCGCCCTGGATCTCGGCGGCGGCGCGGATTCCACCGGAGGAACGGTTCTCTTCGCCGTCGTCGCCGCCATCGCCTTCGCCACGATCCTCGCGGTGGTCGCCGGCATCACACTCGCCTCCTCGGCCTCCGTGGCCCACGACCTGTACGCCTCCCTACGGCGCCGGCACGCCGAGCCGCGCAGCGAGGTGGCCGTGGCACGCGTCGCCGCGGTCGGTATCGGCGTCGTCGCCATCGCCCTCGGTCTGCTGGCCCGCGATCTCAACGTCGCCTTCCTCGTGGGCCTCGCCTTCGCCGTCGCCGCGTCCGCCAATCTGCCGGTGCTGCTCTACTCGCTGTTCTGGCGGGGCTTCACCACGCGCGGAGCCGTTTGGGCCGTCTACGGGGGCCTGATCCCGGCCGTGGTGCTCGTACTGCTGTCGCCGGTGGTGACGGGCAGCCCCGAGTCACTGTTCCCCGGCGTCGACTTCCAGTACTTCCCCCTGGAGAACCCCGGCCTCGTCTCGATCCCGCTGGGCTTCGTCGCGGGCTGGCTCGGCACGGTCACCTCGGCCGAGCTCCCCGACGACGCCAAGCACGCGGAGACCGAGGTGCGGTCGCTGACAGGGGCGGGAGCGGTCTAGCGCGGCGCCTTCGTCGTCGTACGACTTGCCAGGCACCGCAGGGGCTGAAGCGAAGTCAGGCAGAGTGCCCGGGCCGTTGGCGGGCAGCACGCACACTGTCGGGCCGGTGGCTGATATCCGCGCGGCCGACATCCGTATGAAGGGCAGGGCACGGTTCCTTCCCCCGCCCCCACGGGCCGTGCCTCAGGCGCGGGTCGCCCACACGTAACGGTGTTCCGGGCGGCCCGCGTCGCCGTACTTGAGGGTGAGGCGGGCCCGCCCCGTGCGCTCCAGGAGCTTGAGGTAGCGCTGGGCGGTCTGGCGGCTCACCCCGGTCCGCTCAGCGATCTCCTGGGCCGACAGGGGGCCTTCGGCGTTCATCAGGGACTGGCGTACGAGCTCCGCGGTCGTGGGGGAGTGGCCCTTGGGCAGGTCCGGCTCCGACGGCGCCGACAGGGCGCCGAAGATGCGGTCCACCTCGGCCTGTTCCGCCTCGCCGCCGCCGTCGAGGGTCCGGCGCAGCTCCGCGTACGCCTCCAGCCTGGCGCGCAAACCCGCGAAGGCGAACGGCTTCACCAGATACTGGAGGGCCCCGTACCGCATCGCCGCCTGCACCGTCGACACATCCCGCGCCGCGGTCACCATGATCACGTCGGTCTGGTGGCCGCGCCGGCGCATCTCCTGGACGACCGACAGGCCGGTCTCGTCGGGCAGGTAGTGGTCCATGAGGACGAGGTCGAGCCGGGGCAGCAGTTCCACCTGGCGCAGTGCCTCGGCCGCGCTGTGCGCCTCACCGGCCACGTGGAAGCCCGGCACCTTCTCGACGTAGGCGGCGTTGACCCGCGCGACGCGCGTGTCGTCGTCCACGACCAGGACCTCGATCATCGCGACTCCTCCTCGGCGACAGTGTGCCGATCCGACGGCACGGTGAGGGCCGGTTCCAGGTCCGGCTCGGCCAGCGCCTCGGGCAGGACGACGCTGAACTCCGCGCCTCCGCCGACCGCTTCGCCCACCGTCGCGCTGCCGCCCTGGCGTTCGGCGAGCCGACGCACAAGGGAGAGCCCGATGCCGCGTTCACGGTGGGCGGGTGGCTGCTTGGTGGACCACCCCTCGGTGAAGATCAACTCGCGGTTCTCCTCGGGGATTCCCGGACCTGTGTCGCGCACCCGGAGGATCGCGGTCCGCCCCTCGCCGCGCAATTCGACCTCCACGCGCGCGTGCGGTGTGCCCGCGACGGCGTCCAGGGCGTTGTCCACCAGGTTGCCGACGATCGTGACGAGCCCCCTGGGGTCGATCAACCGGTCCGGCAGCCTCGTCCGGTCCGAGAGGCGCAGCGCGACGCCGCGCTCGGCCGCCACGGCCGCCTTGCCGACCAGCAGGGCGGCGAGCAGCGGGTCCTGGATCTTCTCGGCGACCTGCTCGGCGGTGGCCCGGTGATCGCCGACCACCTCACCGACGAACTCCACGGCGTCGTCGTACATCTCCAGTTCCAGCAGCCCGAGGAGGGTGTGCATGCGGTTGGCGTGCTCGTGGTCCTGGGCGCGCAGGGCGTCGATCAGTCCGCGCGTCGAGTCGAGTTCCCGGCCGAGCTGCTCCAGCTCGGTGCGGTCGCGCAGGGTGGCGACGGCGCCGCCGTCGTCGGTGGGCATGCGGTTGGCGACCAGGACGCGCTGGCCGCGGACCGTGAGCAGGTCGGTGCCCGTCACCCGGCCGGCCAGCACATCGGTCGTACGGCCCTCGCCGAGCGCCTCGTCGAGGGACCGGCCGACCGCCTCGTCACCGAGGCCCAGCAGGCGCCGAGCCTCGTCGTTGAGGAGGCGGATACGGCCGCCGCGGTCCAGGGCGACGACGCCCTCCCGGATGCCGTGCAGCATCGCCTCGCGCTCCGCGAGCAGCGCCGAGATGTCGGAGAAGGCCAGGTCGCGGGTCTGCCGCTGGACCCGGCGGGAGATGAGCCAGGCGGCCAGGGCGCCGACCGCGAGGGCGCCGCCCGCGTAGGCGAACAGGCCCGGGATCGCGTGCAGCAGCCGGGCCCGCACGCTGTCGTACGCGATGCCGACCGAGACCGCCCCGATGATGCGGCCGTCGCTGTCGCGCAGTGGCACCTTGCCGCGGGCGCTGCGGCCCAGGGTGCCGTTGTCGATCTGCATGACCTCGTGGCCGGCGAGGGCCTGGCCCGGGTCGGTGGAGACGAGCCTGCCGATCTCGCCCGGGGTCGGGTGGGACCAGCGCACCCCGCGCCGGTCCATCACGACGACGTACTCGGCCTTCGTCGCCGCACGGATCCGCTCCGCCTCCCGCTGGACCGGGCCGTCGGCGGTCGCGGGCGTGCTCGCCAGGTCCTCGGCGATCCGCGGCTGGGCCGCGGTGGTCTGCGCGATCGACAGGGCGCGGCGCATCGCCTGGTCGTCGAGCTGGTCGCTGAGCGGAGCGAGGAACAGTCCGGTCGCGAGCACCGCGACTCCCGCGGCGATCGCCACCTGCATCAGCAGCACCTGCGAGAACATCCGCCGGGGCAGACCGAGGCGCAGGCGACGTGCCGGGGGAGTGGGGCTCATACCCACGACGGTACGTGGACGTGCGGGAACTCCCGTAGAGGGATGTGGCGTGGATCTCTTGATCAATGTGAGCCGGCCGGTCCAGGCGTGGTGACCCGGTGCCTGACTTGATCAATATCGGGCCGTCCATGCCGCTCGCCGACCCGCCCGAGTCCACCCCGGTGCGTCCGGTCAGCTCGCGAGTGCCGCCGTCATGGTGAGTTCGCGCACCGCCACCACGTCCATGCGCGCGGGCGAGCCGAGCACCGCCACCCCGCAGCTCTCGGGGCGGGGCGGCAGCGAAGCACCCTGGGCCACGGCGACCCGCCAGTGCCGCCCGTCGACGTGGGCGACCGTCACGTCCCATCGGGGCGCGGCGCCCTCCGTCCGTACGACGCTCAGCGCCTGTGCGGCATCCTCGCCCGTAGCCGCGCGCACGGCCAGCTCGGCGGCCTGACCGGGCCGTTCCCAGGCCGAGTTCCCGCGGCACCCGTGGACGACGATCCGGCCTTCCTGGACGCTGTGCAGGACCTCCTTGACGGCATGGGCCTCCACCCGGCCGTACGCGTAGCCGTACGGCAGCACGAGCAGCGTCGGCGAGAACCGATGTCCACCCAGATGGGTGACCTCCCAGACGCCGTTCATCCCGGAGGCGCTGAGCTCGGCCGCGAGCGGGCGACCGAGGAGGGCGCAGCAGCGGTCGCGCTTGCCGTTGGTGCAGACGAGCACGAGGGGATCGCCGGTGTGGGGCCGCCCCTGGAGCACGGAGTCGAAGGTGTGGTGGTCCCCCGCGCCGAGGGCGGCGAAGTCCAGGTCGAGCAACCGCTCGGGGTCGCGGGTCGTGGCGGCGCGCAGCCACACCTTTCCGGGCACGGTGTGGGCCGCGTAGACCGTGCGCTCGGCAGGGGTTCCGCAGTCGGCGTGCCGGCCGGGGCGGCGGATCAGCGCGACGCGTACGCCCGTGCCCTGCGCGGCCGCCTCCAGGGCGCGGCCCAGCGCGGGATCCAGGTGGCTCTGCGTGAGCGCCTTGGCACCCCACGGACCGGGCTGCTCCAGCAGCAGCCAGGTCGTCGCGGTGGCCGCGGTCCCCGCGATGGGCTCGTCGAGGTCCCGCGAGACGGTTGAGCACGTACTCACAGAGGTGAGCCTAACCTGACTTGCGGCGAGGTGACCTCCCGAGGGGGCCCTGCCTACTCCGGAAGCGGCTGGGGCGGCTTGGGGCCCGTGTAGTGCCCGCTCGGCCGCATGCGCAGCGGACGCTCCCCGTACTCCTCCAGGGCGTGGGCGATCCAGCCCGCCGTACGGGCCACGGCGAAGATCGCCTCGCCCGCGGTGGGGGGCATGGCGGAGGATGCCGTGAACACGGCCAGGGCCAGGTCGACGTTGGCGTGCAGTGGGGCGTGGCGAGCGGCCGTGGCGACGATGTCGCGGGCCGCCGCGAGGGCGGGCGCGGAGTGGGGGATCTCGTCCAGGAGATCGAACAGGACACGCGCGCGTGGGTCCTCGCCGGGGTACAGCCGGTGACCGAGTCCCGGAATACTGCGGCCGGCCCGCAGTTCCTCGGCGATGACGGGGCCGGCGTCCCCTTGGTCGAGGACCTCCATGAGCAGCTTGTGGGCGAGGCCGCTGGCCGCGCCGTGCAGGGGGCCCTCGATCACGCCGAGACCCGCGGAGACGGCCGCGTAGGCGTGGGCTCGGGCCGACGCCGCGACCCGCACGGCGAGGGTCGAGGCGGCCAGGTCGTGGTCGGCGAGCAGGGCGAGCGCCGTGTC
Source organism: Streptomyces sp. NPDC006385 (assembly GCF_040612485.1). Classification (NCBI taxonomy): domain Bacteria; kingdom Bacillati; phylum Actinomycetota; class Actinomycetes; order Kitasatosporales; family Streptomycetaceae; genus Streptomyces; species Streptomyces sp. NPDC006385. The sequence goes on from NZ_JBEXQG010000130.1 coordinate 6,496, forward strand.
CAGGACCCGCAACCCGGCCTCGTCGGCGGACCGTCCGCTCAGCTGCTTCCACAGGCGGTGAGCGAGTGAGCCCTCGTCGCGGTAGGCGAACCGCGCGGGTGCGAGGGCGGCGACCAGGGTCGGGATGAGGGTCCGCGCGGTGCCGAGCACGGCTTTCTCGGACAGGTCGAAGCGCAGGGGGTCCGCCGCCGCCGCGGCGATCGCGGCGACCCGCAACCGGTCGGTGGGGCCGGCGTGTTCGGGAAGGGCGTCGGCCGCCAGGCGGGCGGCGGCGACGGAGGTCTCGGGAGCGCTGAAGGTGACGCCGTGGCGCAGCCGGCCGGTCCACAGCCATTCGGCGACCTCTTCGTAGGAGTGCCGGGCGGCCAGTTCGGTCGCGTCCACGCCCCGGAAGTAGTAGCGGTCGGAGTCGATGAACGTGAGGCGGGTGCGCACGGACAGCTCGCCGCCCGATCCCGAACCGCCGGAGGACTCCCGCCTGTTGCGCAGGGCGAGCGTCTCCACCTCCTTGGCGTCGAAGGTGCTGCCCCGGCCGCCGGGCACGCGGCGGCTGCTGAGGTGGCCGCGACTGACGTACGCGTACACGGTCTCGGGCTTCACGCCGAGCAGTTCGGCGGCCTCCTGGGTGGTCAGCCGCCGCCCCGCCGGGACGGTGCCGGGTTCTTGATCGCGCATGGGGTCACCGTATCCAGGGAGCCGGATATTGATCCTTGTATTGATTCAATCAATATTGACAGAGAAATAGTCAAGCATGGACAGTCGAATCAAGTCCAGGGAGGAAACATGTCCGTCAACAGGTCAGCAGCCACGCTCGTCGAAGTGCCCCGTGGACTCGCGGGCGTCGTCGTCACCGACACCGAGGTCGGCGACGTCCGAGGGCTTGAGGGCTTCTACCACTACCGCCAGTACTCGGCCGTCGAACTCGCGCAGACCCGCCCGTTCGAGGACGTCTGGCATCTCCTGGTCCACGGTGAGCTGCCGGACGCCGAACGCGCCGCCGCCTTCGCTGCCGAGACCGCCGCGCTGCGGCGGCTGCCCGCCGAGGTGCGGGCGGCACTGCCCGCGATCGCGGCGGCGAGCGGACCGTCCGGCCCGCTGGCCGGACTGCGCACCGCGCTGTCCCTGCTCGGTGCGGCGAAGGGCTTCCGGCCGGTGTACGACATCGACGCCGACGAGCGCCGCCGGGACACGCTCGTCGCGGCCGCGGCCGTACCGACGCTCCTCACCGCGCTGCACCGGCTGGGGCTGGGGCTTTCTCCTGTCGAGCCCCGGGACGATCTGTCGTACGCGGCGAACTACCTGTACATGTTGACCGGATCGGAGCCGGACCCGGAGCGGGCGCGAGCGGTCGAGCAATACTTGATCTCAACCATTGATCACGGATTCAATGCGTCAACCTTCACGGCCCGTGTCATCACATCCACCGGCGCGGACGTCGTGGCCTGCCTCGTCGGAGCCGTGGGCGCCCTGTCGGGACCGCTGCACGGCGGTGCGCCCAGTCGTGCGCTGGACACGCTGGACGCGATCGGCACCCCCGACCGCATCGACCCCTGGATCCGCGACCGTGTCCTCGCCGGCGACCGCATCATGGGCTTCGGCCACCCGGTGTACCGCACCGAGGACCCCCGCTCCCGAATGCTCCGTGACATCGCCCAGAGCTTCGGTGGCCCGCGCGTCGAGTTCGCCGTGGAGGTCGAACGCCGGGTTGAGGCGATCCTCGCCGAGCTGAAGCCGGGCCGCGAGCTCCACACGAACGTCGAGTTCTACGCGGGCGTGGTCATGGAGCTCTGCGGTCTGCCGCGCGCGATGTTCACGCCGACGTTCGCCGCCGCGCGGGTCGTGGGCTGGAGCGCCAACATCCTGGAACAGGCACAGGACTCGAAGATCATCAGGCCGGTGGCGCGGTATGTCGGGCCGGGGGCGCCGGTGAGGGTGCCAGCGGCGGCCTGACGAGTGCGAGGGCCCGAGTCCGACGAGTACAAGGGCCCGAGCTTGACGAGTACAAGGGCCCGAGCCTGACCAGTACAAGGGCCCGGCACCGCTTCGGCGCCGGGCCCTTCTCCGCCCCGGTGTTTCCGGTGGCGGTCAACCTGACTGGACGGGAGCTACTTCCTGGACGGGACCTATTTGCGCACCACGTTGATGGTCACGTTGGCGGCGGCATCCCCGAGGAAGACGGCGCCGCCGAACGCCGCCACGGCGCTGACGTGCTCGGTCCGGCCCGTGACGATCAGCAGAATGATGCCGATCGCAGCCAGCAGGGCGATGACGCCCGGCAGGAGCTCGAAGACCCGCCTTGCCGGTCGCTGCCCCGTGGGCTGGGCTGCGGTACGGTCGTGCGGCGTCGGTGTGGACATACGGGACTCCTCGAACTGGGTCTTCGGAAGGTGTTCGGCCCGACCGCGGGGGAGCCCTCCGCGTGGCACTCGTCGCTCGCCAAAGTCATCGAGTGCCGCGTTTCAAGGGGGCTCCCCCTGTGTGCGGCGGGGGCCGTGATGCGGCACCGTACTTCTTCTGCCGCTCGGAACAGCGGGTCACCAACTGATATGTCGTGGCCCCTACTTGCAGGCGTCGCCCGTACCCGGGGATGAGGGCTGATGACAGACGCCCGCCTGCTGCGTGCCCCGTACGCCCGCGGGTGACGAGCGGATCCGGGGCGCTCCGCTACGCGTCCGGGATGTCGCCCTTCGCGCGGATGAGTGTCTCGCGGCTGACGACGACGATGCGTTCGTAGTCGGCGCGGGAAGCGTCAGCGGGCAGTTCCCGCTCCAGTGCTTCAGTGACGTCCGTGCCGATGACGGCGAAGTTGCCGTCGCTCAGTTCGAACACGTCCGGGCAGTTGGCTCCCGAGGCACTGCCACGGGCACTGGGAGGCACACCGATGCGGCGCACGATCTTCAAGGGGCTACCGATCCTTACGAAGGCGTTGGCAGGTGGTTTGGTCGGCAGCACGTTACTGGGCTCGTCCGGGGCGTGAGTGCCTGCCCGGCGGAAAGTCACCCACGTGTCGGTGCGTCGCTCCAGCGACCGCCAGTCGGTGCCCCGCGCACCGGTCGATCAAGCAGACGGTGGGTTGCCCACCACCCACCACTCGTCCGTGTCGGCCTCGTCGAGGTCCTTGATGAGACCGTCGACCATGCGCCCGATCCGGGCCTCCTCGGAGGAGTGCTTCAGGGTCGCGCGCTGCCCCTTCGAGGCATCCCAGTACTCGCGCATCAAAGTGTTCTGGAAGAGCTCGCGCGCGTGCCCGTAGAACTCCTCCTGGTCCAGGATTCCCGCTCGATACAGGTGGTAGAGGTTGATGTACCAGGCGTTGGCGTAGAAGTACTGCCGCCGCTTCTCCGCCGGAATGTCCGGGTCGTAGGTGTCGATCACGGCGGCCAGGCTGGGGTTGTCGATCGCCCGGGACAGCAATTCCCAGTGCATACGCTGCTGGTGCGCCAGAGCCCTGCGCCGGGAGGCGAGCTCTTCGAGTTCCAGACGCCTCAACAGCAGTCGCTCCGCGTCGAGGTGCCGCCGGCGCGAGGCCAGCGTCATCCCGGCGGTGGCGAGCATCAGACCGGCCGCGGCGGAACCCAGCCTCACCGCGGTGTTTTTCCGTGTGGCCATGTCAACCCCCGAATCAGGCGGCCGTCCGCCGGTCGTCGGAAGGTGGGTCGACTGGAGGGGACCGGCGAGCAGTGGGCGGCGCTTGCCGTCTCCCAGAGTGCCGAGCGGCTCTGATCGGCGGGGAGGCGGAGAGGAGGCGCGCGGAGGGAAGCGAGGGTCGCACGCTCCGGCGCCTTGCCCAACGTCTGCCCCGCAAGTGCTGCTAACAATCGTTCACTTCGCGATGTTTCCTGCGGTTCGTATCCTGGGGCGGCATTCATTTTCCGTAGGTGCGCCGGGACCGAGAGCCGGTGTACGCGTAGGAGTGAGAGAGGTCGCACGTTGGCGCACAGCCGCACCGCGCAGCAGATCCCGGTCGTCGTACTCGCCGGATTCCTCGGTTCCGGCAAGACGACTCTGCTCAACCACCTCCTGCACCGCAGCGGCGGCACCCGCATCGGTGCCATCGTCAACGACTTCGGCGCCATCGAGATCGATGCCATGGCCGTCGCGGGCGCGCTCGGCGACTCCACCGTCTCCCTCGGCAACGGCTGTCTGTGCTGCGCGATCGACCCCAGCGAGCTGGACGTCTACCTGGAGCGGCTCGCCCGGCCCGCCACCGGCGTCGACGTCATCGTCATCGAGGCCAGTGGGCTCGCCGAGCCCCAGGAACTCGTGCGCATGGTGCTCGCCAGTGAGCATCCCGGCATCGTGTACGGCGGGCTCGTCGAGGTCGTCGACGCCGTCGAGTTCGACGACACCCGCGCCAAACACCCCGAGATCGACCGGCACCTCGCCCTCGCCGACCTCGTCGTGGTCAACAAGCTCGACCGGGCGGCGGACGGTGAGCGCGTCCTCGGGCTGGTCCGCGGCCTCACCGACCGCGCCGCCGTCGTCCCCGCCACCTACGGCCGGATCGACCCCGAGTTCCTCTTCGACTGCAGGCCCAGCGAGGAGCGCGTCGGACAGCTGTCCTTCGACGACCTGCACGAGCACGACGACGACCACAGCGACCACCTGCACGCCGGCTACGACAGCCTGTCCTTCGTCTCCGAAGCACCCCTCGACCCGCGGCGGTTGATGGCGTTCCTGGACAGCAGGCCGGAGGGGCTGTACCGGATCAAGGGGTACGTCGACTTCGGGCCGCACGACCCCGCGAACCGTTACGCCGTGCATGCCGTCGGGCGGTTCCTGCGCTTCTACCCGGAGCCGTGGGGAGCCGGGGACGCGCGCCTGACCCAGCTCGTCCTCATCGGCTCCGACATCGATGCCGCGTCCCTGGCCAAGGAACTCGAGTCGTGCCAGAGCCACGCCCCACAGGCCGACGAGCACGGCATGTGGGGCGTCCTTCGCTACGTACGAGACCCTGACGAGCTGGACCCGGCGGGGCCGATTGGGCAGGACCTCGACGACCCGTCGGCCTAGGGCCGGTTGCGAAAGTGGCGCCTGCCGCGCGACGCCCGGCACGCCCTCTCGCCGCACCGCCGTCACCCGACCCGTCCCGGCCAACGCC
>NZ_JBEXQG010000131.1:0-11579 GCF_040612485.1 Streptomyces sp. NPDC006385
GGCGAGATGGAACAGCAGGTTGCCCGCCTCGCGCAGGTATCCCTTCTCACCCGCCACAGCGCCCCCGGCCCCATCGGGGCCGGCCTTCTCCACGCACAGCCGGAAGCGCCGTCGGCGCAGGGCCCGTCGTGCCGCCTCCAGCGCCTCATCGGGGGTGGTGGGACTGCTCCACCGGGTGTGCTCCGGCATGCGGTCCAGCCGGCGGGGAGCGGCCGGCGGCCTGGCCCGCAGCGCGCGGGCGAACTGCAGGCAGCGCGGCAGGATGCAGCCGCCCAGGGAGAGGAACAGCAGCAGGTAGACCGCGGCGAACCAGGGGGAGGCGTAGACGTCGAACAGCCCCAGCTTCTCGTAGACGGGGGTCAAAGTCGGGTGGTCGGCGCGGAACGCGGCCGCCTGGGACGGCTGGCCGGAGTCCTGCGGGACCAGGGAACCGGGGATCGCGGCCAGGCTCAGCAGCAGGAGCAGGAGCAGCGCCGTGCGCATCGAGGTGAGCGTGCGCCAGATCCAGCGCAGCCACCCCAGCGGACCGAGCCGGGTGCCGACGGGGGCTTCGGTGTCCTCCGGGGGCGCACTGGACAGGCCCGTGGACGGCGGCTCGATGAGGTCATCCGGGGGGTGGGGGCCGCTGTCGGGACGGTAGGTGCCGGTAGGGGTCGAACTGCGCGGGGTGGGCACGCGGTTCACCGGCCTTCCGCGATGACGGGGGTCAGCATGCCGAGGATCTCCCGTTCGCCCAGTGCCTTCAGGGCCCGTGCGGCGATGCGTCCCTGACGGTCGATCACCACCGTGGACGGGATGGCCTGCGGCAGCAGGTGCCCCTTGAAGCGCAGCACCAGCTCGCCTCGGGGGTCGTAGAAGCTGGGATAGGTGATGCCGTAGCGTCGCTCGAACGCCTTCGCGGGACCGACTGACATGTCGCGGGTGTTGATGCCCAGGAACTGCACGCCCTGGCCCCGGGTCACCTCAAAGGCGCGGGCCAGATGCGGTGCCTCGGCCTTGCACGGCTCGCACCACGAGCCCCACACGTTGAGCAGCACCACGCTGCCGCGGTAGTCGGACATCTGCAGCGGCTCGCCGTCCAGGCTCTTGCCGGAGATGTCCGGGGCCGTGGGGCGCCGCCCGGCCGGTATCGCGGTGATCGCCCCGGTGCCCGCGGGCGACTGCGACGAGGCGCCGGAGGGCCCGCCCGAGCCGGAGGAACGGTCCGCGCCGCCCTCCGCCGCCGAGGTGCATCCGGTGAACACCAGGGCCGCGCCGGCCACCAGCAGGTACCGGCGGCCTCGCGGGGCCGTACCCGCGGACTGGGGGCCGGGCCACCCCACATTGCTCCGAAGCTCCTTAGGGGACATGGGGAGAGTGTGGCACGGGCGATGGGCCGTACTGACGCCACCCCCCGAAGTGCCGAGGGTGCGGCGAAGGGTGCCCTGGGCGGGGAACCGACCGCGGGTTACCGTCGTCACCTAAAGGAATTTCGGCCCGCCGCTCCGTTCCCGGACCCCGAGTCCCCGGCGCCGGAGCACGCGAGGTTCTAGCCTCCTATGAGCCCCATCCCTCGAACCGGTGAAGAACCGGCACCTCACTCCTGCGCCGCACCACGGGTTGGCCTTGACCCCGGGTCCGGGTTCTAGCGTCGCTCATGACAGATCAGAACCCAGTGTCACGCGGAAGGCCACGGTGTGTGCGGTATGAGGATCGGGCCGGACGGGTACCGGTGGGCCGGACTCCTCCTGACGGCTCTTGCGGCCGGCGCGGGAGTCTGGGGGTACGTGCGGTCCGACGCGCACCAACTCCACGACCCGGACCATGCCCTGCAGCAACTCGATCTGCTCTACCTCGACCAGCCCGCCCCCGGCGCGGAAGAACTCGGCCTCGCCCCCGGCCAAGCTGCCGTGGTGGTCTTCTGCCGGACGCGCTGCCCGCTGCCCGAACTTCCACAGGCGCAGGTCGTACGCTCCACCGACGCGCGCCTGGCCCGGCGCTATGCGCTGGTGACCGAAAGCGGGCGGATCGGGCCCGGCTACGCGCTCATCGACGCACGGGGCCAACTGCGCTACCGCACCTTCGACCCCGGACTTGCCGACCACGAGCAGGAGATCGGCATCCTGATCGACGGGCTGCGATGAGCCGCCGGGCGTGGATCAGCGCAACACTGGTCCTCACCACCGAGGTGGTGCTGTACGCCGGTTACGCCAACTACGGCGCCCAGTTCCATTTCTGGCTGCACGGACTGTTCGGCGGCGCCCTCGGCCTCGCCGCCCTCACCGTCGTCCGCGCCATCCCCGGTCACGGTTCCGGCCGGGCCTCGCCGTGGGAATCGGGATTCCTCGGCCACCTCTACAGCGCGCTGCCGGACCTGCTGTTCCTTGGTTTCGGGGTACTGCACGTGCTGTGGATGGACGTCTTCGCCTTCCACATCACCTTGCACTTCATCCCCGCGCCCCTGTACACGATGCTCGCCGTCTTCGTTCTCACCCTGGCCGCCTACGGCCTGGTCATGACGCGGCGTCGGTGGTCTGCCGTCGCCGCCCTGGCTGTCGCAGCCGCCATCGTGGTCATCGCGCTGGCCTTCGCCGCCCCGATCCCGCACAGCGTGCAGCAGATCCGCGACCACCCTGGACTGTCCCTGCTGTGCCCGGTGCCCACCCATCGCTGACACTCGACGACGCTGTGACACTGCAGCCCCACAGCCGACAGAGACGTGTGGCTGGCACCCAGGCTGAGCCGACAACAGCGGTCGGCCTGCTTTTCAGGTCTCGCGCATGCTGCGGAGGAGGGCGCGCGCCGCGCTGCGGCCGGGTATGCCGGCGATGCCGCCGACGGGGGCGCTGCCCGCTCCGGACACGACCAGTCCGCGGATCGGCGTGGTGTGGGCGCTGAGGGCGCGCGTGGGGCGCAGGAGGCCGACCTGGTCGAGGTTGACGCCGAGGTACATCGGGTGCGCGCCTGGCCAGCGCAGCTCGCGGGCCATGTGCTCGGGCGTGCGGATCGTCCGGTTCACGACCGTGTCCGTGAAGCCCGGTGCCCGTTTCTCGACGGTGTCGACCATCCGGTCGGCGAACGCCGCCGCGGCGTTCGCCCAGCCGCCGTGCACCTGGTGGGGCGCGGTCGGGCAGGCCAGGTAGACGGTGTGGTGGCCGGGCGATGCCAGGCTGCTGTCGAGTGCGCTGGGGGTGAAGGCATAGGTCGGCACCGGGTCCTCAGGCAGGCGTCGTGCGTTCGCCTGAGCGAAGCCATCCGCGAGGGAGTCGACGCTGTCCACGAAGGACTGCAGGCCGTTCCAGTCCCCTGGCAGGGCCCCGCGTACCCGGGCAGCTCCGTCGTTCCGAGCAGCACGAGCATCTGGACGGCGTTGCCCCGCCGCGTCGCGCGCAGCGCGTCCGCGACGGGCCCGGTCAGCGGCGGGTCGAGCAGCTGAAGCAGCGCGATCCGGGGGTCGATCGCGGTGAGGACGGCGTCGGTGGTCAGGCGTTGGCCCGATTCCAGCACCACCCCCGTCACGCGGCTGCCGGTGCGCGTGATGCGCTCGACCGCCGCGCCGGTGTGCCACTGCCCGCCGTAGCTCTCCAGCCGCCTGGCGAGTGCGTCGATGAGTCCCTGCGACCCGCCGACGGCGTGCCACTGCCCGACCTGGTGATAGAACGCCTGCCACAGGCCGAACAGCGCGCTGCCGGGTTCGTCCGGCGAGGCCGAGGCGTGCGCGGCGAAGGCCGACACCGGCGCCCGTACGAGCTCGCTGCCCAGCCGTTCCCGCAGCACACGGCCGTAAGGCTGCAGGAGCAGCCCGGCGAGCCCGACCGGTCCGCCGTTGCGCGCCAGCGCCTGCACGCCGGCGAGCATCTGGCGCGGCAGTCGCCGCAGCTGCCGCGCCCGCCCATAGCCGCCCAGGCCGGCACGCATGGCGGTGATGACCGGCATCGCCTCGTCCATCCAGTGCGCGTAGCGGCGGGCCTCGGCGGGGTCGGCTTCGGCGATCGAGGCGACGGTCCGCTCGATGCTGCGGTGGAAGCGCACGATCGTGCCGTCGGTGAAGACCGCGATGGAGAACGGGTCCATCTCGCGGTATTCCAGACCCGCCTCGCGCAGCCCGAGGTCGGTGACGATGTCGGTCGCGTTGATGATGTTGTGTGCGGCGGAGTGGGTGTTGAAGCGGAAGCCCGGTGCCGGCTCGTCGGTACGCGACCCGCCGCCGAGCTTGCCGGCCTGCTCCAGTACGACCACCTCGGTTCCCGCCCGCGCGAGATAGCAGGCGGCCACCAGCCCGTTGTGGCCCCCGCCCACGACAGCAACGCGCACGTGCACCTCCCGCGAGCAGCTGGGGCATCGCGAGTACCCCACAGCCGAACGGACAACCGCGCCGCTGAAATACGCCGCAGCCGGCCACTGGCCAGAGATGGAAGCCTTGATGGACCAGGACATCCCCGGCGGTTCAGACCCACGCATGATGACGAACGGGGGTGACCTCGCTGATGACCATCGGCACCCTGGCGATGCCAGTCATGCTTGTCGCATTCATCTGGCGACGCTGACCGCCATACCTCGTGTCCCACGTCATCGGCTGTGGTGCCGGACCGGGCCGGCTTGTGCCAGGACCACGGTGAACCCCACGGCTCTCTCCCAGGAGCAGGCCGTGGACAGCCCTTGGCCTGCCGCCAGACTCCGCAGCACTCGCCGCCTGGCCCCCTGGGCGGGAGCCGTGGCCTCGTTTGACGTCAGCTGCGGCAGGGGTTCTGCTGGGAGCAGGCGGTATTCGCCTCCTGGGCTGAGTACCGCCCTGTCTCCGAAGCCGCGTGGGTCTACCCCTGACGGAAGGAGAGGCGACGATGAGCCGTAAAGAGTCCCTGGTCGACGCCGACTGGGTGCAGCAGCACCTGGACGACCCGCACGTGGTGATCGCCGAGGTGGACGAGGACGTGAGCGCCTACGATACCGGTCACGTCCCAGGCGCGGTGAAGTTCGACTGGAAGCAGGACCTGCAGGACCCGGTGCGCCGCGATTTCGTCGACCGGCAGCGTTTCGGGGAGCTGCTGTCGGAGCGCGGCATCGCCCCCGACGATACGGTCGTGTTGTACGGGGGCAACAACAACTGGTTCGCCGCCTACGCCTACTGGTACTTCAAGGTCTACGGCCACGAGCGGGTGCGTCTGCTCGACGGTGGCCGCAAGCTGTGGGAACTGCAGGAGCGTCCGCTGGTCGACGAGGTGCCGCAGCGTCCGAGGACCGACTACGCCGCCCGCGAGCCCGACACCTCGATCCGGGCCTTCAGGGATGAGGTGCTCGCCGCGATCGGGGAGAAGAACCTCATCGACGTGCGCTCGCCGCAGGAGTTCTCCGGCGAGCTCCTCGCGCCCGCCCACGTGCCCCAGGAGCAGGCGCAGCGGGGCGGTCACATCCCGACCGCCAAGAACATCCCCTGGTCGAAGGCGGCCAACGACGACGGCACCTTCAAGGCGGACGACGAACTGCGCGCGCTCTACCGCGACGCGGGCGTCGACTTCGGCCGAGAGACCATCGCCTACTGCCGGATCGGCGAGCGCAGCGCCCACACCTGGTTCGTCTTCCACGAACTGCTCGACCAGCCCAGCGTGAAGAATTACGACGGGTCGTGGACCGAGTACGGTTCGATGGTCGGCGTGCCCATCGAGAAGTAGCGGGACGACAGGTGACCGGGGCTGTGCCGGGAAGGACGCAGCGGTACGCCACGCCGGCGCCCGAGATCGACACCTCGTCCCGTACCGTCGTCGCCGGCACCGTTCAGGCCGCCGGCGGTCGGGTCGCGGGTGCCTGGGTGCGTCTGCTCGACCCGGCCGGCGAGTTCGTCGGCGAGGTGGTCACCTCCGCCGACGGCGCCTTCCGCTTCTACGCCACCCCCGGCCACTGGGTGCTGCGGGTGCTCTCTGCGCGCGGCGTCACCGAGATGCCGGTCGAGGCGCGCCTCGGCGAGGTCACCGAGGTCGGCGTCCGGCTCTCCGCCGAGCTGCCGGAACAGCTGGAGGCCATCCAGATCGCCACGCTCAGCCTCGGCGACCGCAGCTATCTGATCACGGACGGGTCGGTCGCGGTCGCGGTGGACCCGCAGCGGGACCTGGAGCGGATCACCACCGTGCTGGACAGCCACGGGCTGCGGCTCGGGGCCGTACTGGAAACACACCTCCACAACGACTACGTGACCGGGGGGCTGGAGCTGGCCCGGAACCACGCCGTTGACTATGTCGTGCCCGCCGGTCCGCAGCTGGGCTTCCATGCCCTGCGGGTGGCCGACGGCGACCATCTGCCGGTCGGGCCGCTGCGGGTCGGTGTCGTCGCCACCCCCGGTCACACCGACCACCATGTGGCCTATGCGTTCGCGTCGGCCGATGGGGAGCCCCGGCTGGTGTGCACCGGCGGCTCGCTGCTCTACGGCAGCACGGGCCGGACCGACCTCATGGGCGCGGACCTGGCCGAGTCACTGGCGCACCGCCAGTACCGGTCGGTGCGCCGACTGGCCGAGGTGCTGCCCGACGATACCGTGGTGCTGCCGACGCACGGCTTCGGCAGTTTCTGCGCGGCGGGTGCGGCCAGCCCGGCCGACCGGTCGACGATCGGCCGGGAACGCGCGGTCAACCCGGTCTTCCGCCAGGAGGAGGACGCCTTCGTGGCGGGCTCCCTGACGGGTCTGGAGCCTTATCCCGCGTACTACCGCCACATGGCCACGATCAACGCCGCCGGACCCGCGCCGACAGCCACCCTGACCGAGCCGCGGCGGGCCGGACTCCCGGAACTGGCCGAGCGGCTGGCGGCCGGGGAGTGGGTGGTGGACGTCCGGCCGCGAGCCGCCTTCGCGCACACCCACCTCAAGGGCGCGGTGAACTTCGATGCCCGCGGATCCCTGGCCACCTACCTGGGCTGGCTGGTCCCGTTCCACGCGTCGGTCACCCTGCTGGCGGCCGACGAGGAGGAACTCGATGCGGCCCGGCACGAGCTCCTGCGGATCGGCTTCGACCACCCGGTGGCCGTCGCCGTGGGCAGCCCGCTGGAATGGGCCGGCCCACAGTGGCTGGCCTCCTACCCCCGAGCCGACTTCGCGACACTGGCCGCAGTCCGGTCCGGGCGGCCCGTGGAGGTCCTGGACGTCCGGGGAGACGGCGAGTGGCGCTCCGGGCACCTGCCCGGCGCCCGGCACCTGCCGTTGCGGGAGCTGCCTCGCGCCATCCCCGACCTCCCCGACACGGAAACCTGGGTGCACTGCCGCAGCGGGTTCCGGGCCGCCATCGGTGCGTCACTGCTGGCCGCCGCGGGGCACAACGTGGTGCTGATCGACGACACCATCGAGCACGCACAGCTCACCGGGGTTCCGGGTACCGAGGGCGGACGCAGGTAACCGGATCGCAGGTGTGCCGGCCTCGACGCCGAACCGTCGGCTGGGATACGTGGAAGGCGGGCAGCACGCTGAGGTGAGTACCGGGGCGAACGCCGAGGTGCATGAGATTCCGGCCCGGCCGTCGGCCGGCCGCTGCGCCACGCGGACGGGACGCAGTTCATCCGGACGCGGTGCGCCCCTCAGGCGGGCGCGGGTTCCTTGACCGCCACGAGCCGCTCGACCATGCCCAGGCAGTACCGCTCCCGGCGGGTCACGGTGAACCCCGCCTCCTCCGCCAGGAGCAGTGGCCTGCACAGGTGGTAGGCGCTGGACAGCCTCCGCAGCACAGGCAGGGCCAGACGCTGGACGGCGCGCACCGGGAAGCGGGAGCCGGGAATGTGATCGAGCAGCAGCAGACGCCCGCCCGGCCGCAGTACCCGGTGCATCTCCCGCACCGCGGCCCGGTCATCGGACATGCAGCACAGGGCCAGCACGCATACCACCGTGTCGAAACAGGCATCCGGGAACGGCAGCGCCGCTGCGGACCCCTCCACCAGCCTCACCGCCGCGGCGGAGGCGGCCGCGCGCGGCCGGGCCCGCTCCAGCATCCCCGGGCACAGGTCGATGCCGATCACCTGAGTCCCGGCCGGGTAGTGCGGCAGATTCCGTCCGGTGCCCACGGCCACCTCCAGCACCCTGCCGCTGGAGTGCGCGCCCACCCACGCCCGGCCGTCGCCGACCAGCAGCCGGTCGTAGGGATGCATGCAGCCGTCGTACCAGGGCGCGTCACGGTTCCAGTACCGACGTACCTGTGCGTCCGGGGCCCTGTTCACGCTCATGAGTGTCCCTTTCCCGGCCGGATGGCGGCAGCCCTGCCGGGTCCCGTCCAGCCCTGGCGTGGCTCAGTGGCCGGACGTCTGGGTGACCGGCAGGCGCTTGGTGAAGGTCTTGCCGCCGTCACGGGTCTCGTAGACGCCGTCCTGGGTGGCGGCCGGAACATGGTCGGCGTCGACGGCGGTCAGCGCCTGGGGCTGCCCGCCGGGCACGGTGCCCGCCTTCTTCCAGGTGGCGCAGCCGTCGGTGCTGCGGTGCAGCCCGCCGGTGGGGTCGACGCCGTACAGCGCCTTGGGCTCGGCCCAGGACAGGAAGGCCAGCACGGGCTCGGTGCCGTCGCCGAAGGTCCTGCCGCCGTCGCCGCTCCTGGCGACGCCGTTCTGCGTGGTGGCCAGCACGAGGCCGGGATCCTTGGGGCTGACGGCGATGTCGAGTGCGGCGAGTTCGGCGCGCTTGTCCCACGTCTTGCCGTCCTTGCTGACGCGCAGCATCCCGTTGGTGCTGTCGTAGCCGTAGACCGTGTCGTGGGCGTACTCCAGGGCGTGGAAGTCGACTGCACCGCCGAGGGAGAGGGTCTTCCAGGTCCTGCCCGCGTCGGTGGACTCGATCAGGCCGCGGTTGGCGTGGCCGCCGCTGCCCTCGGCTGGGTGGCCGCTGCCGAGGAAGGTCCTGGGTCCCTTCACGGTGAAGCCCATGTAGTCGGCGGTGTCGCTGACCCGCTTCGGCGAGCCGTCGTCCTCGACGGCGATGACGCCCTCGTGGGTGGCTACGTACAGCAGTCCGTCGGCCGGGTCGATGCCGAGCCCGTGGATGTGGCTGACGGCCGCTGCGGAGGCCGGTGAGTCCTCGGGGGCTGAGGTGTCAGTGCCTCCACCGCAGGCGGTCAGCACGGCGGCGAGCAGGACCGCGGTGGCGGCTAACTAGGGCGGAGCGGAAACGGAACGTCACGGAGGGAACCTCGTACGGTGCGGAACGGATGCTGCTGCGGGCACGGCGGGCGGCACGGCCGACCCATGAGAGCCGGGCCGGGCCCGTCACCGCCCACAACCTTCGCGCATTCGGAATTGAGCGGCCTGCGTCCACGGCGGCTGTGACTCCGCCCCGCCGCGCACTGCCGTGAACGGACCTGCCCCGCTCTCCCGGCCGTAGGCGGCTTCGGTTCACCTCCCGGGGCCTGCGCACGGACTCCGCCGACCGTCCCGGCCTGCCGCGGCGACCGCGGACCAGCAGGGCCCTCGGTGCGCGACGCTGCCCGGACGGCGCAGGACTCCACCCGTATGGGGGACCAGCACCCCACTCAGCACCGAAGGCGCTTAGGAAATCGGCTAGCGTGGCGGAGTGTCAGTGATCCGTGACGCATCGTTGCGGGCCGGCGTGAACAGAAGGTGGCGTATGAGCACACGACCTCTCTCCCGTGTCGGCGTTCTCGCCGGGACCGTTCTGGCCGTCTCGGCCGGATTCTCCGGCCTGGCGCAGGCGTACACACCCGCACCACCCGCCGCAAGCGGCATGGGCACGGCATCACAGCCGCGTGCCGTCGCGGCGGACACGCGCGCGGAGGCGATGACCATGAAGGTGTCCATGGGCTCGTCGGACGTCGGCTCGGTCGCCGCGAAGCACGAGTGCGGGACCGCCTGCGCCACACACCGTGCCCATGGCCGGGGCGAGACGTGCTGCGCGCACTGCGGGCACCACACATCGGGCCAGGCCACCAGCGGTGAGAAGTGCTGCGAGAAGTGCTGCGGCGTGTCGCACGGCAATGCAGCTGGGACCACCGAGCGGTGCGACTGCTGCGCCTCGTCGCATGCCTCGCAGCGCATGCCGGCGCGGAATGACGGCAGCTCGGGATGCTGCGGCGAGCAGGTCTGACCGGTACCTGGGCCCGGCCGGAGCACCCGCTCCCGCCGGGCCCAGGCCCGTATTCAGACGGGGCTGCCGGTCGGTGGGGTGCGCAGAGCGGGACGCCCCTTCTTCGCACTGAGGCCCGGGAGCCCCCGTAAGCCGGGGGCGGGGTCACGGGCGGTGGTCCCCGGTAAGGCCGGGGGCGCGGAAGGCCCCTGCCGGACGCTCCCTGCCGGTCCGGCGGGCATCGTGCGACGACCGTACGTCCGCCTCGCGGCGGACCGGCGTCACAGGGGGAGTGCGTAGCCGCTGATCCAGGTCTGCATCTGGTAGATCATCCAGCTCCACAGGCCGGAGACCTGGGCGATGCCGACCGCCACGAGCAGGGCGCCGCCGATGCGCAGCACGGTGCGGGTGTGGCGGCGGGCGAAGTCGAAGGCGCGCATGCTCTTGCCGAGGGCGAGGGTGAACAGCAGGAACGGGATGCCGACGCCGACGGCGTAGAGGAAGGCGAGGAAGGCACCGCGCCCGGCGGAGCCGGTGGTCAGGGACAGGGACAGGACGGCGGCGAGGGTGGGGCCGATGCACGGGGTCCAGCCGATGCCGAACATCACACCCATGAACGGCGCACTGGCCAGCCCGGCGCGCGGGGTGAACTGCGGCTTGAAGGTGCGCGACAGCAGCGGGACGCGCTCCAGGACACCCATGAACATCAGGCCGAGCGCGATGGTGAGCATGCCCAGGACGCGGATGACGGTGTCCTGGTGGGCCAGCAGCAGCGTGCTGACCGAGCCGAACAGGGCACCGTAGGCGGTGAACACGGCGGCGAAGCCGAGGACGAACAGGGCGGTGCCCAGCAGCGCCCGGCCCCGGGCCGGGCCTCCGGGAGTGGTCTGCCGGGTGTGGGCGTCGACGGCGGTCATGCCGGTGGTGTACGACAGGTAGCCCGGCACCAGGGGCAGGCAGCAGGGCGAGGCGACGGTGATCGCGCCGGCGGCCAGCGCGAAGGGCGCGGCCAGGAACAGGGAACCGGAGCCGACCAGCTGTCCGATGTCGACGGAGGCAAGGAGCACGGCGGCGCCCTACTTTCACTCGTGCGGGGGAGGCGTTGGGTCGACAGGCAGACTATCTCCTAGGTAACTTAGGTCCGAAGCTGGATAGGTGATTGCGGGCCCCGCGGCCTGTGACCTGCCGGAAAGGGCCTGTGGATGGGCGAGCTGTTGTTCGGGACCACGCTGTTGGCGTCGTTCCTCGGCGGGATGGTGGCGCTGCTGGCGCCGTGCTGTATCTCGGTGATGCTGCCGGCGTATTTCGCCACCGGGTTCCGCTCCCGCGGCCGGGTGGTCGCCGGGACGCTCGCCTTCGGCGCCGGTGTGGCCACGGTGATCGTGCCGATCGGGCTCGGGGCCGCGGCGGTCTCGGCCGCGCTGCAGCGCTACCACCTGGTGGTGTACCTGGTCGGTGGGGCGCTTATGGTGGCCGGGGGACTTGCGGTGCTCGCCGGGTGGAAGCCGAAGCTGCCGATGCCGTCCGGGCGCTCGCCTCAGGGCAACGGTTTCGGCGCCGC
>NZ_JBEXQG010000132.1:0-11246 GCF_040612485.1 Streptomyces sp. NPDC006385
GCCGCTGTCATGCGCCCTCAACTGGAACTGGTTTCCGTGGCAGGGTGGAGCGGGCAAGCCACAGGGGGCCAACAGAAGAGGGGGAAACGTGATCGTCTGGATCAACGGCGCGTTCGGTGCGGGGAAGACCACCACCGCACGCGAACTGATCGAGCTGATCCCGAACAGCACGCTCTTCGACCCCGAGGTCATCGGCGGAGCACTCAGCCACCTGCTCCCGCCCAAACGCCTCACCGAGGTCGGTGACTTCCAGGACCTGCCGATCTGGCGACGTCTCGTGATCGACACGGCGGCCGCACTGCTCGCCGAGCTCGGCGGGACCCTCGTGGTCCCGATGACCTTGCTGCGCCAGGAGTACCGGGACGAGATCTTCGGCGGCCTCGCCGCGCGCCGCATCACCGTTCGGCACATCCTCCTCGCCCCGGGGGAAACGATCCTGCGTGAGCGAATAGCCGGGCGGGAGATCCCGCCCGACCTGCCCGACGGCGAGATACGGGTCCGGCAGTGGTCGTACGACCACATAGAGCCGTACCGCGCCGCGCTCGCCTCCTGGCTCACCGCCGACGCCCATCCCGTCGACAACGGCAGCCTCACGCCGTACGAGACCGCCGCCCGGATCGCCGAGGCGGTCGGCAGCGGGGCCGTGCCCGTCTGCGACATCGTGCAGACCCCCGAACCCACCGCCGAGACCGTCGCTTCCGGCGTCCTCCTCTTCGACGAGCAGGACCGGGTGCTGCTCGTCGATCCCACCTACAAACCCGGCTGGGAGTTCCCCGGCGGCGTCGTCGAACCCGGCGAGGCGCCCGCGCGGGCGGGCATGCGCGAGGTCGCCGAGGAGACGGGGATACGTCTGGACGACGTACCGCGCCTCCTCGTCGTCGACTGGGAGCGGCCCTCGCCCCCCGGCTACGGCGGCCTTCGCCTCCTCTTCGACGGCGGCCGGCTCGACTCGGCCGAGGCCGAACGACTCCTGCTGCCCGGGCCCGAGCTGCGCGCCTGGCGCTTCGTCACCGAGGAAGAGGCCGCCGATCTGCTGCCGCCGGTGCGCTACGAGCGGTTGCGCTGGGCGCTGCGGGCACGGGAACGCGGGGCGGCGCATTACCTGGAGGCCGGGATTCCCACGTCCTGAAGCACGCGGCGCAGCGCCTCGTACGGGCCCGGGGCGAGCCTGCTCTCCTGCTCCGACCGATGCCGGAAATCGCCCATCAGGGCAGCTCCTCGCGCATGCCGGACGATGACCCGGGCGGCGGCCTCAGGGATCCCGTCGCCCGGCCCGGCACCGTCGGCGCAGGACCGTACGAAGGCGGCCCGCTCCTGCCCGCGCTACCCGTACAGCTCGGTGACCAGCCAGATCACCAGGTACCAGGTGCTGTAGGCGCGGTCGTGGTCACGGTGCCGGGTGAAGAAGTCGCGCTCGTGCCGGGTCAGGGGAAAACGCGAGGACGGCGAGAGGCCGTAGTCGGCGAGGTAGGGCTGCCGGCCGTCGGTGAGGATGTTGTGGAAGTGGGTGTCGAAGTGCAGGAGTTCGTGGGCACGCCAGGCGCCGAAGCCCGGGCTGCCGATGCCGTAGTGGCAGAAGGCGGGCACCCTGAAGACGTTGGCCGTCGAGCGGACGTTGCGCGCGAGCGGTTCGGTGTCGGTGAGCCGTGCCTGCTTCACGAACACCCGGGCGCCGTTCACGTCGATCACCTTCGTCGGCTCGCCGATGCCGGTTCCGGCCGGCGTCCCCTCCGCCACGAGAGGCGTTCGGTGCGGGTCATGCGCCCATCCTCAGCGCCCGCGCCCTCAACTGGCCGCGTAATTGCGCAGGAACAGCGCCTCGGCGACCGAGAGGCGCTCCAGTTCCTGCGGGGACACGCTCTCGTTCACGGCGTGGATCTGGGCCTCCGGCTCGCTCAGCCCGATGAGGAGGATCTCCGCGTGCGGGTAGAGGGCGGCGAGCGTGTT
This sequence comes from Streptomyces sp. NPDC006385, assembly GCF_040612485.1. NCBI lineage: Bacteria > Bacillati > Actinomycetota > Actinomycetes > Kitasatosporales > Streptomycetaceae > Streptomyces > Streptomyces sp. NPDC006385. Next base: position 1,948 of record NZ_JBEXQG010000132.1, read on the forward strand.
GCACAGGGGGATGGAGCCGCCCTGGCCGGCGTACTGCATCTCCTGGCCGGGGTACGCCACCGCCATCGCGTCCGCCATCGCCTGGTACGCCGGGCTGCTCGTGTCGGCGCGGAACGCCTGTCCCTGGCCGATCTGCTCGGTGCGCACCCGGGCTCCCCAGGGCGTGTGCGTCTCCAGGTGGGCCTGGAGCAGCTTGGTCGCCTCGGCCGCGTCCACGCCCGGCGGCACCCGCAGGCTGATCAGGGCACGCGCGCTCGCCTGCACGGACGGGGTGGCGCCGACGACCGGCGGGCAGTCGATGCCGAGGACGGTGACGGCCGGGCGCGCCCAGATGCGGTCGGCGACCGTGCCGGAGCCGATCAGCCGGACGCCGTCGAGAACCTTGGCGTCCTGGCGGAACTGCTCCTCGTCGTACTGGAGCCCCTGCCACGACGACTCGCCGGTCAGCCCGTCCACCGTCGTCGAACCGTCCTGCGCGCGCAGCGAGTCCAGTACGCGGATCAGGGCGCCGAGCGCGTCGGGCGCGGCCCCGCCGAACTGGCCGGAGTGCAGGTTGCCCGCCAGCGTGTCGATCTGCACGCGGACGAGGGTCATGCCGCGCAGGGTCGAGGTCACCGTCGGCAGGCCGACACGGAAGTTGCCCGCGTCGCCGATGACGATGGTGTCGGCCTCCAGCAGGTCCGGGTGTTCCTCGGCGTACCGCTCCAGGCCGCCCGTGCCCATCTCCTCCGAGCCCTCGGCGATCACCTTGACGTGAACGGGTATGCCGCCGTTCGCCTTCAGCGCGCGCAGGGCGAGCAGGTGCATGATCACGCCGCCCTTGCAGTCGGCGGCACCGCGCCCGTACCAGCGGCCGTCGCGCTCGGTCAGCTCGAAGGGCGGGGTGATCCAGGCGGACTCGTCCAGCGGCGGCTGCACGTCGTAGTGGGCGTAGAGCAGGACCGTCTTCGCGCCCTCGGGGCCGGGCAGGTGGCCGTACACCGACTGCGTGCCGTCGGGGGTGTCGAGCAGGGCCACGTCCTCGAAGCCCTCCGCGCGCAGCGCGTCGGCGACCCAGCGGGCGGCGCCCTCGCTCTCGCTCCTCGGGAACTGGTCGAAGTCCGCCACCGACTTGAACGCCACCAGCTCGGTGAGTTCCGCCTTCGCCCCGGGCATCAGCGAGGCGACGGTCTCGGCGACCGGATTCGACGACATGGGCACGCTCCTTGTGGGTGCGACGTTGTACGTATGAGTGCTGTGATCCTCCCACAGCGGCCTGCGACGACGCCCGCCGTAGGATGCGGGAGACAGCAGAAGGCGGCGGCTTGATCGGGAGCAGTAGACCATCGTGAGCAGCGAGAACTCTTCGGCGGACGACGTGCGGCAGGTGTGGGACGTCGTCGTGGTGGGCGCGGGACCCGCGGGGGCCTCGGCCGCCTATGCGGCGGCGGTCGCCGGGCGGCGCGTGCTGGTGCTGGAGAAGGCGGAGCTGCCGCGCTACAAGACATGCGGCGGCGGCATCATCGGCCCCTCGCGCGACTCGCTCCCACCCGGCTTCGAACTGCCCTTCCGGGACCGGGTGCACGCGGTGACGTTCTCGAACAACGGCCGCTTCACCCGCACCCGCCGCTCCAAGCAGATGCTGTTCGGGCTGATCAACCGGCCCGAGTTCGACCAGCAGCTCGTCGAGCACGCCCAGAAGGCGGGCGCCGAGCTGCGCACGGGCGTCACCGTGCAGCGCGTCGAGCAGCACGGATCGGCGGTGCCGGACCGGCGCAGCGTCGCGGTCATCCTGCAGGGCGGGGAGACGCTGCTCGCACGGGCCGTCGTCGGCGCGGACGGCAGCGCCAGCCGCATAGGAGCACACGTCGGGGTGAAGCTCGACCAGGTAGATCTCGGCCTGGAGGCGGAGATCCCGGTGCCGGAGACCGTCGCCGAGGACTGGAAGGGCCGGGTGCTCATCGACTGGGGGCCGATGCCCGGCAGTTACGGCTGGGTGTTCCCCAAGGGGGACACGCTCACGGTCGGGGTGATCTCGGCGCGCGGTGAAGGCGCCGCGACGAAGCGGTACTTGGAGGAGTTCATCGGGCGGCTCGGGCTCGCCGGGTTCGAACCGAGCGTCTCCTCCGGCCACTTGACGCGCTGCCGTGCCGACGACTCGCCGCTGTCGCGCGGGCGGGTGCTGGTGTGCGGGGACGCCGCGGGCCTGCTGGAGCCGTGGACGCGCGAGGGGATCTCGTTCGCGCTGCGGTCGGGGCGGCTGGCGGGGGAGTGGGCGGTCAGGATCGCCGAGGCGCACGACGCGGTGGACACCCGGCGCCAGGCCCTGAACTACGCGTTCGCGATCAAGGCGGGGCTCTGCGTGGAGATGAGCGTCGGCAAGCGGCTGCTGACGGTGTTCGAACGCCGTCCCGGTCTCTTCCACGCGGCACTGACCGGTTTCCGGCCGGCCTGGAAGGCGTTCATGGACATCACCCGCGGCTCGACGTCCCTGGGCGAGATCGTCCGCAGCCACCCGATGGCCCAGCGCGCCCTGACCGCGCTGGACCGCCGCCCGGCGCCGGCGGGCGAGGAGGCCACCTCCTGACGACGGCCGGGTCATTGCCTGACGGCGTCCCGAGGGTCACCGGTCGACGGTGATCCGAAAGACGGGGTGGTCCGGGGCGGCCGCGATGATCTCCTCGTCGGAGGACTTCGCGGTGACCCCCTGGAAGTACTGGTTGACCTCCCAGCCCCACTTCTCCAGGTAGGTCCGCAGGATCGGGAGCTTCTCCGCGTCGGGAAGCTCCACCGCGGTGAACTCACGGACCTTGCGCCCGACGCGCAGCTCCCCACCGCCCGCGGCGCGCATGTTGCGCACCCACTGGGAGTGGCCACGGGCCGAGACGAGGTACCGCGCGCCGTCGTAGGCGTGCGGGTTGACCGGGATGCGCTGCATCCTGCCGCTCTTGCGCCCGCGTACGGACAGCTCCGCCGTGCCCGCGATGCTCAGCCCGCGCCGGGCCAGCCAGCCGATCACGCTGTTGAGACGGACGTTCAGCGGGCTGCCCTTGAGGTAGTACGGCGATGACATGGCGACCCCCACAGTTCGAGCTGTTTGAGAGAGCGGTGCTCTCGCTTGAGAGCAGTGTGCACGAGATCGCCGCTCCAAAGCAAGAGCAGTGCTCTCGATTGTGTGCACCGCTCCGCCTTTCGTGGAAGACTGCCTCACATGAGCAGCACCGCACAGGGCGCCCGCGCCCGCGCCAGGACGGAAGTCACCGCGGCCATCAAGGACGAGGCGCGCAGACAGCTCGCCGCCGAGGGCGCCGCCAAGCTCTCGCTGCGCGCCGTCGCCCGCGAGCTCGGCATGGTCTCCTCCGCGCTCTACCGCTACTTCCCCAGCCGGGACGACCTGCTGACCGCCCTCATCATCGACGCCTACAACTCCCTCGGGGAGAGCGCCGAGGCCGCGTACGACAAGGCCGCCGACGCCGGGCCCGCGCAGCGCTGGACGGCGGTCGCCGAGGCCGTGCGTGACTGGGCGCTGCGGCATCCGCACGAGTACGCGCTGATCTACGGCTCACCCGTGCCCGGCTACAGCGCGCCCGACACCACCGTGCCGGCCGCCTCCCGCGTCGGCCTGATCTTCATCGGCATCCTCCGCGACGCCCACCGCGACGCCGTGCTCACCGAACCGCCCCTGCCCACCGAACTGCGCCCCGAGGCCGAGCGCATGGCCGCCGACCTGGCCCCCGACCTCCCTCCGGCGACGGTCACGGCCCTCATCGCGGCCTGGGCCGAGCTGTTCGGGCTCGTCGGGTTCGAGCTGTTCGGGCAGTTCAACCGGGTCGTCGAGGACAGGGAGACGTTCTTCCGGCACGCGGTGGCCCGGCTCGCGCACGGGGTGGGCCTGGCGGAGGGCGTCCGGACGTAGCCCGACGCGAACCGTCAGGGCACCGGCACCGGCACCGGCGGCAGCAGCTCCGGGTCCTGGCGCAGGATCCGCGCGTGCAGTGAGCGCAGGGCGGGACCCGGATCCGCGCCCAGGGCGTCGGCCAGCCGGCACCGGGCCGCCTCGTACGCGGTCAGCGCGTCCGACGGGCGGCCGGTGCGGCACAGAGCGAGCATCAAGAGCTCGACGAGGTGTTCGCGCAGCGGATACGCCGCGACGAGACGAACGAGTTCGTGGACGTACGCGAAGGAACGACCGAGCGCGATCTCACCCGCCAGCCGTCCTTCCAGGACCGTCAGCCGTTTCTCGGCCCACCGCAGGCGTTCCGCCTCCAGGTACGGCGCCCGCAGTCCCTCGGCGAACTCCCCGCGCCACAACTCCTCCGCACGCCGGGCCAGATCGACCCCGCGCCCCACCTCACCGGCGTCCCGTGCCGCCAGCGCCTCGTCCACCAGTCGCCGCCGCTCCGCCAAGTCGTCGATGCGGACACCGGTCAGCCGGTACCCGGCACCGGTCCACGACAGCTCCGGCCCCTCCCCGAGCGCGCGGCGCAGCCCGGAGACGTACTTCTGCACGAGATTGCGTACATGGGCGGGCGGTGCCCCGCCCCACACCGCCTCGACCAGGCCGTCGTACGAGAGGGGACGGCTCTCTTGGAGCAGCAGTACGGCGAGGACCGCACGCTGCTTCGGCGGGCCGAGCGGGATCTCCGTGCCGTCGCGCAACGCGCGCAGCGGGCCCAGCAGTTCGCAGCGCAGGCCCTGCGCTGTGCCGGTCGTGCCCTCGGCTGTCCCCTCACCCATGCGTCGAGCGTATCCCGAGCCCCGCGTTCCAGTGGATCTTCCAGCGGCCGTTCCAGCGGACCGGGTCACGGTGTGAGCCCCGACTCCCGGAGAAAGGCCGCCCCATGCTCACCCGGCTCGGCCGTCTGGCCGTGCACCGCAGTGGTGCCGTGCTGATCGGCGCCCTGCTCGTCCTCCTCGGCCTCGGCGCGTACGGCGCGGGCGCCCAGGAGGACCTCGACCTCTCGCGCTGGAGTTCACCCGGCACGCAATCGGTACGCGCCGCCGAGACGCTGCGCGAGGACTTCCGCACCGGCAACCCCAACCTCGCTCTGCTCGTCACCGCCCGCGACGGCGACGTGGACAGCCCGCGCACGCAGCGGGCGGGACGCGAACTCGCCGCCGAGGTCGGGCGGTTGCCCCTGGTCACCGACGTCACCTCCTACTGGGACGCCGAGAGCCCCGCCCTGCGCGCCGAGGACGGCCACCGCGCGCTGATCCTCGCCCACCTCGAAGGCACCGCCACCGAAACCCGCGAACAACTCGCCGCGCTCTCACCGCGGCTGACCCGCACCACCACCGAGCTCGACGTCCGGGTGGGCGGCCAGGAGGAGATCTCGCGGCAGGTCGGCGAGCAGGCCCGCGCCGACTTCCTGCGCGCGGAGGCCTTCGCGCTGCCCGCCGTCCTGCTCCTTCTGATCCTCGTCCTCCGGCGTACCGTGGCCGCCCTGCTGACCGTCGCCGTCGGCCTGCTCTCGGTCCTCGGCACGCTCGCCGGTCTGCGGCTGCTCGCGCAGTTCACCGACGTGTCGACCTTCGCAGCGAACCTCGCGCTCGTCCTCGGCCTCGGGCTGGGCGTCGACTACAGCCTCTTCATGATCAACCGGTATCGCGAGGAGCGGGCCGCCGGACACGTGCAGGGGCAGGCGGTGGTGCGGGCCACCGCGGCGGCCGGACGTACCGTCGTCTTCAGTGGTGTCACCGTCGCCGTGTCGCTCTGTGCGCTGCTGGTGTTCCCGTTCTTCTTCCTGAGCTCGTTCGCGTACGCCGGCGTGCTGGTCGTGCTCACCGCGGTCGCCGGTGCCGTCCTCGTCCTCCCGGCGGCCCTCGCCCGTTGGGGCCACCGCGTCGAGCGCCCCACCGCACCCGCCTCCGGGCTCTGGCACCGCGTCGCCCTCGCCGCCATGCGCCGCCCCCTGATCGCCGGTGCCGGAGTCCTGACCGTCCTCCTCCTGGCCGGCTCACCCGTCCTCGGCCTGCGCTTCGGCCTCCCGGACGAGCGCACGCTCCCCGAGGGCACCTCCTCGCGCACCACCTCCGAGACCGTGCACCGCGACTTCGCCGCCGAACCCACGGACACCGTCCAGGTGGTGCTCGCCGAGCCGGCCGACACGCGCGCGTACGCCGCCGAACTCTCCCGGCTCCCTGGCGTGTTCCAGGTCGACGCGCCGAGCGGCGCCTACCGGGAGGGCAGCCGGATCGGTGCCCCCGGCCAGGACCGGCTCGCCGCGCCGGACGGACGCGTGCGCCTGGCCGTCGTACCCACACAGCAGGCCATGTACGGCGACGTGCCCGCCTTCGTCGAACGCGTCCGGGACACGCCCGCGCCCGCCCGCGCCCTCGTCGGCGGCTATCCGGGCGAGACCACCGACTTCCGCGCCACGCTGCTCGACCGGCTTCCGCTCGCCGTCGGGATCGTGCTGGCGGCCACGTACGTGATCCTCCTCCTGATGACCGGCAGCGTGCTCCTGCCCGCGAAGGCGACCGTGCTGAACCTGCTCAGCCTCGCGGTGATGTTCGGCTGCCTGGTGTGGGTCTTCCAGGACGGCCACCTGTCCGGACTCCTCGGCTTCACGCCCACCGGTTCGATCGAGCCCAGCATCCCCGTGCTGATGTTCTGCGTGGCGTACGGGCTGTCCATGGACTACGAGGTCTTCCTGCTGGCCCGCATCAAGGAGGAGCACGAGCGGACCGGCGACACCACGCGCGCGGTGGGCGAGGGCATCCGGCGCAGCGCCCCGCTGATCACCGCCGCGGCCGGGATCCTCGCGCTGTCCTTCCTGTCGTACGCCACCTCAGGCGTCGTCTTCCTCAAGGAACTCGGCATCGGCACCGCCCTGACGATCCTCGTCGACGCCACCCTCATCCGGGTCGTGCTGCTGCCGGTGACGATGCGGCTCGCCGGGCGCGCGAACTGGTGGGCGCCCCGGTGGCTGCGCCGGCTGCGGATCAGGGAGCCCGAGGCCGCGGACGTACTTCGCGGGGAGTACGTGTGATCACCACGCGCGGGTGACGCCGCCCGGGTGCCATCGCGTCTAGCGTGGCGGACATGGACGAGCAGCAGACACGCCGGGGCGGCGGGCCGCCGATGTGGTGGCGGCACGGGCCGTCGTGGTGGCACCGCTGGGACGACCAGGAGCACGCGCCACGTTGGCCCTGGCGGTCCACCGTGCTGATCACGGTGTTCGTGGTGGTCGGCTCGAACTTCGCGGCCCGGGGGCAGCTGGACGACCGGGAGCATCTCGACCCCTTCGCGCGCGTGCTGCTGTTCGTGGCCTCGGGGCTGCTGCTGGGGCGCAAGCGGTATCCGGTGGCCGTCGTGTTCGGGACGGCGGTGGCCGCCACGCTCTACCTGGGCGCCGGGTACCCCTACGGGCCCGTCTTCGTGGCCGTGGCCGTGGCCTGCTTCAACGCCATCGTCACCGGGCACCGCAGGTCCGCCTGGGCGGCGGTCGGGGTGTTCTGGGCCGGGCACGCGCTGGTGGCCCACTGGCTGTACCAGTGGCTGCCGCCGTCCGGTGACGCGGCCGCGTCCTGGACGCAGGAGGGCGTGATCGCCGCCTGGGTCGCGGCGATCATGGCGTTGTCGGAGCTGGCCAGGACCCGGCGCGAGCAGTGGGCGCGGGAGCGGGCCGAGCGGGCGCAGGCGGCGCGGCGGCGGGCCGACGAGGAGCGGCTGCGGATCGCCCGGGAACTGCACGACGTCCTCGCGCACAGCATCAGCGTGATCAATGTGCAGGCGGGTGTCGGCCTGGCCCTCCTCGACACCGACCCCGAGCAGGCGCGCACGGCGCTGACCACCATCAAGGCCAAGAGCAAGGAGGCGCTCGGCGAGGTCCGCCAGGTCCTCGACACGCTGCGCGCCCCCGGCGACGCGCCGCGCACCCCGGCGCCCGGCCTCGACCGGCTGCCCGAGCTGGTGACCCAGGCGGCGAGCGCCGGCCTCACCGTCGAGGTCGAGGGCGAGCCGCCCCGCCTCGCGCCCGGCACGGACCTCGCGGCCTTCCGCATCGTCCAGGAAGCCCTCACCAACGTCGTACGCCACTCCGAGTCGCGGCACGCGCGCGTGCGCCTCGATCACGAGGACGGGACGACACTACGGCTGCGTATCGACGACGACGGTCCCGCGACCGGCGCCGACGCGGGCGGCAGCGGCAACGGACTCGCCGGAATGCGGGAGCGGGCGGCCGCGCTGGGTGGCACGATCGAGGCGGGCCCGCGTGCCGACGGCGGGTTCCGGGTGCTCGCCGTGCTGCCGCTCAAGGCCGCCGCGGGCGAACCGGGCAACGACGTCAAGGAGGACCGGTGATCCGCGTACTGCTCGCCGACGACCAGTCACTGGTGCGGGCCGGCTTCCGGGCGCTACTCGACGCGCAGCCCGACATCGAGGTGGCCGGGGAGGCCCCCGACGGCGAGGAGGCGCTGCGCAAGGTGCGCGAACTGCGGCCCGACGTCGTCCTGATGGACATCCGCATGCCGCTCCTCGACGGCCTCGCCGCGACCCGCCGGATCACCGAGGACGCCGCCCTGGAGGGCGTCAAGGTGATCATGCTCACCACCTTCGAACTCGACGAGTACGTCTTCGAGGCCATCCGCGCGGGCGCCTCCGGCTTCCTGGTCAAGGACACCGAGCCCGACGAACTCCTGCGCGCCGTACGGGCGGTGGTCGAGGGCGACGCCCTGCTGTCGCCGGGTGTGACCCGGCGGTTGATCGCGGAGTTCGCCGCCCGCTCCAAGGAACCCGCGGCCGCCGACGCCCTGGCCGAACTCACCGAGCGGGAGCGGGAGGTGATGGCGCTGGTCGGCATCGGACTGTCCAACGAGGAGATCGCCCGCCGCCTGGTGGTCAGCCCCCTCACCGCGAAGACGCACGTCAGCCGCGCGATGGTGAAGCTGGGTGCCCGGGACCGGGCCCAACTCGTCGTGCTGGCCTACGAGTCGGGGTTGGTCCGGCCGGGCTGGCTGGGCTGAGGGCCCTGCCGGAAGCGCAGCAGCACGCAGGCGACCCGGGCGAAGAACAGCACGGCCGCGACCGTGGCACCGGCGCCGACGAGTGTGTCGCGCACACCGTCCGGCACGTCGAAGACGAACGCCGGGCCGGCGACCGCTCCGAACAGCACCGCCGCCGCGAACGCCGCGCTGCACAGCGCGTACCCGATCTCTACGGTGATCGCGTCCCGCTCGGCCTGACCCCGCCGTCCCCCGTAGCTCTCCATAGCTGGAGTCAAACAATCGCCTGGTCATTGGAATCGCCTCCAGCGCCCTGTTCGACCTGGCGGAGGCAGATGCTGTCTTTCGTGAGCAGGGCGAAGAGGTTTATCGGG
>NZ_JBEXQG010000133.1:0-10921 GCF_040612485.1 Streptomyces sp. NPDC006385
GCCGCGGACTACGGCAAGCGGACCGTGTTCAAGACCGTCGGCGTCGCCATGCAGGACTGGGCCGTCGCCCGCCTGCTGGCCGACAAGTTCCTCCCCTGAGCCGTCCCGCCCCGGTCCGAACTACAGGAAGTGCAAGGATGCCAGACCACGCAGTGATCGTCGGCGCGGGCGTGATCGGACTCGCCACCGCCCACCGCCTCGCGCTCGACGGCCTGTCCGTCACCGTCGTGGACGCGACGCGCGGCGAGGCGGGAGCGTCCGTCCACAACGCCGGGTGGATCGTCCCGATCATGTCGGCTCCCGTCCCCGCCCCCGGGATGATCGGCAAGGCGCTGCGGTGGATGGCCCGCAAGGACAGCCCTCTCTACGTCCGCCCCACGCCGCGCCCCGAGCATGTGCGCTTCATGCTGAGCATGCTGCGCCACTGCAATCCCCGGGACTTCCAGCACGGCCTGGAGTCTCTCGTCTCCCTCAACGAACGAACCGTCTCGTTGTTCGACGAGTACGAAAAGGACGGCGTCCGCTTCGAGTACCACCGCACCGGCCAGCTCATGGCCTTCCACACCCGGGAGACCATGCGGGAGTACCAGGCGACGGCGGCGCCGTTGGAGCGGATCGGCCACCTCGCCGTCCCCCTCTCCGGCGATGAGCTCAGGGATCTCGAACCCGCGCTCGGCAAACAGGTGCGGGCGGGCCTCCAGTGTCCGCAGGAACGACACGTCGACCCGACGAGTCTGGTCAAGGGCCTGACGGCCCGCTGCCGGGAACTCGGCGTCCGGTTCCTGCACAACCGACGCGTGACCGACATCCGTCACCGTGGCCCGGCGGTGACGGCGGTGGTCGCCGGGGACGAGGAGATCCACGGGGATGTCTTCGTCCTCGCGGCGGGCGCGCACACCGGCCCGCTCGCACGGAAGGCCGGGTTCTCCCTGCCGATCCAGCCGGGCAAGGGATACGGCTTCGACGACACGACCGGTTCGGTGACCCTGCGGCACGCGGTGTACCTGGGCGAGGCGAAGGTGGCCGTCACGCCGCTGTCCGGCCGACTGCGGTTCGCCGGGACGATGGAGTTCGGCAGCTTCGACGCGGCCATCGACCCGCATCGGCTGCGAGGCATCGTCCGCTCCGCCCACGAGTTCCTCCCCGGCTTCGCCGCGGGGGCGCGGCCGCACGGCTGGACGGGACTACGCCCTATGACACCCGACGGACTGCCGGTCATCGGACCCCTGCCGGGCAAGGACAACGTCCTGGTCGCGAGCGGCCACTGCATGCTCGGCGTGACCCTGGCGCCGGTGACGGCGGAGATCATCGCGGCGCAGGTCAAGGGAGGCCAGGGGGCTTCCGGTACGACGGCCGCGGCCGCCCCCTTCTCACCGCAGCGATTCGCCTCGCGACGGGCGCGGACGGCGCGGACCGACTGAGGCGGGTCGGGATCGACACCGGCCGCGGAGCCGCAGAGCCGCAGAGCCGCAGAAGCACAGAACGGGAACGAGCCACTCGGCTGCCTGCGACTGTGAAGAGAACTCCCAGTCGGGACGACAGGATTTGAACCTGCGACCCCTTGCCCCCAGGAGTGAGGGCCGTAGGAACTGACGACACATATCCGGTGCGGCGGCCCGTTGTCGCCTCGCGAAGCCGCGGTCTTGGTGTTCGCCCTCGTCCATGAACCGCTGGCCAGTCCGCGCTTGGGCGACGGGGCCTCGATGTTGCGGGGCGAGTACCGTGCCAGAGCTCGAGTCGTGCCTGGGCGAGGTCCACGAGGTCGATCGTGTTCCGGTCGAGCCGGTCCATGAGCTCAATGACCGCGCTGTGGGAGGCCGTCGAGAGTGGCTTGCGACCCGGGTATCGGAAGCGCCGCTCCTTTCCTCGGCAGTTGCGGCTCAATCATGTTGGCTGCTGCTGTCAGCGGCTGCTCGTTTGGCCCGCGATCCAGCCGTCCGCGTTGACGCAGTCGGTCAAGTGATGGCGGGAGACAGCGTAGAAGGCAGTATCCAGCCGCTCCACATCACGCATCTCCTGGAGGTGCGGAGCCAGCGCCCGGAAGCCTCCGCCGTGGAATCCGGCCTCCGTCAACGCCCGGTCCATGTCGGGTGCGAGTTCACCGCGCCGGCCTCCGCTCAGCGTGTTGATGTACGCCGGGTTCATACCGTTGGAGGATACGAGCACCTGCGCGTTGCGGCTGTCGTAGAAGCAGCTGTAGGCGATGCCGTATGACTCCGACAGCGAGCGCAGGATCTGCGTCTTGCATCCTGTCCAGCCGGTCATGCCGTCGACTTCGATCGCAACGGACCAGTCGTTGTCGACAGCCGCCGCGGCGAGGAGGGGCGTCTCACGGTCCTCCGGGGCGCCCATGTTCTCCTGGACCCACGCGTACTCGTGATGCTCCTGCAGTTCCTTGAGTACGTCCTCGACCGTCTGGTATTCCACGACGCCAAGGGCCGTGAGGAGTTTCTGAGGGCTTGTCGGGGCAAGAGTGAACGCTGCGGCACCACACTCGCGATACCACTCGGACAGATCCATTGCTGCTTATCTCTCTGCTGTGCATACGAAAGCGAACCCGCAGTGTGACACGGTGAAGGGCCAGCAGGAACCATCCTTACTGGTTGTCCGGCTGCGCGTGCGCCGGTACTTCTGCGACCGCAGGAGCTGTTCCCGTACGACGTTCGTCGAGCAGGTCCCGGGTCTGTCCACCCGGTATCGCCGTTCCAGCACCGGGCTGACCAGCTGGCTGCGGTCGATCGAGCTCGGCGGCCGGCCAGCCGCCCGGCTGTGCCGACGCCTGAGCCTGGCTGCGGGCCGGACTCTGCTGCTTCGGCCGCTGACAGCGCGACGGTGCCGGACTGTGCGCCGAGGGTGCTGAGGGTGGACGAGTTCGCCTTCCGCGAGGGCTGCACCTACGGAACCGTGCTGGTCGACGTCGAAGCCGGCCGGGTCGTGGACGTGCTGCCCGGGCACGGCAGGGCCCGACCGTACCTCCGAGACGTTCGCGGCCCGGCTCAAGGAGCATCCCGGCGCGGAGATCATCTGCCGGGACCGAGCCACCGCCTACACCAAGGCGGTCAGGGAAGCAGCCCCCGACGCCCTCAAAGTAGCTGATCGCTGGTATGTGCTTCAGAACCTGTCCGCCGCGGTGGAGAAGACCTGCCACCAGCACCTCGACTGCCTGCGCAGACACACCGGGGAAGAGACGGTGACCGAAGAAGTGCCCGAAGCTGCCCCGATGCTGTTACCGCCCGCGGAACTGCCACGCACCCAGATCATCGAACGCACCCGCCACCGACCGCTACGAGGACATCCACCGCCTGCTGGAGAAACGCTGGACGATCAGCGCGATCGCCCGCGGGCTGAACCTCGACCGCAAGACCGTCCGCCGTTTTCGCGACACCGACCTCGACCAGCTGCTTGCCTCGGCCCGTGAACGGCCCCAACGGCGTCCCGGAGCCGTTCAAGGCATATCTGAACACCCGCTTCACCCAGGCTCAAGGCCAGGTCAGCGGCACCCAGCTGTATCTGGAGATCCAGGCCCGCGGCTACCGCGGCAGCCGCCGGGTCGTCCGCAAACACCTCGCCACCCTGCGGGCGGGCACCGCAGAACCTGTCTGGGCCGACATCCCAAGCCCCCGCAAGTTCATCTCCTGGATCATGCGGCCCCGGGAGACGCTCACCGAGAGCCAGGACGCGCGGCTGCTTCAGGTCCGGCTCGCCTGCCTGGACGTCGCCCGAGCCTGCGACTTCGCCCGGGCCTTCGCCGACCTGGTCCGCCACCAGCGCGGATACCTGCTGCTGGAGTGGATCCGGCAGGCCGAGCAGGATGCCCCGAAGCCGATGAAGGGCTTCGCCGGCTTCCTCCCCCAGGACCTTGAACGCCCTCACCGCCGCACTGACACTGCCGTGGAGCTCTGGGGTGGTCGAAGGCCACGTGAACCGGGTGAGAACACTCAAGAGAGCAATGTTTGGCCGGGCCTCGTTCGACCTCCTGCGGGCCCGCATCCTCACCCAGCTGGGTGATGTCGCGCGGCAGCGGATCTCGACCCGTTGCCAGGTGGCACCGTGCATCAGCGCACCACGGAACGCGCGACGCGGAATCCGACGTCGTCGACCCGAAACGTGGGGTGGCTGCGGCGCCTCACGGAGGCCCGGCAGCTCCAGTGCTCGTCGAACCAGCCGCCGCCTCGCAGAACTCGGTAGGTGCCGTAGACCTCGGCGTCGTAGATGTCCCAGCACCACTCCCACACGTTGCCGAGCATGTCATGAAAGCCCCAGAGATTGGGACGCCTGCCTCCCACCTCGTGGATGGTCTCTGCCGAGTTGCCGCGATGCCAAGCGATCTCGTCGAGGGAGCCGTAACGCGGTCCCGCCGTACCGGCCCGGCAGGCGTGCTCCCATTCCGCTTCGGTCGGCAGCCGGTACCCGTCGGCCGATACGTCCCATTCAATGTCTTCGCCGCCGACCTGCCGGTAGGCGGCCGTGAACCCCTTGCGTTGCGACAAGGCGTTGCAGAATCGGACCGCGTCCCACCAGGAGACGCCCTCGACGGGCAGACGGTCCCCACGGGCGGTGCTTGGACGCTCACCGGTCACATGCGCGTACAGCATCTGGGTGATGGGATACGTCGCAAGCCGGTAGGGGTCCAGCTCGACCGCCCAACTCCGCTGGGTCCGCCGGTCCGACAGAGTGACCTGCCCGGCCGGAACCGGGATCATCTCGGGCCCTGCACTCGCATCCATGAGCAGACGATCTTACCGGTGCTTTCACGAAACTGCGGACAGAGCCATTTTCAAGGAGCCCCAACAACATTTCCTGGAACTTCGGGCTGCGTCAACGGAGATGGCGGTGAAGCAGCCGAAGGACCATCTGCGCAGCTAAGTGCCCTGCGGCCATCCAAAAGCGGCAGCAACATGGCTCGTGATCGCCGGTTAGCCAAACCAATGGCGTCGTCGACCGCACCGTGCAGAACCGGATAACCGACGAGCACAGCCGCTCGACGGTGAAGAAGACCATCGCCGTCCCGGTCCGCGTCGTGGAGAAGGCAGTCCGGCCGAGGCGCTCGTGGCCGCCTCCCACGACCAGAGTGGATCTGGACCGTGCGTCGCCAGACCACACCCGCGACCGGCGGGCCGACCGAGGGCGGTCGCGGGCATGCGTCGCTTGACTACGCCTACGACAGTGCCGATTCCGACCCGCTACAGAGCGCCCTGTGCCGGATCAGCCCCAGCCACGCCCCACTGACCCGTGTCCCGCCTGCACCTGCTCGACGTGCGCTGGACCGCCCACCCACGAGCGGACGGCGGCGTCCGGTGGGAGACAGGTTCCATGGGCAGCTTCGCTGAAGATCAAGACGGCTGAGTCAGCTGTCCCGGATGAGCCAGGCGGATAGAGTTGCCCCGCAGGCTGAGAGAGGTGACGGTGAGCTCGACAGGGGCGTGGGTGGTCGGCGTCATCCCTGACGCCGAGGCTCGGGAACTTCCGAACCGTTACGTCCATCTCATACAGCCCGGCGATTGGAAGAAGCCGCCGGATTTCAGCCAGGAGCTGGCCTGGTGGTTGAACGGCGGCGAGGAAGAGACGTTTTTCGAGCGCGCCAAGGGTCCTTCCGGACCCTTGGCGCCCACGTCATTCGCCCATCGTTTCGCGGACTTCATCGAGGACGCCAACGTGTCCACCGCGGCCACGGACGCAATGCAGGACGCGAGTATGGCGTTGATGCCACAGGCAGTTGGCGCTGGTCTCTTCGTTGCGACTGCCCGGAAGGCAAATCCGGTCGCGGCCCTGTGCTACGGCCTTGGCGCTCAACGATCGGCGATGCTTCCCGGCTGGTTCGGGAACTTCCTGCTGTCCGCCGACGAGGTTCGGGCCGCTCTGCCTCGGGCTGAGGAAGCCCTGCTCCTGTCCGACGCGCAGCGAAGCACCGCCCTCTCCCGGATTGCCGACTGGATGACCGCGATGGGCGACACACCCGACTGCGATGCGGCGGAACTCATCGACGCGCCCCTACGGGTTATGCGATACGCCGCAGAGGCCGGATCCGGTGCTGCTGCGTTCAGCCGCTGGTACTGACCTCGGTCTGGCACTCACGGGCTGCTGAGGACGCGCCGCCGGAGTAGGTCGAGGTTCGCGCGGCCGTAGCCCATGCGTTTGAAGCTCAGCGCCTCGTCTCGTACCGGGTCAGGATCACGCCGCAGGGAAGCGTCCGCGTCTCCACCAGGTTCAGGTTCACCCAGCTGTCCAGCGCGGTGAAGAACGGCGTGCCGCCGCCCACCAGGACCGGCGTGGTGGCCAGTACGTATTCGTCAATCAGCCCGGCCCGCATGGCCGCCCCGGCGAGCGTCGCGCCGCCGATGTCCATCGGGCCGCCGTCCTCGGCCTTGAGCCGGGTGATCTCGGCGACCGCGTCGCCGGTGACCAGGCGGGTGTTCCAGTCGACCTTGTCGATCGTCGAGGAGAACACCACCTTCGACATGTCCCGCCAGCGGCGCGCGAACTCGATCTCCGCCGGGGTGGCGCCCGGCTGCTGGTCGCCGGTCGGCCAGTAGGAGCTCATCGTCTGCCACAGCTTGCGCCCATACAGCGACAGGTCGGTCGCCTGCAACTGGTCGGACCAAAACTGGAACAGCTCGTCGCTCGGCACGCTCCAGCCGATGTCGTCACCGGGCGCGGCGATGTAGCCGTCCAGGGTCAGGTTCATGCCGTAGATCAATTTCCGCATGGTGCCGGCCTTCCGTGAGTCGGTCTCACGCGTGCAGACCGGCGCGGCGCGGGAAACTCATCGGTGCGCGATCTTCGGTGCTGGGGACAGGTTCCGCCTGCCCTCCTCTCGGAAGGTGGGCATCGTGGGCGTACGGGCCTCACCGCCTTCTTTTTTTCGCGTCCCGGCCTCCCACCTGGGGGTGAAGGCCCCCGGAAGGGGAGCGTCATGAAGCGCCTGGTGTGAACGGCGCCCGCCGCAGCCGGGTGGTGACTCGGTGCGCTGGTTCCATGGCAGGGCCCGGTTTGGCGAGGATGGGCGCAGCTCTCCCGTGGTGAAGGAGACCTTCATGGCAGTCGTCCGTGCCGTCGCATCCGGCTCGTGCCTCTTCCGGCTCCTTGTCGAGAGACCGGTGGGGGATTCCGCGTTCGTGCTTGTGTCGCCTGATCTCACGGCGTACTCCCTGACGTGTGGCGAACTACGCGTGGACGCCGAGCGGTTCTCCGTCTTCCTGCGGGAACGGGGTGTGGGGCCTGGGCAGGCAGTGGCGGTGCTGTTGGACCACTCTCGGGAGTTGCTTGCGCTGATGCTGGGGATTTGGCATCGGGGGGCGGTGGCTGTGCCGCTGTTCACGGAGCTGGGTCCCGAGGCCGTCGCCCATCGACTGGGGCGGAGCGGGGCCGAGCTCGTGTTCACGTCCGTAGAACAGAGTTCAAAGGCAGCGGGGGTGCCCGGTGTCGAGGTTGTCGTAGTCGACGGGGACGGGGCGATGGGGGCGGATGTCTTTGCTGCCCGCGGTGATGTCGGAGAGCCTGCCTCCTACGCTCCGGATGCGGCAATCGCCTGCCTGTTCACCTCCGGCACGACGGGAGTGCCCAAGGGTGTGCCGGTCACGATGGCGATGACGGACGTCTTCCGCGCCGGATTGTCGTGCTGCGCCGACGCCCGTCCGAACGATCTGCTGTGGGTGCAGTCACCGCCGGCGTGGGGCTACTTCGTCTTCTTCGGGTTGCTGGCTGCGCTGCTGGAGGGGGTGCCCTCGCTCGTCCTGTGTGGTGCCGCGCCATCGCCCGCCCTGGTGCGGGATGTGTTGCACGCTCACCCGGTCACCAACTTCGCCTCGGTGCCGACCATGTACCGGGCGTTGCGCGACGAGGCCCCGCCGGATCCGATGCGGCACATGGTGCGGCGCTGTCTGAGTTCGGGTGAGCCGTTGCCGGAGCCAGTGCGCGAGTGGTGCGAGGAGGTGCTGGGGCCCGTATCCGATGCGCTGGGGCAGACCGAAACGGGCGGCTGGTTCCTGGCCAACGCCGACAGCTCCGCTCTTGTGGCCGCCGGGCAGACGCAGCGGCCGCAGCCGCGGTCCGCCATGGCTGTCCTGCCCGGTTTCGATGTGCGGGTCCTTGAGCTGGAGACCGCTGATCCAGCCCCGGCCGGTGTGGCCGGGCGGATCGCGCTACGGGTGCCCACAAGTCCGCTGATGGCGTTTCCCGGCTATCTCGACGACCCCGAACAGACGGCCGTCCGGTATCCGCACGGTCCCGAGTGGTACGTCACCGGGGATGCGGGTGTCCTCGGCGACGGCGGTCTGATCACTCCGCTGGGCCGCGCCGACGACCTGATCATCTCGCGTGGCTTCAACGTGGCCCCCGCCGAGATGGAAGCGGTCCTGCTGCGGCATCCCGCGGTCGCCGAGGCCGCGGCCGTGGGCGTGCCCGATGACCGTCACGGACAGGCGCTGGTTCTGCAGGCCGTGCCGGCCGCGGGCGTCGGCGGGGAAGTCGAGGGGCTCTCGGCGGAGCTGAAGGCGTTCGTCGAGGCGGACTACGGGGACCCGGTGCCGATCAGGGAGGTGCGGATCGTCGCGGAGCTGCCGAGGACCGTCACGGGCAAGATCCGGCGCATGCTGCTGGAGCCGTGACCGTCGTGTCGCGGTCTGCTTGCAGGGCCTGCTCGGCCCGTCGGGCCAGCCGGTCGGCGAGCTGCGGGGCCCGGCCGAGGTGACGGAGCGGGTCCAGGGCGCGGGCCAGTTGGTCCCGGGTGAGGGGGACGCCGGGGATGGTCAGCAGGTGCTCCTGGAGCGGGCGGCGGGCTTCCTGGGCGTGCTGGCTGTGCTCGTAGACCCAGGTGTGGGCGGCTTGTTTGCCGAGCACGGGGGCTAGGGGGTGTTCTGAGTTCAGATCATGTGGCGGGCCGGAGGCTGCGGAGCCATATGACGGCGCCGCGTAGGTGGAGTCCGGCGAGGTAGCTGTCGGGCGTCTTGTCATAGCGAGTGGCCAGACCGCGCCACTCCTTGATCTTGTTTATGCAGCGCTCGACGGTGTTGCGGTCCTTGTAGAGGTCGGCGTCGTGCGTGACGGGACGGCCGCCGCGCGAGCCCTTCTTCCTGCGGTTGGCGGTCTGGTCGGCTTTCTCTGGGATGACGCCCCTGATCCGGCGTCGGCGCAGGTAGGCGCGGTTGGCGCGGGAGGAGTACGCCTTGTCGCCGGCGATCGCGTCCGGGTGGGTGCGGGGCCGGCCCGCCGGACCGCGGACCTTGATCCGCTCGACGACCGGGATGAAGCGGGGACTGTCGGCGGCCTGCCCGGGCGTGAGCATGAAGGACAACGGCCGACAGCGACGCTCGGCCGCAAGGTGGGTCTTGGTGGTCAGCCCGCCGCACGAGCGCCCCAGCTCGGCCGCGCGAAGCCGGGCCCTGCGGCGGCGGCGCACGCGGCGGCGTTGCTCGCGAGTCGCGTCGTCCGTCTCGTCGGCCGGGTCGGGCACCGCCGATAGCGGTTCGTTTTGCCCCTTTGGTGAAGCCCCTTTTCCTCCGCGACGGCCTTCTCCAGATTCCGCAGCAACTCCGGGTCGACGACCACCCCGGCCGCGTGGTGGTGCGCGCGGGCCACCGTGGAGTCCACGCTGACCAGGCTGAGGTCGACCTGCCCCCGCGTTGCGGCCTTGGCGATCATCTCGTCCATCAATGCCTGAAAGGTTCCAGCCGCCACCCACAGCTGGAACCGGCCGTAGACGGTCGACCAGGATCCGTAGCGCTCAGGGACGTCCCGCCGCGGACTCCCAGTCCGGTACCGCCACATCACCGCATCGAACTGTCGGCGCAGGTCAGGGATTGGCCCACGCTCACCCAGCGGCAAGAACGGCTCCACCAACTCCCATTCGGCATCGCTCAGATCACCACGCGTCACACCGCAGTTCTACCGGGCCGTGATCGCCCGGCGTCGGTGATCTGAACTCGGAACAGTCCCAGTGGCTACCCGTGGCAATCGCTCGTGATTCTTGGCCAAGCGACCTACTCCTATGGTCAAATCCCGCGCCTGTTGCGTAAGGTTCATTTTGCACTATCACCTATTACCATTCAGGGGGGCGGGCGGCGATGCCGGACACCAGGATCAGTGAGCTCGTGCGGATGTGGATCAACGGCTGGGTCGTCTCCCGCGGCAGCTCGGACCCGGTCGACGAGCCGTGGGGGTGGACGATCGACGTCGGGCAGCCCAAGCACGTCGCCCGGCACGTCCTGCCGGAGCCCTCCGAGGCCGATGTGCGCAAGATCGTCGCCGCGACGAGCGCGCCCGGGACGTGGCTGAAGCTGTTCGCCGAGGACCAGGCGGTCCTGCCCTGGGTCGGGCCGGGCTGGCGGCGCGACAGCCCCGGTTTTCTGATGACCTGCCACCTAGTACCGGAGCGCCCTGAGGTGCCGGCCGGTTACACGCTCACCAGTTGGACCCGGGGCGACGTCAGCCGAGTACTGGTCCGCACGCGTGCCGGGCACTTCGCCGCCCGTGGACAGATCGCCCAGGTAGGCGCCCATGTCGTGGTCGACCAGGTCGAGACCGCCGCCGAGCACCGGCGCAAGGGCCTGGGCGGCCTGGTGATGCGCACGCTGCAGAGCGCCGCGTACGAGGCCGGTGCAAAGACTGGCCTCCTGGTCGGCACGCCCGACGGTCGGGCGCTTTACTCCTCGCTGGGCTGGACCATGCGCTCACCGATGACGAGCCTCTGGTACGAGCCATCGGATGCCGCCCAGTGAGCTGAATATGACACCACTGGCCCACCTCGCCGGACTCCACCTACGCGGCGCCATCCTGTGACTCCGCAGCCTCCAACCCACCACGTGATCTGAACTCAGAACAGTCCCTAGTAGTGCTTGGTCAGGTTGATTCGCCGGTGGCGTGTCCGTTTGATCGGGTGTGTCGTTGACCGGGTGTGCTGGGTGGGGAGTTGGCCGTGGTCCGG
>NZ_JBEXQG010000134.1:0-10360 GCF_040612485.1 Streptomyces sp. NPDC006385
CTTGAAGGACCCGGTGGGGTTGGCGCCCTCCACCTTGAGGTGGACCTCGCAGCCCGTGCGCTCGGAGAGCACCTGCGCCTCGTACTGGGCGTACTCGGGCTTTCGGGCGGTGCGGCGAGAGGGCGTGCCGGGCGTCGCGCGGCAGGCGTCACTTTCGCAACAGGCCCTAGCGCGCGGACTTGTGCAGGGCCTTGTCCATCGCCGCCGCGAAGCCATTGGCCCACAGCTGGTCGACGCGGGCCCGCTCACGCGCGTCCGGGTTGGGGTTCGTGCAGGACGGGCCGGGGCCGCCGCCCGACATCAGCTCGCTGCACGGGCCCTCGTAGTGATCGGGCAGACCGAGGACGTGACCCGTCTCGTGGGCGGTGACGCGGGTGGAGTCGTACTCCTGGTTCTGCTGGTGGTCGAGGAAGATGTAGCCGTTGCCGTGCCCGTCGGTCGAGGCGTAGGAGCCGCGCGGGTCGTTGCCCTCGCGGTAGGTGAAGTCGGCGTTCGAGCCCTCTTGGAGCCGGACGTTCGACACCGCGCTGTTCCATATCTGGGTGCTGCGGGCTATCTGCGCCTTGAACGTCGGCGCGGCGGAGGCGTCGTAGACGACGGTGACGGCCGCCAGGCCCGGGTTCGCGGCGCGCTTCTCGGCGACGGACTTCAGGACGGCCTGGAAGAAGGCCCGACTGCCGTCGGAATCGGCCGACTTGGCGGCATACCCGGCGTGACCGGGAGCGGCGGCGGCGGGAACCGCCGTGCCGAGTCCGGCCGTTGCGAGAGTGAGGGCGAGGACCGCCGCCGTACGGGCGGACGGGGACGTACGCGAGCGCATTGAAGACTCCTAGGTGGGGGGTGAGTCGTTCAACACGTGAGTGTCGGCCCCTGTGCGGCCGCTGTGATGATGGCAACCGGTGATAGCACGGCCCTATCAGCGGCCCAATAGGCAGGCATCCGGGAGGGTTTGTGCGGCTGGTGAAACCCCTGATTCCGCTTTAGTCTCCAAGGGCATGGACCTTGAGGTCAGACACCTCCGCGCGCTATGCGCCATAGCCGACACCGGCAGTCTGCACCGGGCCGCGCGCCACCTGGGCGTCGCTCAGCCCTCGCTCAGCACGCAACTGCGGCGCATCGAGCAGGAGCTCGGCGGCGCGCTGTTCCTGCGCACGCGATCCGGCTGCCGCCCCACCCCGCTGGGCCGCCTGGTCCTCAGCCGCGCCCGCCCGCTGGTGGCCGAGATGCGCGCCCTCGTCGCCGAGGCGAGGGCGGCCGCGGCGGGCGGCCCGGGGCTGCGCGTCGGCTCGACGGCCAGCAAGGCCCTGGCGGGCTGGCTGCGCAGACTGCGCGGCCACGGCCAGGACCCGACCCTGCACATGAACGTCTCCCCGAACGCCCTGCTGCGCATGGTCGCCGACGGCCAGCTCGACGTCGCCTTCGTGCACGAGGTGGAGGGCAGCCCCCTGCGCATCCCGCCGGAGCTGCGACTGCGGGTGCTGATGGAACGCGAGCCGCAGTTCGTGTCCCTGCCGGCCGACCACCCGGCGGCGGCCAAGTCCGAGGTCGACCTGCGTGACCTGGCCGGCGACCGCTGGATGATCGACCCCACGGTCGACGGCGAGTGGGACGCCGTGCAGCGGATGTTCCGCGCGGCCGGCGTCAGCCCCCATGTCCTGCACGGCGACTACCACACGGCCGGCGCCCTGGTCGCCACCGGCGAGGTGGTCACCGTCTGCCAGCCGACCCACGCCTCCAGCGCCGACATGGCGGTACGCCGCCTGCACGGCGACCCCCTCGGCGTACGGCTGCTCCTCGCGGCCCGTACGGAGACGGACCTGGACGGCGTCTATCCCGCGCTGGAGGAGGCGTACGGGGAGGCGGCCCGGCAGGCGCCGGCGTACCGGGAGTGGCTGGGACGCGACGGCGAGCGGCAGCCGCCGGTCCCAGCACTCCCGTAGAGGCACCGGCTCAGACGCCGATGTCGCAGCCGTCCTTGCGCCAGACCGCCACGACCGCCGGACGGTTGAGCTCGCCCGGACCGTCGGGCCAGGCGCTCAGCGGCTTCTCGGCCGTCGCGCCGTCGATCTCGCCCGGGTGCTGCACGGCGACGAGCACACGGCGGTCCTGGATGATCGGGCCGCAGGTCTCCGCGCCCTTCGGCATCGTCAGGAACTGCTTCAGCTCACCGCGCCGGTCACCGCGCGTGGCCACGCCGAAGAGACCGTCGTGGAAGCCGAGGGCGTTGCCGTCTGTGGAGATCCACAGGTTGCCGTAGGAGTCGAAGGCGACGTTGTCCGGGCAGGAGATCGGGGAGACGTGCTCCTTGGGGAACCCGGCGAAGTAGGTGGCCGGGTCCTCCGGGTCGCCCGCCACCAGGAACAGCTTCCAGGCGAACGTCTTGCTGTCGGCGCGGTTCCAGCGCTCGGTGAGCTCCAGGACCTGGCCGTGCTTGTTGCCGTTGCGCGGGTTGGCCTCGTCGGCCTTGGCGTTGCTGCCGACGCCGCGGTTGGTGTTGTTGGTGAGGGCGACGTACACCTTGCCGGTGTGCGGGTTGGGCTCGATGTCCTCGGGCCGGTCCATCTTGGTGGCGCCCACCTTGTCACCGGCGATGCGCGTGAAGACGAACACCTCGTCGGCGCTCATGCCCTCGACGTGCGAGACGGCGCCCTTCGCCGTCGCCGTGGCCAGCGGGATCCACTCGCCGCTGCCGTCGAACTCGCCGTCGGCCGGAAGCTTGCCGGTGCCGTCGATCTCGATGGCGGGAGAGTCACCGGTGAGCTTGGCGACGTACAGCGTCCCCTCGTCGAGCAGCGACAGGTTGTGCTCCCGCACCGCCCGGCTCGACCCCTTCTTCATCCGCTTGCTGCCGACGAACTTGTAGAAGTAGTCGAAGCGCTCGTCGTCACCGGAGTAGACGACGGGCCGCCCGTCCTCGGTCAGCCGCACGGTCGCGCCCTCGTGCTTGAACCGGCCGAGCGCGGTGTGCTTGCGGGGCTTGGAGGTCGGGTCGTACGGGTCGAGCTCGACGACGTACCCGAAGCGGTGCGGCTCGTTCGGCTCCTTGGCCACGTCGAACCGCTTGTCGAACCTCTCCCACTTGCGCTCGCTCGCGCCGGTCCCGAGCCCGTACCGCTTGTCCGTGGCGCGGGTGGCGTTGGCGAAGTACTGGTTGAAGTTCTCCTCGCCGTGCAGCGTGGTGCCCCACGGGGTGACGCCGCCGGAGCAGTTGTTGAGGGTGCCGAGGACCTTGGTGCCGGTCGGGTCGGCGGAGGTCTTCAGCAGGTCGGAGCCGGCGGCCGGGCCGGTGACCTTGAACTCGCTGGTGGCCGTGACCCGCCGGTTGAGCGGATGCCGGGGCACGGGGGTGAGCTTGCCGCTCCTGCGGTCCTCCTCCACGACGACGGCGGAGAGCCCGTGGGCGGCCCAGGCGACCTCGACCTGCTGCCTGGTCGGGTTGTCGGCGTCGTACCCCCGGAACATGAGCACCTCGTCGGTGTACTCGTGGTTCGCGACGAGGATCTGCCGATTGCGCTCGCCGCGCAGCGGGAGCAGGGCGAGGAAGTCGTTGTTGTAGCCGAACTGCTTGGACTGCGCCTCGCCGGTCTGGTTCTCCGGGTCGAAGGCGGGCGCGCCACGCAGGATGGGCTCGCCCCAGCCGATCACGATGCTCTGCGCGTAGCCGTCCGGGATGGTCACGGTGTCGGCGGTGTTCGGCGCGACGGCCTCGAAGCGCAGACCGCGCGCGCCCCGGGAGGAGCCGCGCTTCCCCTGCTCCTCGCCGGACCTGTCCTCGTCGGCGCTCGCCTTCGGCGCGGCGACGGTGGCGGAGGCGCCCACGGCGGCGACCGCGGTGACGACGGCGGCGGCGCGCAGCGTCGTACGGCGGCTGACGGCGTCGGCGATGACGTCACCCACGTACGGGTTCGTGGTGGTATTGGGCACCTCGTGGAAGCAGGCGTCACCACACCGGAACCGGCAGGTCAGGGCGGCCCGGCCGCCGGGGTGCGAGTCACTGTTCGTGCTGATGATCGGCAACGGAATACGCATGGTGTGTCTTTCTCCCTGCTTCCCCATGAAGTGCAGCGTGACGGACGCTAGGGGCACGTTTGTGCGGCAGCGGAGCGAGTGAGTTAACGACAGGTGAACCAGAGGTGTCTGTACGGGAGTTGAGCCCTCGCCCCGAGTCGGCGCGAGGGGGGCCTTGACGTACCGAGCGCCGCTGTGCCCGCCCCTCCCCAAGATCGCCACCGAGGGCCGCTAACCTTACGTGTCCGTCCTGGCCAGGGATCTACGGGCATCAACTCACGCGAAGGGTTGCGCACATGGGCATTCTCACTCTCCTGCGGAACGCGTTCGGCCGGTCACGCAAGGGGCGTACCGCCGAAGCGGAGGGTGCGACTCCTTCGCCGGAACCGCAGCCGACGCTCCCGTCCCCGACCCCGGAGCCCCAGCCGACGGCTGCCGCCCAGGTACCGGAACCGCGAGCGTCGGAGCCGACGGTCTCCGAGCGGGCGAAGCCGGAACCGACCGACCAAACGGAGAAGGACGAGCACGATCTGGTCGCGGCAGCCTTCGACAACGTCACGGTCCCCAAGCCGGCAAAGCCGGTGGAGACGCGGGGGGAGGTGCCGGGGGATGAGGAGCCGGGGGTGGAGACGGCGGTCACGGAGACGCCGGTCACGGAGACGCCGGTCACGGAGGCGGTGAGGGCTGAGACGGCGGTCGTCGAGGAGCCGGTCACGGAGGCGGTGAGGGCTGAGACGCCGGTCGTCGAGGAGCCGGTCACGGAGACGCCCACTGCCGAGGCCCCGGCCACCGAGACGCCCGCCGCCCAGGAGCCGATCAAGGAGACGCCCGCCCCCGAGGCCCCGGCCACTGAGGAACCCGCCAGGACAGAGCCTGCCGCGAAGACGCCGGCGGCCGAGGAGCCGACCACCGAGAGGCCCGCCGCCGAGACGCCCGCCGCCCAGGAGCCGATCAAGGAGACGCCCGCCCCCGAGGCCCCGGCCACTGAGGAACCCGCCGAGGCAGAGCCTGCCGCGAAGACGCCGGTGGCCGGGGAACCGGCCACGGAGACGCCCGCCGCCCAGGACTCGATCGCTGAGACGCCTGTCACCGAGGCCCCGGCCACCGAGACGCCCGCCCCCCAGGAGCCGGCCGAGGCCGTCGAGGAACCGGCCGTGGAGTCTGCCGGGGCAGGGGCTGCTGCCGACACGCCGGTCGTCGACGAGCCGGCCAAGGCGGAGCCCGTCGCGGAGACGCCTGCCGTCGAGACGTCCGTCGACGAGGAGCCGGTCGCGGTGGAGTCGCCGGCTGAGCCGGAGCCCGCTGTCGAGGCGCCCGCTCCGGTTGCGGCGGCGCAGGACCAGGCCCCCGAGCCCGAGGCATCCGCCGAGGTCACGCCCACCCCCGAGCCGGAGCCCGGCGCGGCGGCGGAGCCGATCGCCGTGCCCGAGCCTGCCTCGGAGGCACCCACCACCCCCGCACCCACCACCCCCGCGGCCGCCGACGGCGAGGACGCCCCACAGGGGCCACCCGCGGCCGACGACGAAACCCGCACGGGTGGTGCGGGTGGGAACACGGACGCCGAAGGCGAAGCCGAGGCCACTCGAACGGTCCCCCGAACCCTCCGCACAGCCCACCGCGCCGCAGCCGCCGCCCTCGAGAAGCACAACCTCACCGGCACCCGAGCCAAGGTCTACCTCGTCCTCGACCGCTCCGCCTCCATGCGCCCGTACTACAAGGACGGCTCCGCCCAGGCCCTCGGCGACCAGACCCTCGCCCTCGCCGCCCACCTCGACCCGGCCCCCCAGCCCAAGGTCCACGTCGTCTTCTTCTCCACCGAACTCGACGGCACCGGCGAGCTCACCCTCACCGACCACGAGAACAGGATCGACGAGCTCCACGCCGCCCTCGGCCGCATGGGCCGTACCAGCTACCACGTAGCCGTCGAGGAAGTCGTCACCCACCACCAGAAGACGGCCCCCGACACCCCCGCCCTGGTGGTCTTCCAGACCGACGGCGCCCCCGACGCCAAGACCCCCGCCACCCAGGCCCTCACGGACGCCGCGAAGAACCACCCCTCCGTCTTCTTCTGCTTCGTCGCCTTCGGCGCCCCCGAGCAGAAGGCCTTCGACTACCTCCGCAAGCTCAAGACGGACAACACCGCCCACTTCATGACAGGCGAAACGCCCCTGGAGCTCACCGACAAGCAGCTCTACGAGGGCATCCTGGCCGACTGGCGCCCGTGACCCCCAGGGGGTGGACGGGGTGCACCGCCCCGTCCACCCCCCGAAACGCGTGTGAGTCGATCTTCACGGGGCCAGTAGGATTTCGACCATGGCGGCCACTGGATCCGAGAAGCAGGGTGGCAAGGCGTTCTACGTCTCCACCCCCATTTACTACGTCAACGACGCTCCTCACCTGGGCCACGCCTACACGACCGTCGCAGGGGACGTGCTCACGCGCTGGCACCGTCAGCGCGGCGAGAAGGTGTGGTACCTCACCGGCACGGACGAGCACGGTCAGAAGATCATGCGCACCGCGAACGCCAACGGAGTGTCCCCGCAGGAGTGGTGCGACAAGCTCGTCGAGGAGGCGTGGAAGCCCCTCTGGGAGCACCTGGAGATCGCGAACGACGATTTCATCCGCACCACGCAGAAGCGGCACACCGACCGCGTGCAGGAGTTCGTCCAGGATCTCTACGACAAGGGCGAGATCTACAAGGACAGCTACGAGGGCCCGTACTGCGTCGGCTGCGAGGAGTACAAGCTCCCCGGCGAGCTGCTCGACGGCGAGGGCGAGTACGCGGGGCAGAAGCTGTGCTCGATCCACAAGAAGCCGGTGGAGCTCCTCCAGGAGGAGAACTACTTCTTCAAGCTGAGCGAGTACGCCGAGAAGCTGCTCGCGCACTACGAGGCCAACCCGGGCTTCATCCAGCCCGAGTCCGCGCGCAACGAGGTCGTGAACTTCGTACGCCAGGGCCTTCAGGACCTCTCCATCTCCCGCTCCACCTTCGACTGGGGCGTCCCGGTCCCCTGGGACGACAAGCACGTCATCTACGTCTGGGTCGACGCGCTGCTCAACTACGCCACCGCGGTCGGCTACAACGAGAACCCGGAGAAGTTCGAGTCGACCTTCCCGGCCGACGTCCACCTCGTCGGCAAGGACATCCTCCGCTTCCACGCGATCATCTGGCCGGCCATGCTGATGGCGAACGGCCTGCCGCTGCCCGGCAAGGTCGCCGCCAACGGCTGGCTGATGGTCGGCGGCGAGAAGATGAGCAAGTCCAACCTGACCGGCATCAAGCCGCAGGACCTGACCTCGCACTTCGGCGTGGACGCGTACCGCTGGTACTTCCTGCGCGCGATCGCCTTCGGCCAGGACGGCTCGTTCTCCTGGGAGGACTTCTCCGCCCGCTACACCAGCGAGCTGGCGAACGACTACGGCAACCTCGCCTCCCGCGTCGCGGCGATGGTCGGCAAGTACTTCGGCGGCGAGCTGCCTGCGGCCACCGCCGACGGCGAGGCCGAGAGGGCGATCCACGACGGCCTGGCCAAGGCGGTCGCGGAAGCCGACCGGAAGATCGGTGACGAGCTGGACTTCCAGGGCGGCATCCTGGCGGTCTTCGACTTCGTCAAGCAGGTCAACGGCTACATCACCGAGCAGGAGCCCTGGAAGGTCGCGAAGGACACCTCGGAGGAGGGCAAGGCACGCCTCGCCACCATCCTCTACACGGCCGCGGAGTCCCTGCGGGCCGTGGCGGTCCTCCTCAACCCGGTCATGCCGGAGACCTCCCAGAAGCTCTGGGACTCCCTGGGCGCGCAGGCATCCCTCGGCGCCCTCGCCGACCAGAAGGTCCAGGAGGCCGGCGAGTGGGGCGTGCTCCCGGCCGGTACGACGGTCACGAAGGGCGCGGTCCTCTTCCCGCGCCTGGAGGAGAAGCCGACGGCGTAGCACACACGGCAGCACAGGGGCAGGCCCGCTCACGCGGGCCTGCCCCTGTGTCTGTGCGTGGTCGCGGAGATCCGAAAGGCTGCCGTGAATTTCTTGGCTGACTCGTGGTCAACTCGGGGACATCACGCGGATGTTGTCCCTTGGGTTGGCATCGATCCCGCCTCACCGGCACCATGCCCCCCGCCGCGACCGTATGGTTTCCGCCATGGCAGTCCCTGAGGTCATCCCGATCGCCTACGAGCCGCACGGTCGCACCGAGGCGATCGGCCGTTACGCGGACGGGCAGTTCATGGGTTCGGTCACCTACGCCTTTCCCAAGGGCTTCGACCTCGGCGCCGGCTGGGAGGAGCACAAACGCCTCTATTCGGTCCTGCACACCTTCGACGCCGACGGCACGTACCGCGACTCGGAGATCTGGTGCGCCGGCACCTGGGCCGAGCAGCAGCGCGCCCCGCACGGCCCGGACTCCGTGCTCACCCGGGCCCGCGCCCACCTGGCGACCCTGCTGCGCAGCCTGCCCCGGCGCATGTACACGGACATCGCGATACGTCCCTTCCAGCTCACCTTCGACGGCGTGCTGTTCGGCCTGGTGACAGGAGAGGACGAGAGCGAGCCCTGGGCCGAGCTCTACCCGGACCACCTGGGCTTCGGCGCACCCTGGGACGGTTCGTACGACACCTGACCCACTGCGCCTGCCTTGCACCTCTATGCGTGGCCCTCCCCAAGGGGCTATACATGGCGAAGATCATGTGAAGCCGGTGACTTACCGGGACATGACCAGACATCCAGGCCAATGCGTGGGGGGAACCATCCATGGCACTGTTCGGCAACGCGCACACCATCGACCAGGGACAGGCGCAGCAGGACTACGCCCGTCTGCTGGGCCACGGTGAGCAGGTGCACGCCGCGTACCTGCTGATACGGGACACCATCCTGTTCACCGACCGCCGTCTCATCCTGGTCGACAAGCAGGGCATCACCGGCAAGAAGGTGGAGTACCACTCCATCCCCTACCGCAGCATCACGCACTTCGCGGTGGAGACCGCCGGCACCTTCGACCTGGACGCCGAGCTGAAGATCTGGCTGTCGGGGTCGGCGACGCCCATCGAGAAGACGTTCACGAAGGGCGTCGACATCTACGAGGTCCAGGCGATCCTCACGCAGTTCGTGGCGAGGTAGCCGCGGTCCGGTGGCCCACGTCCCGTCGGCCGCGCCGAGGTCACCCGCCTCGGCGCGGCCGACGCCCGTCATTGCGCGTTCCGGTCCCGACTGCGCGCCATAATCGGCGCACGATGATCCCGCACCGCCGCCATCTGCCGACCGACGTCCTCACCCTCGGCGCCCGCTACCCGCTCGTCCTGGCCGGCGAGTGCGCGGTCCGGGCCCATGGGCTGACCCCACGGGCGCCACGGGAGACGCCGGCCCAGGAGCCGGGCGAGGCGCCGCTGGAGGAGCCCGGCGGGGCGCCGCTGGAGCTGCCGGGCGGGGCTCAGCTGGGGGAGCCGGGCGGGACACGCCGGGCGGGGCCTCGTCGGGCCTCCCGCGCCTGGCCGCTGGAGGTGGCCACGGAGACCTCCGAGCCCATGGACCGGATCGCGTCCGTGATCCGGCAGGGCCTGAGCGAACGCGGCTGGCAGGTACGCCTCCTGGAGACCGACCCGCTCTCCGCCCGCCTGCTCGTCACCGACCCCGACACGGGTGAGGAACGTACGGTCGACCTCCTCAAGGAGATGTTCTGGCGCCCGCCGGTCATCACCGGCCTCGGCCCGGCTCTCGCTCTCGAGGACCTCATCGGCACCAAGGTCCGGGCCCTGACCGACCGCGGCTCCGCACGCGACGTCGTCGACGTGCGCCTGGCCGCGCCCGACCGGAGCTTTCCCGATCTGGAGGAACTCGGCCGCCGCCACGCCTGGGACGAGTTCGACCTGGCGGACCTCCAGTCCCGCCTGGAGGCGACGGAGCTGCTGGACGACAGGGAGTTCACCGCCGGCGGCCTGCCCGAGGACGCGCTGCCGGCGCTGCGGCGATGGGTCCGGGCATGGGCGGACGACATCGCGGAGCGCCTGCTGGAGGAGGAGGCCCTCAGACCTCCGGCGGAGGAGTGACCCGAAAGCGCGCGGTCATCCGCGGCCGGCCACGCCCTCTGCCGCCCTGTCCCACCCTCTTCACCTGCGCGCTCACGAGACCCGGCGCACCGACCAGCTGCTCGCCGCGGGCGAGACCGGCTTCCTGCACCGGCAGGCCCATGTCGCGGGCCTGCTCTGGACGGACTACGACGACGGCACCACCGTCACCGTCGGGGCACCAGCACCGGCAAGCTCGCCTCCCACGTCAAGCTCTACGACAACTGGAAGGGACGGTCACGGCTGAACGGCCCGTTCTTCTATGAGAAGTGGCCCGGAACCGACGTCGGTTCCGGGCC
>NZ_JBEXQG010000135.1:0-10119 GCF_040612485.1 Streptomyces sp. NPDC006385
CTCCAGGCCGGTGTCCTCAAGGGTGAGGTCAAGGACGTCCTGCTCCTCGACGTGACCCCGCTGTCCCTCGGTATCGAGACCAAGGGCGGCATCATGACCAAGCTGATCGAGCGCAACACCACGATCCCGACCAAGCGGTCCGAGATCTTCACGACGGCCGAGGACAACCAGCCGTCCGTGCAGATCCAGGTCTACCAGGGCGAGCGCGAGATCGCGGCGTACAACAAGAAGCTCGGGATGTTCGAGCTGACCGGTCTGCCGCCGGCCCCGCGTGGCGTCCCGCAGATCGAGGTGTCCTTCGACATCGACGCCAATGGCATCATGCACGTGACCGCCAAGGACCTGGGCACGGGCAAGGAGCAGAAGATGACCGTCACCGGCGGCTCCTCGCTGCCGAAGGACGAGGTCGACCGGATGCGCCAGGAGGCCGAGCAGTACGCGGAGGAGGACCACCGCCGCCGCGAGGCCGCCGAGACCCGCAACCAGGGCGAGCAGCTCGTCTACCAGACGGAGAAGTTCCTCAAGGACAACGAGGACAAGGTCCCCGGCGAGGTCAAGACCGAGGTCGAGGCCGCCGTCGAGGAGCTGAAGACCGCGCTCAAGGGCGAGGACACCGCCGAGATCCGCACCGCCACCGAGAAGGTCGCCGCGGTCTCCCAGAAGGTCGGCCAGGCCATGTACGCCGATGCCCAGGGCGCGCAGGCCGCCGGCGGTCCGGAGGGTGCCACCCAGGGTGGTGCCGGCGCCAAGGCCGCCGACGACGACGTCGTGGACGCCGAGATCGTGGACGACGAGCGCAAGGACGGTGCCGCGTAATGACGGAGGAGACCCCGGGCTTCGAGGAGAAGCCCGACGTCCCCTCCGGCGCGACCCCCGACGACGCCGAGTCGACGGCCGCCCCGCAGGAGGGGGCGGCCCCGGCCGGGGACGGAACAGCAGACGCGGGCCTGGTGGCCCAGCTGGACCAGGTGCGTACGGCGCTCGGTGAGCGCACGGCGGACCTCCAGCGACTCCAGGCCGAGTACCAGAACTACCGCCGCCGCGTCGAGCGCGACCGGATCACGGTCAAGGAGATCGCCATCGCGAACCTCCTGACCGAGCTCCTGCCGGTGCTCGACGACATCGGCCGCGCGCGGGAACACGGCGAGCTCGTCGGCGGATTCAAGTCCGTCGGGGAGTCGCTGGAGACCGTCGCGGCGAAGCTGGGACTCCAGCAGTTCGGCAAGGAGGGCGAGCCCTTCGACCCGACGATCCACGAGGCCCTGATGCACTCCTACGCGCCGGACGTCACCGAGACGACCTGCGTGGCGATCCTGCAGCCCGGGTACCGCTTCGGCGAGCGCACCATCCGCCCCGCGCGGGTGGCCGTCGCCGAGCCGCAGCCGGGCGCGCAGACCGTCAAGGCCGAGGGGTCCGAGGAGAACGCGGCGGCCGACGACAAGGAGAGCGGTGGCCCGGACGAGGGCTGACGTTGAACTGACGGGACACTCGATCAGGAAGGAGGGGCGTCGAGGATGAGCACCAAGGACTTCATCGAGAAGGACTACTACAAGGTCCTCGGCGTCCCCAAGGACGCCACCGAGGCCGAGATCAAGAAGGCGTACCGCAAGCTCGCCCGCGAGTACCACCCGGACGCCAACAAGGGAAACGCCAGGGCCGAGGAGCGCTTCAAGGAGATCTCCGAGGCGAACGACATCCTCGGCGACCCCAAGAAGCGCAAGGAGTACGACGAGGCACGCGCCCTCTTCGGCAACGGCGCCATCTTTGATAGGCACGGTCGCCCGGGGCCGGGCGGCGGGGGCGGCTCCTTCAACTTCGACCTGGGCGACCTCTTCGGAGGCGGCGCCCCGGGTCAGGGGCAAGGGGGAGCCGGCGGCTTCGGCGGCGGACTCGGTGACGTCTTCGGGGGCCTGTTCAACCGCGGCGGCACGGGCACGACCCGTACCCAGCCCAGGCGCGGGCAGGACATCGACACCGAGGTCACCCTCAGCTTCACCGAGGCGATCGAGGGCGCGACGGTCCCGCTGCGCATGTCCTCGCAGTCGCCCTGCAAGGCCTGCGCGGGTACCGGCGACAAGAACGGCACGCCGCGGGTGTGCCCGACCTGCGTCGGCACCGGCCAGGTCGCGCGGGGTTCCGGCGGTGGCTTCTCCCTCACGGATCCGTGCCCGGACTGCAAGGGGCGCGGCCTGATCGCCGAACACCCCTGCATGGAGTGCAAGGGCAGCGGCCGCGCGAAGTCGTCCAGGACCATGCAGGTCCGCATCCCGGCCGGGGTGTCGGACGGCCAGCGCATCCGCCTGCGCGGCAAGGGCGCGCCCGGCGAGCGCGGCGGCCCGGCGGGTGACCTGTACGTCACCGTGCACGTCGGCGAGCACCCGGTGTTCGGGCGCAAGGGCGACAACCTCACGGTGACCGTCCCCGTGACCTTCACGGAGGCGGCCCTCGGCGGCGAGGTCAGGGTCCCCACCCTGGGCGGACCGCCGGTCACGCTGAAACTGCCGCCCGGCACGCCCAACGGCCGCACCATGCGGGCGCGGGGCAAGGGCGCGGTCCGCAAGGACGGCACCCGCGGCGACCTGCTGGTCACCGTCGAGGTGAGTGTTCCGAAGGACCTTTCGGGGAAGGCTCGTGACGCACTCGAGGCGTATCGCGAGGCGACCGCGGGCGAGGACCCGCGGGCGGAGCTGTTCCAGGCCGCGAAGGGAGCATGAGTCAGATGGACGGTCGTCGACGCAACCCGTATGAACTGACCGAGGAGACCCCGGTCTACGTCATCTCGGTGGCGGCCCAGCTCTCCGGCCTGCACCCGCAGACGCTGCGCCAGTACGACCGTCTGGGCCTGGTGTCTCCGGACCGTACGGCCGGCCGGGGCCGCCGCTACTCGGCCCGCGACATCGAACTGCTGCGCACGGTCCAGCAGTTGTCGCAGGACGAGGGCATCAACCTGGCCGGCATCAAGCGCATCATCGAACTGGAGAACCAGGTCGCCGCGCTCCAGTCCCGGGTCGCCGAACTCCAGGCGGCCCTGGACGGTGCGGCGGCGGCGATGCAGCAGCGCGAGGCGGCGGTGCACGCGTCGTACCGCCGCGATCTGGTGCCGTACCAGGAGGTGCAGCAGACCAGCGCGCTGGTGGTGTGGCGGCCGAAGAAGGCCAAGGACTAGAAGGCCGAGCAGGAGAAGGCCGAGCAGGAGAAGGCCGAGCAGGAGCAGCGCTGGGCGGACGCGTCACGTGAAGGGGCCCGGAGGTTCGACCTCCGGGCCCCTTCACGTGTCAGGGGATCAGGTCGCCGATCGCGTCGGCGACCAGCATCCACATGGGCTGCGCACCCGTGCCGAACGCGGCGGCGAGGGCGTAGCCGAGAGCCACGTCCACGGCGTCCGGCGCGGCGTCCGCCCGCCAGTCGGCCGAGACCCGGCCGTCGCCCTCGCAGGTGAACGCCCCGAGCCGCCGCCCGTCCCGCAGGAACCGGCTGTCCGGCAGCGAGTCGGGCACCAGCCGCCAGACGTGGCGGGCGTGCCGGACGTCGACCCGGTACGAACGCCGGGTCAGCCGCCCCTTCGCCGGATGTATGCCGGCTTGCTCGCCGTCGACGGTGAGCGTGAGCGCGCCGCCGTCCCGGGTGCCGACGGGTATGTGCTCCTCGGCCTCGGTACCGGCGGCGCGGCTCAGCACGATCCGCGGTATCGCCCCGCCCTCGACGACGACTTGGCCGTGCTCGGTGTCCAGGTGGACGGTGAGCGGGCCGAACAGGCTGTCCTCGGCGGGGGTTTCGGTCGGGGTCATGAGGATGATCTTCTCAGGCCCGGCCGACCGGCCGGTCAGGGGCTGCCCACCGACTCCGTCACGGTGACGTACGAGAACTCCTCGCCGCTGGTGAAGCGGGAGTTGGCCGCCCGGTCCGTTCACGGTGCCGGTGCCCGGCGCCGACGCGACGGATTCCAGGACGTACACCAGGTCCTGCGCGACGGGCGAGGCCGGCGCCTTCCAGGTCAGCGTGATGCCCGTGCCGGGCGTCGTCGCGGCCGTGAGAGCGGTGGGCGCCGAGGGTGCCCGGTCGCCCCGGCTGACGGAGCCGGCCGCCGACCTGGCGGACTTGTCGTCGGCGGCGTCGACCGCGGTGACGCAGTTAGCTGTACGACAGGTTCTCCTTGGCCGTGGTGTCCGGCCAGGAGGTGCCCGTCACCTTCGCCACCCGCACGACGGGGTTGTCCCCGCCGTCGTCCTCCCAGCGCCGGTGCAGCAGGTGAGTCTGGCCTTGCCGGTGGCGCTGTCGTACGACACCGAGGCCCCGGTCGGGCGAGGGGCTCGACCTCGTCGACGGTCGCCCCGCCGCCGGAGCCGAAGTCACGCGTCAGCAGGTCGTGGCCGCGTACACGGGGGTCGTCATGAGCAGGGTGCCCGCGGTCGCGCGTCTGGCTGGGTTCATTCGATCTGCTGGTCGAGTGCGGAGCGGCGGTCGGAAAGCTGTCCTGATCCCGACTCGCGAGAAAGAGAGTTGGCTGTGCGGACCTTGTCCTTCCGGTCGATCAAGGTTCGACGGAGAGGATGTAATGGGTGTTTGCAGGTGTTCCACCATGTCTTGACATGGGCGGCGGAGCATGGTGTTGCGCACTCGTTAAGTACTTCTGCTTGACGCTGGGGGTTGGCGGAGCGTTGGCTTTTCAGTCATCTGGGCGCAATGACGCGCCCACTGCACCGATGGCACCAGAAGTGAGCTCCTCTATGCGTTCCATGCGCCCCACGCGACGTATCGCCACAGCCGTGGCCGCCGCGTCCACGATGACCGTTTCGCTGGCCGCGTGCGGGGCGCTGGGGGTCAGCGGGGGCAGCGGTGCGGCGAGCCCGACCAAGGGCAACGACCTCACCGTGGGGCTGCTGCTGCCGGAGACGGCGAACACGCGCTACGACAAGTTCGACTACCCCATCATCAGGAACAAGGTCCAGGAGCTCACGGACAAGCAGGGCAGGGTCGTCTACCTGAACGCCGACGCGAGCGCGGCCAAGCAGGCGAGCCAGCTGCAGAAGATGATCGACGACCAGGTCGACGTGATCCTGCTGGACGCCGTCGACTCGCACGCCATCGCCGACGGCGTGAAGAGGGCCAAGGACGCCGGGATCCCGGTCATCGCCTACGACCGTCTCGCCGAGGGGCCCATCGACGCGTACGTCTCCTTCGACAACGAACTCGTCGGGGAGGTGCAGGCCCGCACCCTCCTGGAGGCCATGGGCGGGCAGGGCGTCGACTCCTCCGACAAGATCGTCATGATGAACGGCTCGCCCACCGACCCGAACGCCAAGCAGTTCAAGGCGGGCGCCCTCTCGGAACTCAACGGCGCGGTGGACATCGCCAGGTCCTACGACACCAAGGACTGGAAGCCGGAGAACGCCCAGGCCAACATGGCCCGGGCGATCGAGTCCATCGGTGTGAACAACCTCAAGGGCGTCTACGCCGCCAACGACGGCATGGCCGGCGGCGTCATCAAGGCCCTCAAGGCCGCGGGCGTGACCCAGTTGCCGCCGGTCACCGGGCAGGACGCCGAACTGGACGCCGTCCAGCGGATCGTCGCCGGTGAGCAGTACATGAGCGTGTACAAGTCGTACCCGCAGGAGGCCGAGAGCGCCGCGGAGATGGCCGTCGCCAAGGTCCAGGGCCGGGACATCCAGTTCGACTCCCTCACCCAGGACCAGGTCGACAGCCCGACCGACAAGGACATCCCGGCCCTGCTGGTGCCCGTGGTCGCCCTGACCCAGGACAACATCAAGGAGACCGTCCTCGCCGACGGGATCTACAAGGTGTCCGAGATCTGCACGAGCAAGTACAAGGCGGCTTGCTCGGCGGCGGGGCTCGGCAAATAGGGCGACCGGCTGCTTTGCGAGTGCGCTCGGCCGCTCGCTCAGCTCCCCCTTCGTTTCCTGCTCCCGCAAGCCCTGCTGCTCCTCCCCTCCTTCTCGTCCTCCTTCTCGGTCGAGGAGGGGCCCTCAGCCGCTCAGGCATGGTGTTCGCGAGTGTGACGTTTCCTGCCATGGCCACCACGCGGTGGGGTGACGGCGCGCGGACCACCCCATCAGCTTGTTGCAACTCGGCGGGCGGAGGCCCGGAGATACCGGGACGTACCGTCATGCAAGGGCGGCCGTCCCGGCGTGAGCCGTGTTGCGGAGCACGGCCTGTCCGCGCATAGTTGCGCTGCGGAAGCGCGAGCGAACCGTAGGGCCGAAGGGCTGAGCACGCTGCCTTCGGCCATGGCCACGCCCCGCAGGGCCGTCCCCGCAGGGCTGTCCCGGCAGGGGCGTCGACACCGCGCTCCGGAGGTGGGCGAGCCGGCGCAAGAGGCAGGAACCGGGGGTGGATGGGCGATGGCCGGGCACGGGACGGAGGAGCATCCACACGGCGCCGACCGACTGTGCGAGGCCGGGGATCGCGTGTATTCCCGGGCCGTACGCCGCGGTCGCGTGCCGCGCCGGGACGCGGAGCCGGTGCCCTGCCTGCTGGAGCTCGCGCTGCTGCACCCCGACCCCGACGACATGGACTGGCTGGTGCCGACGTCCCCGCAGGAGGTCATGACACGGCTGCTGCGCGGGGTGTACGACGAGGTCAGCGCGAGCCAGCGGCGGGTGGGTTCGGCGGTGGCGGCGTTCGAGTGGTACGCCGGGCTGGGCCCGCAGCAGCCACAGGCGGCCGGCGCGGAGGGCACGGCGATCCGCGTGCTGGACGGCGCCTCCCGCATCCAGGCGGCCCTGGACGCGGCGACGGAGGCGTGCACGGCTCAGGTGCTGACGGTGCAGCCCGGCGGCATCCGCCCCGAGCACGAACTGACGGAGGGTCTGCATCGGGCGCTGGCGCTGCGAGGGCGGGGCGTGCGGATGCGCGACCTGTACACCCACGTGGCCCGGCACGGGCAGGGCCTGCTCAACTACCTTGAGCTGATGGGCGATTCGGTGGAGGCCCGGACGCTGGACGAGGTGATCGACCGGCTGATCCTCTTCGACCGCACGGTGGCCTTCATCCCCGCGAACGCCGACCGCACGATGGCGCTGGAACTGCGGCACCCTGGCCTGGTGAACTACCTGGTGACGGTGTTCGAACGGCTGTGGCGGCTCGCGATCCCGCTGACGGCGCCGCTCCCCGACACCGGCATCGAGGGCATCTCGCACCGCGAGCAGTCCATCGCGGCGTTGCTCGCCGAGGGACATCAGGACGCGGTGATCGCGGAGCGGTTGGGGATAAGCGTGCGGACGTGCCGGGCGCACATCGCGCGGTTGTCGGAGACGTTGGGGGCGGCGAGTCGTACGCAGCTCGGGGTGCGGATCGCGCAGGTGGGGTTGGACGGGCCGCGCTCGCCGTCGCCGTCGTCCGAGGCGGCCGGGCCGGCGGTGATCAGGATTCCGGGTGTGCCCGATCAAGGATCCCGGACTGCCCAATGAGGTAGCCGAGTTGGGCGCGGCTCTCACTGCCCAGCGTCGCGGCGAGTTTGGCGATGTGGACGCGGACGGTACGAATGTTCATGCCGAGACGGTCGGCCATGGACGCGTCGGTGTGGCCCTCGATGAGGAGACTCGCGATGGCGCGCTGGCGCGGGGAGATGCCGTTCAGCGTGGGCTGCTGGACGGCCTGCGGGTACATGGGCGTCGCCAGACGCCACAGCCGGTCGAAGGTGGTGGTGAAGTAGTCGACCAGTGCGGTTTGGCGGATCTCCAGGGCGAGGGTGCGGTCCTTGTTGGCGGGGATGAAGGCGACCGTACGGTCGAGGACGATGAGCCGATCGGTGACCTCGTCCAGGGTGCGGGCCTCGGCGTCGCCCTTGAGCTGCTCGTAACGCGCCGTCACGAGGGGCCGGTAGCGCTGGGTGTGCTGGTAGAGAGCACGGATGCGGCCACCGCGGTCCAGTAGGGCCTGGTCACGGGCCAGCGCGAGAGCCTGGGCCGTCGCCGTGCGTCCCTCGTTGTAGTGGGTGGTGGGCTGGATGCACAGCATTTCCTGTGACGCTTCGGTCATGGCTTCGGTGATGGCCTGGTTGATGCGCTCGGTGCCGTGGAGCACCGTGATCGCCGAGTTGTCCGAGGCCGCCGTACGCCGGCCGTCGACGCGCATGAGCGGCTCGAACATGTCGACCAGCAGGTGTTCGCGTCGCCGTTCGTGCGCGATGCGGTCCTCGGAGGCCCGGAGCAGCCGGTGGAGTGCGACGGCCGGGGCGACGGGTTCCAGCCAGTCGAGGTCGTCGACCGTGGGGTGGAGGAAACCGAGGTCGACCAGGCAGGGGGCGGGTGCGGCGTCCTCGGCGCGGAGGCGGCCGTCACGCAGGGCCTGCCGGTACAGCACCAGGGCCGGCTCGCACAGTTCCTCGTCCTCGTGCTGGTGCGTCTCGTTCACGGGTGGCCGTCTTCCGCAGGCAGCGCGTGGTCCTCGTCCAGAAGCCCGGACTGTGCGATGAGGAACCCGAGCTGGGCACGGCTGCCGCTGCCCAGGGCGGTCGCGAGCTTGGCTATGTGGGCGCGGCAGGTGCGGACGTTCATGCCGAGGCGGCGTGCGATCGCCTCGTCGACGTGTCCCTCGATGAGCAGCCGGGCGATGGAGCGCTGGACCCCGGTGATGCCGTCGCGCGTGGGCTCGTAGGGGGCCTCCTCGCGCAGTGGGGTCGCCCGGCTCCATAGGTTCTCGAACACCTTGATCAGGTACTTGACGAGCCCAGGATGGCGCAGTTCGAGGGCCACCTGCTGGTCGTCGTGGGCCGGTACGAAGGCGACCGTCTCGTCGCAGATGATGAGCCGCCCTATGAGCTCCTCCAGCGTGCGGATCTCGACCTTGCCGCGTGACATGACGTCCACGTAGGCCATGGTCCCCAGGCTGTGCCGCACGGTGTGCTGGTAGAGCGTCCGCATGCGCACGCCCCGCTCCATCAGCGGACGGTCCCGTTCCAGGGCCTGCTTGAGGATGTGCTCGCTGCGCCCGCCCCCCGGCTGCACGGTCAGTACCTCGTGGCGGCACTCGGCTGTCGCGAGGTTGAGCGCCGCGTTGATCCGGGCGGAGCCCTCAAGCACCGTGATGGCGTGGGTGGGCGCGGGCGCCAGTGCGCTGAGCGCCATGAATGGCTCGAAGGATTCGGTCAGTTCGATGGACATCCGCCGGCGGTCCAGGATCTCGCGTTCCAGTGGGTGCAGACGCTGGGCGAGCACGACGGAGGGCGGAACCGGGCGCAGCCAGTTCTCGTCGTCAGGGTCCGGGTGCAGGAGCGCGAAGTCGAGCAGACAGGGCGCTTCGGCTATCTCCGCCCGTGCGATGCGTCCCGTGCTCAACGCGGTCGCATAGAGCTGCGTCCCTTCCTCACAGAGATCTGTGATCGCATGGGGATGTGTCCCTTTTGTGTGATTGTTAGGCAAATCTCCACCCCCCAGGGTCCTGAACATGCAGGAACATGATGCATCGCCCCTGTGGCATTGACGTGTCCGAATGAGCCATCGTCTTCGTGGCACGGGGGAAGGGAACTCGTTGAGTGAGGACGAAGCCGACTATGTTCAAGAGAATGCTTCGATCGGCGCTTGCCGTTGCCTTCTCTGCGGCCGTGGTCTTCGGTGCTGGGGCGGGAGCGGTGGAAGCGGCCGGTGCCACCCAGAAGGACACCGGCTGGGGGGCTGCTGAGCTGACGGGAGCCGTCACGACGGACGACACCGGCTGGGGGGCTGCGCCTGCGGACCGGACTGGCGCGACCTCATGACCACCCCACCCGACGACCGCTCCTTCCGCCGCGAAATGGCCACCGCCTACCGCTCCGGCTGGCACTTCATCGACCTGGTCACCGCGATCCCCCACCCCGGTGACTCGCTGATGGTGACCGTCTTCGGTGAGCCGGTCGTCGTCACGCGGGACGAGGAGGAGGACGTACGGGCGTACCGGTGTCTGCGGCGGCCTCGGGGGGCGCCGCAGCCCGTGCGGTGTGCCATCCGGTACGGAATGATCTTCGTCAACCTCGATCAGCGCGACCACCGCCTGGTGGAGCCGGACGCTCCGGCCCCAAGGACCATCTCAGCCACCCCCCGCAGTGCCTGACGCGATTCCCCCGTCGTAACAGATCGCTCAGGTGCTTCCCCCCGCAGCGGCGTCACCGTGACCTGAACACGG
>NZ_JBEXQG010000136.1:0-9429 GCF_040612485.1 Streptomyces sp. NPDC006385
AGTCCGGCTCGATCGACGGCGCCTGGGTGCCCGAGCCGACCGCGTCCAAGCTGGTCGCCGAGGGCGCCAAGGTGCTCCTCGACGAAGCCGACCTGTGGCCGGACAAGAAGTTCGTGATCACGAACATCGTCGTCCGGCAGGCGTTCCTGAAGGAACACCCGGACGTCGTCGAGGCCGTGCTGCGCGGTTCCGTGAAGACCAACGAGTGGATCCGTGCCCACCCGGAGAAAGCCAGGGCCTCGGCCAACGAGGCGCTGAAGGAACTGTCGGGCAAGGCGCTGCCCGCCGAGGTCATCGACCCGGCCTGGAAGTCGATCACCTTCCTGGACGACCCGCTGGCCGCCTCCCTCGACACCGAGGCGCAGCACGCGGTCAAGGCCGGCCTGCTGGAGAAGCCCGACCTGAAGGGCATCTACGACCTCACGCCGCTCAACAAGGTCCTCAAGGCCGAGGGCAAGGCCGAGGTCGACGACGCCGGTCTCGGCGTCGAGTGACAGCACCGCACCCGACGAGTCCCCAGGAGATGACGACCATGGCCACGACGACGGCCACGACCGCAAAGGTCGCCGAGGACGACGTCCAGGCGGTGACGTACGCCGCCCGGATCGAGCACGTCTCGAAGTCCTTCCCGGCGCCGGGCACGCCCGGCGGGCGGCAGCTCGTGCTGGACGACATCACGCTCGATGTCGCGCCCGGCGAGTTCGTCACCCTCCTGGGGGCCTCCGGCTGCGGCAAGTCCACCCTGCTCAACCTGGTCGCCGGCCTCGACCTGCCGTCCGCCGGCTCGATCGGCACGGACGGCCGGCCCGCCCTGATGTTCCAGGAGCACGCGCTGTTCCCGTGGCTGACCGCGGGCAAGAACGTCGAACTCGCCCTGAAGCTGAGGGGAGTCGCCAAGGCCGAGCGGCGCGAGGAGGCGCAGCGGCTGCTGGACCTCGTACGGCTTCAGGGCGCGTACGGCAAGCGGGTGCACGAGCTGTCCGGTGGTATGCGGCAGCGCGTCGCCATGGCCCGGGCGCTCGCCCAGGACAGCCGACTGCTGCTGATGGACGAGCCGTTCGCGGCGCTGGACGCGATCACGCGGGACGTACTGCACGACGAACTGACCCGGATCTGGGAGGAGACGGGACTGTCGGTGCTGTTCGTGACGCACAACGTGCGGGAGGCGGTGCGGCTCGCCCAGCGGGTCGTGCTGCTGTCCTCGCGCCCGGGCCGCATCGCCCGGCAGTGGACGGTCGGCCTGCCGCATCCGCGTCGCATCGAGGACGGCGCGGTCGCCGAGCTGGCCGTCGAGATCACCGAAGAACTGCGTGGGGAGATCCGCCGCCATGGCCGGCACTGACAACGGCGTCGTCGTCAAGGGCGACCTCGACCTGGAGAAGAACGGCGCCGACGACCTGGCTGGACTGGAGGCCGGGCTCGACGCGCTGGACTCCGTGCAGGTCGGCCGCACGCCGCTGCGCGCGACCCTGGCACGCAAGGTGCTGCCGCCCGTCACGGCCGTCGCGCTGGTGGTCGCGGTCTGGCAGTTGCTGGTGTGGGCGCAGGTCGCGCCCGCGTACAAGCTCGCCTCGCCGTCCGACGTCTGGGGCGAGGTGCGCGAGGCATGGCTCCAGGGGACGCTCCTCGACTACGTCTGGACGTCCCTCTCGCGCGGTCTGCTCGGCTTTCTGCTGGCGCTCGCCATCGGTACGCCGCTCGGACTGCTGGTCGCCCGGGTGAAGTTCGTCAGAGCTGCCATCGGCCCCATCCTGTCCGGTCTCCAGTCGCTGCCGTCGGTGGCCTGGGTGCCGCCCGCCGTGCTCTGGCTGGGCCTGAACAACTCGATGATGTACGCCGTGATCCTGCTCGGCGCGGTCCCGTCCATCGCCAACGGCCTCGTCGCGGGCATCGACCAGATCCCCCCGCTGTTCCTGCGCGCCGGACGCACCCTGGGCGCGACCGGGCTGCGCGAGGCCCGGCACATCGTGATGCCGGGGGCGCTGCCCGGCTATCTGGCGGGGCTGAAGCAGGGGTGGGCGTTCTCCTGGCGCTCGCTGATGGCCGCCGAGATCATCGCCTCCTCGCCCGACCTCGGTGTCGGCCTCGGCCAGTTGCTGGAGAACGGGCGCAACAACAGCAGCATGCCGCAGGTGTTCCTGGCCATCTTCCTCATCCTGCTCGTCGGCATCGCCATCGACCTGCTGGTCTTCAGCCCGTTGGAGCGGCGGGTGCTGCGGGGGCGGGGGCTGGTCACTCGCTGAGCGACAGGTCCCCGCGGGGCAGGTCAGCACGCCGGGTCAGAAGCGCCGCGGCGGCTGGATCCACCCCAGGGACCGCTCGACGGCTCGCTTCCAGGAGGCGTACTCCTCCTCGCGCCGTTCGGGATCCATCTCCGGCAGCCACTGGGCGGCCCGGTGCCAGTTGCGGCGCAGGACCTGCAGATCCGGCCAGTAGCCGGCCGCGAGTCCGGCGGCGTAGGCCGCGCCCAGCGACACCGTCTCGTGGACGAGCGGCCGTACGACGGGTACGTCGAGCACGTCGGCCAGGATCTGCATGAGGAGGTGGTCAGACGTCATGCCGCCGTCCACCTTGAGTTGCTTCAGGGCGAGCGCGGAGTCGGCGTTCATGGCGTCGACGACCTCCCGGGTCTGCCAGCCGGTGGCCTCCAGGACGGCGCGGGCCAGGTGGCCCTTGGTGATGTAGGAGGTGAGGCCGACGATGACGCCGCGGGCGTCGCTGCGCCAGTGCGGTGCGAACAGCCCGGAGAAGGCGGGAACGATGTAGCAGCCGCCGTTGTCCTCGACGGTACGCGCCAGCGTCTCGATCTCGGGGGCGCTGTGGATCAGGCCGAGCCGGTCGCGGAACCACTGGACCAGCGAGCCGGTGACCGCGATCGGGCCTTCCAGGGCGTACACCGTGGGCTGGTCCGCGATCTTGTACGCGACCGTGGTGAGGAGCCCGTGCCGGGACCGTACGAGGTCGGTGCCGGTGTTCATCACCAGGAAGCTGCCGGTGCCGTACGTGCACTTGGCCTCGCCCGGGGAGAAGCAGGTCTGTCCGAACAGGGCCGCCTGCTGGTCGCCGAGGGCCGCCGTGATGGGCACGCCGGGGAGCAGCGCGTGGGCCTCGCCGTAGGGCTCCGCCGAGGGGCGGATCTGCGGCAGCATCGAGCGCGGCACCCCGAAGAAGTCCAGGAGCGCCTCGTCCCAGGTGAGCGTCCGGATGTCCATGAGCATGGTGCGGCTGGCGTTGGTGGCGTCGGTGATGTGCAGGCCGCCGTTCGTACCGCCGGTGAGGTTCCAGATCAGCCAACTCTCGATGGTGCCGAACAGCACCTCGCCGTCGCGGGCACGCCGCTCCAGCCCGTC
Source organism: Streptomyces sp. NPDC006385 (assembly GCF_040612485.1). NCBI lineage: Bacteria > Bacillati > Actinomycetota > Actinomycetes > Kitasatosporales > Streptomycetaceae > Streptomyces > Streptomyces sp. NPDC006385. Next base: position 3,351 of record NZ_JBEXQG010000136.1, read on the forward strand.
GACGTGGTCGAACAGCCAGCGGATCCGAGGTGCGGAGAAGTAGGTCGACGGCGGCAGGCCGCAGTGGTCGAGGAAGAACTCCTCTCCCGGCTCGGTCCTCAGTCCGTCGACGAGCGGGGCGGTGCGGGTGTCCTGCCAGACGATCGCACGGCCCAGGGGGGCGCCCGTCCTCGGGTCCCAGAGCACCGATGTCTCACGCTGGTTGGCGATCCCGATGGCGGAGATCTGCCCGGCGTCGATCCCGGCGTCGGCCAGCGCCTCGGGTACGACGCGCTGGAGATTGCGCCAGATCTCGACGGCGTCGTGCTCGACCCAGCCGGGCCGCGGGAAGTACTGCTGGTGTTCCCGCTGGGCGACCGCCGCCAGCCGCCCGCCGTGGTCGAACAGGATGCATCGGGTGGAGGTGGTGCCCTGGTCGATGGACATCACATACCGCTCAACCATGATCGGCCCTGCCTTCCGATGTGTCGCGGAGGTGCCGGTGGCCGGTGGGGCCGGTGGCCTACCAGCGGGCCGCGCCCAGGTCTCTGGAGATCGCGCGTGCCGCCTCCCGCAGCACGGTGATCAGGGCCGGTTGAGGCCGGCCTTTGGTGTCGCAGATCCGCTCGACGGCGCCGGACACCCCGATCGCGCCCACCACGAGACCGCCCTGCCCTCGGATCGGCGCGGCGATGCCGGCTTCGCCCATGCTCAGCTCCTGCACCTCGGCGCCCCAGCCGAGGTCCCGTATCTCGCCGAGCGCCCGGGTGAGCTGCTCCGGGTGGACCAGGGTGTGCCGGGTGTACGCCTCCGGTTCGTCCTCCAGCACGGGATCGAGGGGCGTGGCTCCGAAGGCCAGCAGGACCTTGCCGAGCGAGGAGGCGTGCAGCGGCAGCAGCGCGCCGACGTCCAGGGTCTGGAGGGTGTCGTCCGGCCGGAAGACATGGTGGATGACGAGCACCTTGCCCTCCAGGGGCGTGCCCAGCCGGACGGCCTCCCCGCTGCGGGCGGCCAGGGCGTCGGCCCAGTTGACGGAGCGCGAGCGCAGTTCGTTGACATCGAGGTAACTGGTGCCGAGATGCAGCAGAGCCGCCCCGAGCTGGTACTTCCCGGTCGCCGGGTCCTGCTCCACGAAGTCCACGTGCTGAAGGGTGCGCAGGATGCCATGGGCGGTGCCCTTGGCGAGCCCTAGTGACGAGGCCACCTCCCCCAGCCCCAGCCGACGGGAACCGCCGGCGAGCAGGCGCAGGATCGCCGCCGCCCGCTCTATCGACTGGACTGGGCCGGCCATGAGGCGATGGTAGTCCCGGTTTTTCCGGTTCGGGACTGTCGTTCGGTAATGCCGACCATGGTTCGTTGACCGCGGGTATTTCCGTCTTTAACGTTTCTTCGAGTTCGATCGGCGGCCGACGGGCTTTCCCTCAGGAGGAGGACACATGACAACAGCGCAGCTCGATGCCGCGCCTCACGGGGAAGCCGAGCACGTCTTCGCGCTGCCGCACACGCCGGGAGCCGTCTCGGCCATACGTCGACGCATACGTGCGGTCCTCGTGGACTGGAACGTCGCCGCGGACCTCGCCGAGGACGTGCTGCTGGTCGTCTCGGAACTGCTCACCAACGCGATCGTCCACGCCCTGCCCCCGGCGACGCTGAGCCTCTCGCGGAGCCGGCCGGACAGGTGCGGGGCCGTACGCGTCGAGGTGACCGACAGAGGGCCCGCGGCTCCGACAGGGCTGTCGGCTCCCGCCCCCGACCCGGACGAGCACGGTCGGGGCCTCGACATCGTCACCGCGCTGGCGTCCCGGTGCGGAGTGCGGGTGCACTCCGGCGGGACCAGCCGGTGGGCGGAGCTGCGGTTCGGCCCGGTCTGAGGCCGGTCACCTCACGGGCGAGGGGGGCCTCGCGTGGGGAGCCGCGCGGGCGGACCCGGCTCGCCATGCCTGGCTGGCCTCCCCGGCTGCTAGGTCCTCTGCGCGACGCCCTCGGGGCAGACACGCCCGCACGGCCGGTCTCCCCCGCCGTCCGCGGGAACTGCGGCGCCGTCCGCGGGAACTGCGGCGCCGTCCTGGTGGTGATCGCACCGGACCGCGTGCGGCCATGGCGTGAACGTCCCGTCCGCCCGCTCCACCAGCAGTCGCCGGCCGTGCGCGAGAACGCCGCGCGGCCGTAGCCCGGTCAGGCTCGCGGTCGTGTAGGCGGCGCTCAGACTGCCCAGGTCGTGCACGATGCCGATGCGGAACAGGGACTGGGTCTCGGCGATGGCCTCGTGGTCGCCCGCCCGGATGACCACGCGCAGATCGGGTGCGACGGCCCGTGCGGCCACGGACACGGCGATGTTGTCCAGATCGTCCGAGGCGACGGCGGCCATGGCCTCGGCCGTGTGCAGACTGAGCCGGCGCAGGACGAACTTGTCGGTGGCGTCGCCGATGACCACGGGGACGCCGAGTGCCCTGGCCAGGCGGAGGTTGGGGGCCGCCGGGTCGCGTTCCACCGCGATCACGCCGACGCCGAGGTGCTGCAAGCGGGTGCACAGCCGCAGCCCCACCTGGCCGAGTCCGACGACCACCACATGGCCCGCCCGGGGAAGGGCGCGGGGGCCCACGACGCCGATCGAGCGGGGAGCGAGGAGGCGGTCGACCATGCCCGCGGTGAAAACGGCCGTGAAGACGATGGTGACGAGCATGGCCAGGCCGGCGAAGACCAGGTAGGCGTTCGAGCCGTGCGGGGCCGCGGGACCGACGGTCGCCACCGTCCGTACCGCCTCGAAGAACGCCTCCACCGGTGGCCGGTGGTTGAAGCCCACGGACCAGGCCCAGTCCGCCAGCAGCACCGCGAGCAGTCCGGCGAGGCCGGTCAGCATGATGCGCGAACTGCCGTCGTGCGGTCGTAGCTGCCCCCTGATCTTGCCCAGCCATGCCTGGCATTTCAGGGCGCGCGGTGGCCGGTACGTCTCTAGGGTGACCGCGTCTCCCTGGCGGCGGGCACCGACGTGACCGGAGGGCGTGCGGTCGATGGCGAGCAGGTCGGGCTGGAGGCAGGCGGCGAGCAGCACGGGAGCGGCGACGTCGGCCGGTGAGGTGACCTGGCAGTTGGGGACCACGCGCACGAGTTGCTCGGCGACGGTCCGGTCGAAGACCGTCACGACCAGTCTGACGCCCGGACGGATGTGCTCGACGGCGAGCGCGTAGCGCAGGGATTCCACGTCGTCGTCGAGCAGCACCGCCACGCCGGCCACCTCCTGGTCCAGCGCCCGGCGCAGATCTTCGTCGGTGGGTTGCGCCAGGTGGCGCACGAGGTGTCCCGCCGACCGCAGGGCGCCACAGACCCTGCGCGCGACATCGCTGCCGATCACGACGAAATACCGCTTCCCTGCCGCGCTTTCGTCTGCCGGAGCGGCGAACGTGTCGCGCGTGTCCTCCTCGACGCGGACGCCGTCACGGAGTTGCTCAGAGGTCGAAGACACAGTCATCGGAACGGTAGGGGTCGCAATCGAGGCAACGAGGGGTCCCGCAACCGCCGCAGCTTGTGAGCGTGCGGCCGCAGTGACATCTGAGGTCACGTGGGTCGCGGGACCGGCCGTCCGTGACCGGTGGACGGCGGATGACGGCGGGCTGACCGCCTGGAGCACTCATGTCTTCTACTCCCGTCGAGGGTGGTGAAACGGCCGAAGTACGGGGCGTCGGGCCCGAGTTGGGAGGCGACGCCGACGCTGGAAGCTCCCCCAGGACTGCAAGTGCAAGGTCTGCGGTGGAAGCGGGGAGCGGACGAACAGCGGCCCCGGGTCGTCATGACGGCCGCAGCGCGAGAGCGAGAGCCAGGAGTCGCCGGGGGTCGCCCGGCGGAATCTCGCGTGCTCCGACGGTAGAAGCGGCCGCTTCCCCACGCCATGGACAGCTGCCACAGGCACGGCGACCAGGGTTCATACATATGCTCAAACGCCGGGGGCTCACCCCCAGGCCGGGCGTGAAGCCCTCCCGCGCCGTCTCGGCCCGGTCGGGCCTGGAGCGCACTCGGTGATGCCGCACACCACGGCCACGCTACGCGCGCCCTGCGCGACGGGCCGCCGGCCGACCGCCGGCAGCCGACCCCCGCAGCGCTGGGGTCCCCGCCGCCGGGCCGAGGTCGGGCCCTGGCGCCGCTCGGCGTCCTCGGGCAGCGCACAGCAGCGGTTGTCGGGACGACAGAAGGGCCTCCTGAACGGCTCGAAGGTGGTGCAGCCACCTCAAGCGGTCAGGAGGCCCTGTCCTGGTGCGCTCGCAGGCGCGCGACCAGGCGATCAGGCGATCAGGCGTCGGTCACCGAGCCGGCCTCGGCGGTACCTCCGATGTCCGATGCCGATTCAGCGGCCCACGGACTCGGTGGGCCGATCGACCGGCTTCGAGGCGGCCGGTGCGACGTTGCTGGCTTCGGCGAGTCGGCGGCCGCGGGTCTCGGGGGCCATCGTGACGCAGACCGCGAAGCCCAGCAGAGTGACGACGGCCATGATCAGCATCGTGGGGCCGACGCCGATGCGGTCCAGCCCGACAGGCAGCAGGTAGGTGCCGATGGCGGCGCCGATCCGGCTGACGGCGGTGCCGACTCCTACGGCGGTAGCGCGGACCTCGGTCGGGAACAGCTCGGTGGGGTAGATGAACTCGAGGATGCTCGGGCCGCCGGAGAACAGGGCGTAGGCACAGAAGCAGACGAGCACGACGGCGACGGGCGCGGTCGGGGCCAGGCCCAGCACGGCGAGCGGGATGACCATCAGGGCGAACGACCAGACGATGAGGGGACGTCGGCCGAGGGTGTCGATGAGGCGCAGTGCGGGGACGCAGCCGATCAGGAAGAGCACACTGATCAGCGCCGATCCGATGACCGAGTCGCCACTGCCGGACATGCCGAAGGCGCTGAGGATGGTGGGCCCGAAGGTGTAGATCGCGAAGAGGGGCACGATCTGGAGGAGCCAGAACAGGCCGACGAAGGCCGTGCGCTTGAAGTACTCGCCGCGGAAGACCTCGATGAAGCCCAGGCCGTGGCCCTTTTCGTCGTCGACCAGGGTGTCGACGGCTTCGGGGGTGGCCTCCTCGCCGTAGACGCGGACCAGGACGGCTCGCGCCTCCTCCACGCGTCCGCGGCTGGCGAGCCAGCGAGGTGACTCGGGGGTGCCGATGCGGGCGATGATGAAGGCGACGGCGGGGATGGCCGCACTGCCCAGGGCCCAGCGCCACGCCCCGGACTCCACCGTGTTGATCAGGGCGTAGCCGACGATGTAGGCGGCGGTGGCGCCGACGAACCACGCCATGATGAGCATTCCCATGACCCGTCCGCGTTGGGCGGTGGGCAGCCACTCCGACAGCAGGGCGCTGCCGATGGCGTAGTCGGCGCCGAGCGCGACGCCGATGACGAAGCGCAGGAGCACCATGAGGGCGGGATCGTCGACGAACATGGACGCGATCGAGGCGGCGGCGATCACCACGAAGTGGAGGGTGAACAGCAACTGCCGGCCGATACGGTCGGTCACCCGTCCGAAGACCAGGCCGCCGACGAACAGACCGACCAGCGCCGAGGCGCCGATCAGCCCCTCCTGACTGGCCGACATGCCGAGGTCCTGGCTCATTCCGAGGACGACGACGCCCACGATGCTGAGCAGGTAGCCGTCGAGGAACTGCCCTCCGGCCGTGAGGGCGAACATCTTCTTGTGGAACGGCCTGAACCGGGCGTCGTCGATGAGGGAACTGCTCACAGGTCCTCCTGGTGTCGGTCGGCGGCCCGGGGCAAGGCCGCCCGCTCACGCGACAGATCTGAGGCTTCGGAGACGTACAGATCTGAGGTGTGATACCTCACTCGCGGGTGAGATTGCGCTAGTCCGACGTGTCTGCGGTGTGATGTGTAATGCCTTACCGGTACGCAGAGGATTGGCCGGACGTTTGCCCGCTGTCAAGACCCCCGGCGCAGTCCTCTCACCCTGACGTCGCTCGGCTCAGGAGTCGTCGGAGTCGCTCTCCGCCCGCCCCGCCCAGATCCCTCGGCTGTGGGCGAGGTGCTTGCGCATCAGCTCGGCGGCCAGCTCCCCGTCCCCGGATTCGATGGCGTCCACGATGGCGATGTGCTCCTCGCCGGA
>NZ_JBEXQG010000137.1:0-9364 GCF_040612485.1 Streptomyces sp. NPDC006385
GTGGCGTCGTCGCCCGAAGGGCGGCCGCGCGGCGTCCGGTGCGCTCTCTCGGCGTGCCGCCCGGAAGCCCTCGTACTGGGCGTACTCGGGCTTTCGGGCGGTGCGGCGAGAGGGCGTGCCGGGCGTCGCGCGGCAGGCGCCACTTTCGCAACAGGCCCTAGGTCGTCGACCGCTCCCGGGCGGACGCCGGCGACTCCTCCGCCCGCTCAGCTCTGCGCCGGCTCGCTCCTGATCACCGCGAAGCGTGCCCCGTACGGGTCGGTGAGCTTGGCGATCCGGCCGATGTCCGGCAGGTGCGTGGCGGGCATACGGACGGTGCCGCCCAGCTCCTGGGTTCTGGCGGCCGTGGCGTCCGGGTCGGTGACCTCGAAGTACGGCAGCCAGTACGCGGGGCCCTGCGCCTCCGCCGGGTCGTCGGCCTTGTCGACGATCCCGCCGAACATGGCGTCCTCCCCTTCCCCGCCGGGGGCGAACGTCGTGTAGGTGCCGCCGAAGAAGTCGACGGCATAGGTCTCCATGCCGAGCGTGGCGTTGTAGAACCCCGCCGCGGCCGGCACGTCCGTGGTGTACAGCTCCAGCCAGCACAGCGAGCCCGGCTCCTGGACGACGTCGAGGCCCTTGTTGGTGCCGGGCTGCCACAGGCCGAAGCCCACGCCCGCCTTGTCGGCGAGGATCGCCATGCGGCCCAGGTCCAGCACGTCCATGGGCTGCATCAGCACCGAGCCGTGCGCCTGCTCGGCCGCCTTCGCCGTGGCGTCCACGTCCGGCGTCTGGAAGTACACCGTCCAGGACGGCGGACCCTGCTCCTCGGTGGTCTGCATGCCGCCGGCCACGGTCCTGCCGTCCAGCTGGAAGAGGCCGTAACCGCCGGTCTCGGGCCCGCCCGGCTGGAAACGCCAGCCGAACAGCCCGCCGTAGAAGGAGCCGGCGCCCTCGATGTCGGGTGTGCCGAGGTCGATCCAGTTCGGCGTGCCGGTGACGTAACGGGTGGTGAGCATCATCGCCCTCCTCGGAAGGGTCCCGCTTGCTCTGCCGAGTCTCGCACCGCCCACTGACAATCGCTGCCGGAAGCACGCGGTCGGCGGAGGCGACCGCCGCGGTCACGGTCGGTGACCGGTGCGGGTGCTTCGGCTTTCACCCATGTCAAGCGCGCCACCGCGCGCCGCCGTGCGCCACAGCGTCCGGCAAGGGACCATCGGAGCGGCCGGAGGCCCCGCGTCGAGGCGTTGATCCCGCGTTGATCGAACGTTTTTCACCGACCGGCACGATCCTGGCATGCACATCGAGACGATCGCGACGATCACCCCGCCCGACCTGGCCTGGCAGCAGGAGGCGTTGTGCGCGCAGACCGGGGCGGACTTCTTCTTCCCCGAGCCGGGCAGCTCCGTACGGGAGGCGAAGCGGATCTGCGGCATGTGCCCGATCCGCTCCGCCTGCCTGGAGTACGCCCTGAACAACGACGAACGCTTCGGCGTCTGGGGCGGCCTGTCGGAGAAGGAACGCCTGCAGCTCAGGCGCACGGCACGCTGAACGATCAGCCGTTCGCCCGAGCCGCCATCCGGGCCTTGCGCGCCGCCAGCTTCTCGTCGAACTTCGACGCCTCCGCGTCGAGGCCGCCCATGTACAGGCCCAGCTCCTCCTGGGCCTTCTGCCCGTCGGGGCCGAGGCCGTCGATCTCCATGATCTTCAGGAAGCGGAGGACCGGCTGGAGGACGTCGTCGTGGTGGATGCGCAGGTTGTAGACCTCGCCGATGGCCATCTGGGCGGCGGCGCGCTCGAAGCCGGGGATGCCGTGGCCGGGCATGCGGAAGTTGACCACCACGTCCCGCACGGCCTGCATGGTCAGGTCGGGGGCGAGTTCGAACGCGGCCTTCAGCAGGTTGCGGTAGAAGACCATGTGCAGGTTCTCGTCGGTCGCGATGCGCGCGAGCATGCGGTCGCAGACCGGGTCACCGGACTGGTGGCCGGTGTTGCGGTGCGAGATGCGCGTCGCGAGCTCCTGGAAGGCGACGTAGGCGACCGAGTGCAGCATCGAGTGCCGGTTGTCCGACTCGAAGCCCTCGCTCATGTGGGACATGCGGAACTGCTCCAGCTTGTCCGGGTCCACCGCGCGCGAGGTGAGCAGGTAGTCGCGCATCACGATGCCGTGCCGCCCCTCCTCGGCGGTCCAGCGGTGCACCCAGGTGCCCCACGCGCCGTCACGGCCGAAAAGCGAAGCGATCTCGTGGTGGTAGCTGGGGAGGTTGTCCTCGGTGAGGAGGTTCACCACGAGCGCGATGCGGCCGATCTCGGTGACCTTGGACTGCTCCTTGTCCCAGGCCTCCCCGTCCTCGAACAGGCCGGGGAAGTTGCGGCCGTCCGTCCACGGTACGTACTCGTGCGGCATCCAGTCCTTGGCGACCTTCAGATGCCGGTTGAGTTCCGTCTCGACCACTTCCTCCAGCGCGTACAACAGCCGGGCGTCGGTCCAGACGGCGGGACTGCCGAGGTGGGGGGAAGTAATCGTCACGGGAACTCCAGGGGACGCACAACATGGGGCAGAGGTGACCGGCGAGCGGTTGCCGGGAACCTACGGGATCGTAGGCTACGAATCCGTAGGTTACGAAGCCGTAGGTTAAGGGCGGTGTAAAGACCGCTGTTCAGCCGCCGTTCCGTCGGCAATTGGCGGGTATGCGAAAAGCCCCAGGACCCGCAGGTCCCGGGGCTGAAACAGCGTGTCGCTCAGCGGGTCAGGCGTACAGCTCCCGCATCCGTACCGAGAGACATGTCACACACCCTTCGAGCTTCTCGAACTCGCTGATGTCGACGACGACGGGCTCGTGGCCGAGGTCGGCGAGCAGCTCCGCCGTCTTCGGGGCGCTCGCGGCCATGAGCAGCTTGCCCCCGCCGAGCAGCACCACATGCGCCCCGGACTGCTCCGGCACTGGTAGGAAGCGCGGGAACAGCGACGGGACGTCCAGCTGCGGGATACGTCCCAGAATCGTTCCGTCGGGCAGCGCCGTGACCGCCGACTTCAGGTGCAGCACCTTGCTGACCGGCACGGCGACGACCCGCGCGCCCAGCGGCTCGAACGCGGCCCGCAGCTGCTGGACGCCGGCCGCGTTGGTGCGGCCGCCGCGGCCGACGTAGATCGTGTCGCCGACCTTCAGCACGTCGCCGCCGTCCAGCGTGCCCGGCTCCCAGATCCAGTTCACCGAGCAGCCGAGCGAGGCCACGGCCTCCTCCACGCCGATGGTCTCCGCGCGCCGGGACGTGGCACCGGGCCGGGTGATCAGCGCGACGTTCCGGTACATGACGACCGTGTCCTCGACGAACACCGCGTCGGGGCAGTCGTCGGCAGGGTCGACCTCGACCGTCTCCCAGCCGTGCGTACGCAGGGCCTCCACGTACGCCTCCCACTGCTCGACGGCGAGATCGACGTCGACCTTCTCCCGCTCGATGTGCGTCACCAGCCCTTCGGCGAGGCGCGGGCTGGGGTGGCGGACGAGGGCCTTCTTGCTGGGCACGACGGATCTCCGGATCGATGGCAGGTGGCGGCGCCCTGATGCAGGGGGCACCGGTCCGCCATCATGCAGGGACTACCCGCCGGTACAAAACCCTCGTGGTCAGGCTGTGGCCCTCCTGAGATGCTCGGCGGTGAAGGAGTCGCGGGCTTCGAGGAGCTTCCGTGGGGTTCCCTCGAAGATCACCCGGCCCCCGTCGCGCCCTCCGTCCGGCCCCAGGTCGATGATCCAGTCGGCGTGCGCCACGACGTCCAGGTTGTGCTCGACGACCACGACCGTGTTGCCCGCGTCGACCAGCCGGTCCAGCAGACCGAGCAGCCCGTCGACGTCCGACATGTGCAGTCCGGTCGTCGGCTCGTCGAGGACGTAGATCGCGCCCGTGCGGTGCAGCCGTGTCGCCAGCTTGATGCGCTGCCGTTCGCCGCCGGAGAGGGTGGAGAGGGGCTGGCCGAGCGTGAGGTACGTCAGCCCCACGTCCCGCAGGGCGTGCAGGCGTCGTCGTACGCCCGCGTCGTGGAAGAACTCCAGCGCCTGATCAGCCGTCATCTCCAGGACGTCCGCGACCGAGTTGCCGTCGACGGTGAGCCGCAGCACCTCGTCCCTGAAGCGCCGCCCCGCACAGTCGTGGCAGGTCGTCGTCACCGGGTCCATGAAGGCCAGGTCGGTGTAGATGATCCCGCGACCCTCGCACGTGCCGCACGCGCCGGCGGAGTTGAAGCTGAAGAACCCGGGCTCGGCGCCCGTCTCGCGCGCGAAGATCTTCCGTACCGTGTCCATGACTCCGAGATACGTCGCCGGAGTCGAGCGCCCGGAGACCCCGATCGACGACTGGTCCACGACCACCGCGTCCTCGTGACCGGCGGTGAACTCCGCGACCAGCGTGCTCTTCCCGGAGCCGGCGACCCCGGTCACCACGGTCAGCACCCCGGTCGGGAACTCCACCGTCACGTCCCGCAGATTGTGCCGGTCGGCGCCCTTCACCCAGAGCCCACCGTTCGCCGGCCGTACGTCCGCCTTGAGCGCGCTGCGGCGGCCCAGACACCGCCCGGTCACCGTGCCCGACCCGGCCAGCTCGCCCGGCGTCCCCTCGAACACGACCCGCCCGCCGCCCGCGCCGGCCCCCGGACCCATGTCGACGACGTGATCGGCGAGCGCGATGACGTCCGGGTCGTGTTCGACGACCAGGACGGTGTTGCCCTTGTCGCGCAGCCGCAGCAGCAGATCGCCGAGCCGGCCGACGTCGCGCGGGTGCAGGCCGACGCTGGGCTCGTCGAAGATGTACGTCATGCCGGTCAGGCTGGAGCCCAGGTGGCGGACCGTCTTCAGGCGCTGCCCCTCGCCGCCGGAGAGCGTGGACGTCTCCCGGTCGAGGCTGAGGTAGCCGAGGCCGATGGCGTCGACGCGTTCGAGGGCGGTGACGGCGGCGCGGGCGATCGGTCCGGCGACCGGGTCGTCGATGTCCTTCAGTACGGCGATGAGGTCGGTGACCTGCATGCGGGTGCAGTCGGCGATGTTCAGGCCGTTGACGCGCGTCGCGAGCGCCGCCGCGTTGAGGCGCGCTCCGGCGCAGACCGGGCAGGTGCCCTCCGCGAGGAACTCCCGCACGAGATCGCGGGTCTTCTGGCTCATCGCCGACAGGTCCCGCTTCAGGTACAGCCGCTCGAAGCGGGTGGCGAGGCCCTCGTAGTCGGTGGTCCAGGTGCCGCCGCTGCTGTTGACGGTGACCTTGCTGCCGGGGCGGCCGTGCATCAGGAAGTCGCGCTCCGCGGCGGTGAAGCGCCCGACGGGCTTGTCCGGATCGAGTTCGGTGCTGTTGGTGTACACCTGCCCCTGCCAGTTGCCCGCGGCGAACGGCGGGAAGCGGACCGCCCCGTCGGCCAGCGACCGGTCCGGGTCGAGGATGCGGTCCCAGTCCGGCCGTACCGTCCGGCCCAGGCCGTCGCACTCCGGGCACATGCCGGAGGGGTCGTTGAACGAGTACGCGGTCGCCGGCCCGGCGCTCGGGGTGCCGTGCCGGGAGAACAGCACCCGCATCACCGAGTAGATGTCGGTCATCGTGCCGACCGTGGACCGGGAGTGGCCCCCGATCGGCCGCTGGTCGACGACGATCGCGGGGGAGAGGTCCTGAAGCTCCTCCGCGTGCGGGCGCTCGTACTTGGGCAGCCGGTTGCGCACGAACCACGTGAAGGTCTCGTTCAGCTGGCGCTGTGACTCCACCGCGATCGTGTCGAAGACGATCGACGACTTCCCCGATCCCGAAACGCCGGTGAACACGGTCAGCCGGCCTTTCGGGATGCGGAGGGTGACGTCCTTGAGGTTGTTCTCCCTGGCTCCGGTGATGGTGATGAAAGCGGGCGTGAAATCGGGCATGAAGCCGAAGCTAGGCGGTATACCCGACAGCTTCTGGCGTGATTTCCTTCAGTTCTCCGTCCTCCAGCATCAGCCACCGCGTGATGCCGACCGACTCCAGGAACGGCAGGTCGTGGCTGGCCACGACCAGTGCCCCCTCGTACGACTCCAGGGCCGTGGTGAGCTGCCGCACGCTCGCGATGTCCAGGTTGTTCGTCGGCTCGTCCAGCATCAGCAGCTGCGGAGCGGGCTCCGCCAGCATCAGCGCGGCCAGCGTCGCCCGGAAGCGCTCGCCGCCGGACAGCGTCGCCGCCTTCTGGTCGGCCCGGGCGCCCCGGAACAGGAAGCGGGCCAGCCGCGCCCGGATCCGGTTGTTGGTGGCGCCCGGCGCGAACCGGGCCACGTTCTCGGCGACCGACCGCTCGCCGTCGAGCACGTCCAGCCGCTGCGGCAGGAAGCGCAGCGGGACATGCGCCCGCACCTCGCCCGCCACCGGCTCCAGCTCCCCGGCGATCGTCCGCAGCAGCGTCGTCTTGCCCGCGCCGTTGCGCCCGACGAGCGCGATCCGCTCCGGCCCGCGCAGATCGATTCCGCCGGTCACGCGCGCGCCGTACGCGAGCTCCAGGTCCTGGAGAGTGAGCACCTGCCGGCCCGGCGGTACGGCCGTGTACGGCAGGTCGACGCGGATCTCGTCGTCGTCCCGTACGGCGTCCACCGCCTCGTCGAGCCGCTCCTTGGCCTCGGCGAGCTTCTCCTCGTGCATGATGCGGTGCTTGCCCGCGGACTCCTGCGCCGCGCGCTTGCGCGCCCCCATGACGATCTTCGGCTCGCGCTTCTGATCCCACATCTTCTGGCCGTACCGTTTGCGGCGGGCCAACTTGACCTGGGCGTCGACCAGTTCGCGCTTCTGCTTCTTCAGGTCGGCCTCGGCGACCCGCACCATCCGCTCGGCCGCCTCCTGCTCGGCGGCGAGCACCTCCTCGTACACCGAGTAGTTGCCGCCGTACCAGGTGATCTCGCCCGACCGCAGATCGGCGATCTGGTCGACGAGTTCGAGGAGTTCACGGTCATGGCTGACCACCACCATCACCCCGGGCCAGGACGCGACGGCCGCGTACAGCCGTCCGCGCGCGTACAGGTCGAGGTTGTTGGTGGGCTCGTCGAGCAGCAGGACGTCCGGGCGGCGCAGCAGCAGTGCGGCCAGCCGCAGCAGCACCGACTCGCCGCCCGAGACCTCGCCGATGGTGCGGTCCAACTCGATGTGGCCGAGCCCGAGTTCGCCGAGCGTGGCGAGCGCGCGCTCCTCCACGTCCCAGTCGTCGCCGACGGTCTCGAAGTGCTCCTCGGCCACGTCGCCCGCCTCGATGGCGTGCAGCGCGGCCCGCTTGGCGGCGATGCCGAGGGCCTCGTCGACCCGCAGGCCGGTGTCCAGCGTGACGTTCTGCGGGAGGTAGCCGACCTCGCCCGCGACGCGTACGGCGCCGTCGGCCGGGGTGAGCTCACCCGCGATGAGCTTCAACAGGGTGGATTTCCCGGACCCGTTGACGCCGACGAGCCCGGTCCGGCCGGGGCCGAAGGCGACGTCGAGGCCCTCGAAGACGGGGGTGCCGTCGGGCCAGGTGAAGGCAAGGGACGTACAGGTGAGGGAAGTAGACATACGGGCCTCCGCGGATGCTCGAAGCGATCAAGGGCAAACGCGTTTCGAGACACCGGCGACCGACGGGGAGGCCTCGGGCGGGCATGAGAAAAGCCCTGTTTCCGGAGGACGGCTCGAACGCCGAGGTCGCACGCGGCGCACACACACCTCAGGTGTGTGACGCGGTGTCTCAGGACCTCAGACGAGCAACGTCCTTCTCCAATCGACGGCAACAGGACCGCTGTACACCGTAGGAGCGGGCTGGGACGGTGTCAACGTGATTGACGGGCCCGGTGCCGGGCCCTCGTCTCAAGGAAGCCCGGCGGGACGCCTCAGCAGGCGTCCCGCATCAGTTCCGCGAGGTCGCGGTCCAGGTCGAGCTGGAGGTGCTCCAGACCGAGCGGCACCAGCTCGCTCGTGGACCGCAGGAAGCGCCGCACCTCGCTCGAGTGGATGTGCACGACCGCGGTGCCCTCGGGGGCGTGGAACTCAAGGACGGTACGGTCGAAGCCGTACGGCCGCACCCGGACGTCGCCGTGGCCCTCGGGACCCTGAAGGCCGGCCACCAGCAGCTCGCGGCTGAAGGTCCAGCAGACCTCGACGCCCTCCAGGGTGGCCGGGGCCGGGAAGGTCATACGGACGGCGAACGGGTCGCGCCGGTCGTAGTGAAGGGTCGCCGGAATGCTCGGCATCCGCGGCGCGGCGGCGACGAGACGGGCCTCGACGGGCTGCTCGATGACGGTGGACAACGCCTTGCTCCCTTGTGATGGCTGGACGAAGGTCCGGGCGGACGAGACCGGGCACTGGTAGAGACGACGGAATCAGCCAATCCGTGCACCCCGATATCGAGTGACCTGTGTCACCGCCTTCATGCACAGGAGTGGGGCGTTCGCCCCCGCGTGCCGGGAAAGTCGCATGTGGCCGCCCGTTTTCGCCCGCTTGCGCCGGTGGTCGCCGAGGCCGTCTGGACGGCGCGCTGGCACTGGACTAGCTTCGCCCGCCATGAGGCGCACGGGGAGCACGCGACGGTCGGGGTACACGTTTCGGACAGCGGCCGCGGGGGTGGCCTGCGGGGCGGCGCTGGCCGCGCTGACGTCCGTACCCGCGCAGGCGCACGAGGTCGAGCGCCGGGCGCCGCACTGGGAACTCAAGGACAGCGGCACGCCCGAGGTGCGCTTCCGGGGGCTGTCCGCGGTCAGCCGGTCCACGGCGTGGCTGGCCGGAACCGAGGGCACCGTCCTGCGCACCACCGACGGCGGCGCCACCTGGCGGAACGTCTCGCCGCCGGGCGCCGCCGAGTTGCAGTTCCGGGACGTCGAGGCGTTCGACGCGCGCCGTGCCGTGGTGCTGGCCGTCGGAGAGGGCGAGGCGTCCCGCGTGTACCGCACCGAGGACGGCGGCGCGACCTGGACCGAGTCCTTCCGCAACACCGACGCGCGGGCCTTCTACGACTGCCTCACCTTCTTCGACCGCCGCCACGGCCTGGCGATGAGCGACCCGGTGGACGGCCGGTTCCGCCTTCTGTCGACCAGCGACGGCGGCCGTTCCTGGAAGGTGCTGCCGAGCGAGGCGATGCCCGCCGCACTGGAGGGCGAGGCCGGCTTCGCGGCGAGCGGGCAGTGCCTGGTCGCCTCCGGGCCGAGGGACGTCTGGCTGGCCACCGGCGGGGCCGCACGCGCGCGCGTGCTGCACTCCGCCGACCGAGGGCGGACCTGGACGGCCGCCGACACCCCGATCCCGGCCGGCGACCCGGCCCGCGGTGTCTTCGCCCTCGCCTTCCGCGACCGCACGCACGGCCTCGCCGTCGGCGGCGACCACCGCCCCGACCAGCCCTCCCCGCAGGCCGCGGCCCGCACCGCCGACGGCGGCCGCGGCT
>NZ_JBEXQG010000138.1:0-8949 GCF_040612485.1 Streptomyces sp. NPDC006385
CCCTCCCCCACCGACTCCACCACTCCCGCGGCCTCGTGGCCGAGCAGGAACGGGAAGTCGTCGCTGATGCCACCCTGTTTGTAGTGCAGATCGGTATGGCACACCCCACACGCCTGCACCTTCACGACGGCCTCACCCGGACCGGGATCGGGCACCACGATCGTCTCCACCCGCACCGGCTCGTCCCTGCCCGGTGCGATCACACCGCGAACCTCCTGCGCCATGGCGCTCCACCCTTCCCTCGGCGGTTCTCCGTCCATGTCCGACCCTAGAGGGGGCTGATCGACAAAGGCACGGAACAGGGCCGACGGGCCGACGTAGCCTGAATGCTCCGTCCGACTCGAAGGAGCGCCGTGAGTCCAGCCCAGAGGCCGACCGACCAGCCCGCCTGGCGGCTGCTCCTCGGATACGTACGGCCGCACCGGTGGGCCCTGCTGACCGGCGCCCTGCTCTCGCTGGTCACGGGCGCGACGGGCCTGCTGCTGCCGCTGGTGGCACGGGAGTTGATCGATGACCTGTCCCAAGACCGCGCCATCACCGGGGCGTTGCTGCTCATGTCGGGGCTGGTGGTCGCCAACGCGGCAGTGGGCGGGCTGGGTTCGTACGTGCTGCGGCGCACCGCCGAGTCGGTGGTGCTCGGCGCCCGGCGCGCCCTGTCGTCGTATCTGCTGCGGCTGCGCATCACCGCCGTGGACCGCAGTGAGCCGGGCGATCTGATGGCCCGCATCACCTCGGACACGACGCTGCTGCGCGAGGTCACGACCGACTCGCTGGTGGGCCTGGGCACCGGAGGGCTCACGCTGGTGGCGACGGTGGTGATGATGGGCCTGGTGGATCCGGTGCTGCTGGCGGTCACGCTCGGCGTGATCCTGGGCGCCGGCACGGTCCTCGGTGTGATCGTGCCGCACATCAACCGGGCCAGTCGGCAGGCGCAGGACGCGGTCGGTGTGATGGGGGCGTCGCTGGAGCGGACCCTCGGCGCGCTGCGCACGGTGAAGGCGTCCGGCGCCGAGCACCGGGAGGAACGTACGCTGCACGAGGCGGCAAAGGAGTCGTGGCGGCAGAGCGTGCGGGCCGCCAAGTGGTCGGCGGCGGCGGGCAACACGGCCGGGCTGGCCATGCAGATCGCCTTCATCACGGTGCTCGCGGTGGGCGGGGCACGGGTGGCGACCGGGGCGATCGATGTCGGCACGCTGGTCGCGTTCCTGCTGTACGTCTTCTACCTCATGTCGCCGATACAGCAGGTCGTCGGCGCGATCACGCAGTACCAGACGGGTTCGGCCGCCCTCGCCCGCATCCAGGAGGCGCTCCGGCTGCCCGCCGAACCGTCCGCCGCTCCCGCGCCGCTGCCCACCGCCGGGGCCGAGCCCGCCGCGCTGGCCTTCGAGGACGTCCGCTTCCGCTACGCCGAGGATCTGCCGTACGTCCACCACGGCGTGACGTTCACGGTGCCCGCGCAGGGCATGACGGCGTTCGTCGGCCCGTCGGGCGCGGGCAAGACCACCGTCTTCTCCCTGATAGAGCGGTTCTACGACCCCGAGGCCGGGACCATCACCCTCGACGGGCGGGATCTGGCGGACTGGGAGCTGCCCCGACTGCGGTCCGCCATCGGCTATGTGGAGCAGGACGCCCCGGTCCTGTCGGGTTCGCTGCGGGACAATCTGCTGCTGGGCAGCCCCGACGCGGACGACGACGCCGTCAGGCGCGTGCTGAAGACGACCCGCCTCGACGACCTGGTCGCGCGGCTGCCCGACGGGCTCGACACGCTCGTCGGGCACCGCGGCACCAAGCTGTCCGGCGGTGAGCGCCAGCGCGTCGCCATCGCCCGCGCCCTGCTGCGCCGCCCCCGGCTGCTGCTGCTCGACGAGGCCACCTCGCAGCTGGACGCGGTGAACGAGGCGGCGCTGCGCGACACGGTCGCCGACGTCGCCCGTACGACCACGGTCCTGGTCGTCGCGCACCGGCTGTCGACGGTGACGATGGCCGACCGGATCGTGGTGATGGACGCGGGCCGGGTGCGTGCGGTGGGCACGCACCGCGAACTCGTCGCGCGGGACCCGCTCTACGCGGAGCTGGCGGCGACACAGTTCCTGGCCACGGCCGGGTGACGCACCTGCCGTACGCGAGCGGCTCACCGGGGGGCGTCTGTGCGTGGTGCTTCCACCCGGTAGGTGAGGTGTCACACTCCGCGCACGAAAAGGGCCGCCCGGCACGGTCCGGGCGGCCCTTCCTGTGGGTCGGTGACCTATCGGCGACCCTGGAGCTGGTTCAGGTGCTTGATGTGGTCGAGGTGGCCGAGCTGCTGGGACACCCTCGGGACGCGGTGCTTGTGCTGCTCGGGGATCCCGGTCGTGGCGAGCGAGTCGAGCGTGGCGATCGGATTCAGCTGGGCGCCCGCGCTCCGGGTGTCCGCGTGGGCGGGGTTCGCCAGCGGCGCGGTGAGGCCGGTGATGCCTGCCGCGAGGCCAACGGCGGCTGCGAGAATCGGGGTTGAGATCATGCCTCAGGAACGTGGACGGACCGCCGCCGGACACGGCCGCCCGGCGGGGCTCACCCATCAGGCGGAGCGCTCCGGCTGCGCTTGCCGAGTCCGGCGGGGCGGAGGAGTCTCTTCATGAGAGGCCCTCGCGGCCGCTCCTCGTCGTGCCGCGGGCCTCGAAGGAGGTCACCATGGGCACCGCCACGAGCCCGTCATTCGACACCGAGACACTGCGCCGGGGCATCGAAGGGCAGACCCCGGACACGCTGCTGTCGCTGTACGCGGACGACGCGGAACTGCGCGTCGTGAACCGCAACTCCCAGCCCAGCCACCCCAGGGTGCTGCACGGCCGGGGCGAGATCGCCGAGATGCTAGACGACGTCTACAGCCGTGACATGACGCACAAGCTGGAGGGATGTGTCGTCCAGGGCGACCACGCCGCCTACAGCGAGTCCTGCGAGTACGCGGACGGGGTGCGCGTCCTGTCCGAGTCGATGATCACGCTGCGCGACGGCAAGATCGCCCGGCAGATCCTGATCGAGGCGTGGGACGAGTAGCGGACGGCAGCCGCCACGGGAGCCACCGAGGGTCCAGGTCCACCTCGCGGCCGACCTGGACCTTCTGGGCCTGGACCTTCTGGACCTGGACCTTCTGGGCGGTCAGGAGGTGCGCAGCGTCGTGACGAGGTCGCGCGGCAGCCCGTGGGTGTCGTGGAGGTAGCGGTAGTCCTCGTCGCTCAGCGGGCCCTCGAACCGCGGACCGCCCAGCACGCGCCGCCCTCGCTCCAGAAGCCTGCCGAACCGCCGTTCCTCCTCCAGCAGCACCTCGCGCACGGAGCCGGTTCCGCGGGGCTGGCGGAAATGGTCCAGCGTGTGTCCGAGGAGTTCCTCGGGCAGGTCGGAGAGGGTGCGGGAGGGATCGTCGCGCCACAGTGTGGTCAGGACGCGGCGGATCAGCCGGCGCAGCACGTAGCCGCGTCCGGTGTGGGACGGCCGTACGCCGTCGCCGATGACGACGATGCCGGAGCGCAGATGGTCGCAGACGAGCCGCCTCGACGACTCCTGCAGGTTCCACAGCGGCGGCAGGAGCCTCATCCAGGGTTCGAACAGGTCGCTGTCGTAGACGCAGTCGTGGCCCTGGAGGACGGTCACCAGTCGTTCCAGTCCCATGCCGGTGTCGACACCGGGCTGATGGAGGGGTTGGAGGCTGCCGTTCTCGAGTCGGCGGTAGCGCATGCTCACGTGGTTCCACACCTCGACCCACCGTGGGTCGGTGGTGGGGCTGCCCTGGGGCGAGGTGCCGGGGTCGCCGCTCCAGACGAAGATCTCCGAGTCGGGGCCGCACAGGCCGACGGGGCCGTGGGACCACCAGTTGTCGTCGCGGGTCGGCTCCACGGGCAGCCCCAACTCCTGCCACACGCCGAGCGATCGGTGGTCGGGGCCTACCTCGTCGCCCCCGCCGAAGACGCTGACGTGCATCAGCTCCCGCGGGATGCCGAATCCGTCGTGCAGCAGCTCGTATCCCCAACGCAGGCTCTGCTCATGGCCGTAGTCGCCCAGGGACCAGGAACCGAGCATCTGAAATACCGTCAGGTGGGTGCGGTCGCCGACCTCGTCGAGGTCGGTGGTGCGCAGACAGCGCTGGACGTCGACCAGGCGACGCCCCTGTGGATGGGGGCGGCCCTCCAGGTAGGGCGTGAGCGGGTGCATGCCCGAGGTGGTGAACAGCACGGGGTCGGAAGGCGGCGGCAGGAGTGTGCCGCCGGTGATGAGCTGGTGACCGCGCTCGCGGAAGAAGTCGGTGAAGGTGCGGAGGATCTCGTCGGTGTTCGGTGTGGTGCGCATCGCGGTGTTCCTTCGGGTCATGGAGACCGGAACGAGCCGCGGAACAGGCTGCGACCTGGGAAGCAGAGGGGGCGCACACCGGCGGTCCGTTTCCGGCCGCCGGGAGGGAGGGGATCAGGCGTCGGCAGCCGTCGAGCTGGTCGCTCGCGCGGCTGCGGTGTGGGTGGGCCTGATGACCTTCATGGAATCGACGGTAACAAGTGGGCTGCGGGGTGTCTCCCGGATTTCCCGCAGCTCTGCGCGCTGCTCGGCGTGGTGGCCGCGGACGCGCTCGTGCGCGGGGATCGGCCCGGCTCAGGCCCGAGGACGAACAGGTCGGCGCGGCGTGCCGAATCCGCACCGCGACGGCATCAAAGAGGTCGCCTGCGATTCCCGTCCGCGCGGTCGCGCGTGAGTTCTGAAAGGCGGGGATACCCGGGGGCCATGAATCGACTTCTCAAACCCAGGCACAAGGAACACCGAGGGCGACACAGTCCGCCTCCGCAATCGCCCTCCGACCGGTCGGCCCCCGACCGGACCGAGCCGGAGGCAGCCGGGGCGCGGGACTCGCAGGAGCGGTTCGGGCCGGATCCGCAGGTGGAGGAGAAGGCGCCCGACACGCCGAGCGAGCTGTCCAAGCGGTCGTGGGGGGCGGCGTTGAAGGGCACGCTGCGGGAGTTCAAGGACGATGAGCTGACCGATCGCGCGGCGGCGCTGACCTACTACGGAGTGCTGTCGCTGTTCCCGGCTCTGCTGGTGCTGGTGTCCGTGCTCGGGCTGGCCGGCAGGTCCGCCACGAACGCGGTCCTGGACAACATCAACCAGCTCGCGCCGGGCTCGGCCCGGGACATCCTCACCCGCGCGGTCGAGCAGTTGCAGGGCAACAGCGGTCTCGGCTCCCTCATGGCCGTGGTGGGCCTGCTCCTGGCGGTGTGGTCGGCCTCCGGCTATGTCGCGGCCTTCATCCGCACCGCCAACGCCGTCTACGACATACCCGAGGGGCGCCCGGTGTGGAAGGTCCTGCCGGTCCGGCTCGGCGTGACCGTCGTACTCATGGTGCTGGCCGTGCTCAGCGCGCTGATCGTCGTCTTCACCGGCGCCCTGGCCAGCCAGGTCGGCTCCACCCTGGGCGTAGGTGACACGGCTCTGACGGTCTGGGCCATCGCCAAGTGGCCGGTCCTGGCCGTCCTGGTGACCACCATGATCGCGCTCCTGTACTGGGCCACCCCGAACGCCAAGGTGCGCGGCTTCAAGTGGATCACCCCGGGCAGCTGCCTCGCGCTGCTGATCTGGATGATCGCCTCCGCGGGCTTCGCGTTCTACGTCGCCAACTTCGCCTCGTACAACAAGACCTACGGCACCATGGCGGGCGTGATCGTCTTCCTGGTCTGGCTGTGGGTCGGCAACCTGGCCATCCTGCTCGGCCTGGAGTTCGACGCGGAGGCCGCACGGCAGCGCGCGATCGCCGGCGGGCACCCGCCCGAGGAGGAGCCCTACACCGCCCCGCGGGACACCCGCGCCTGGGACGAACAGGACCGACGCCGCCTGCGCGGCCCCTGACCGAGCCGCGCGGTACGGCAGCCCGACGCCCGGGTACCCGGCGTCACAGCCCATCCGCGAACCCCGACACCGGGGGGAAGGTGACCCTCATGACCACTGTGGAACCGCGGTACCGCTCCCGCTCCGACGCGTCGGTCGGCGAACTGGTCCAGGAGGCATCCCGGGAGCTGACCGATCTGGTCCGGGCCGAGATGCGACTGGCCCAGACCGAGATGACGCAGAAGGGCAAGCGCCTGGGCATGGGCGGCGGCATGTTCGGCAGTGCCGGACTGGTCGGCTTCCTCGCCCTGCAGGCGATGGTCGCCACCGCGATCGCGGCCCTCGCCGTGCCCCTGCCGGTGTGGGCCGCCGGACTGATCATCACCGGAGCCCTGCTCGTCGTCGCCGCGGTGATGGCGGCGATCGGCAGGACGAAGGTCCGCCAGGCCACCCCGCCCACCCCGGAACGGTCCATCGACAGTGTGAAGGCCGACGTGGCCGAGATCAAGGAAAGGGCACAGCGATGACCGGTGGCGCGACGCCCGGCAAGGGCCCCGACGAACTGCGCGAGCAGATCGAGCACACCCGCGAGGAACTGGGCAGGACCGTGGAGGAGCTCGCCTCCCGGGCCGACGTCAGGGCCCGCACGCAGGACAAGGCCCAGGAGGCCGGGGAACGGGTCGGCCACACGGCCGCCGAGGTCGCCCGGCGGGTTCGGGAGAAGGTGCCGCAGCCGGTGCAGGACAAGGCCGACCGGGCCGCCCACCGCGTCCGCGACACCGCCTCCCGGGCCGGCCACATGGTGCAGGACAGGACGCCCGAGCCGATCCGGGAGCGGACCGACCGCGGCCTGCGGACCGCACGGCAGCACCGCGGCGCGCTGCTCGTCGGGACGGCCGCGGTGGGGGGCGCCGTCCTCATGGCACGCCGTCGCCGCGCGGGAGCCCACCGATGAACACCGCCAAGATCGCCTACAAGCCCGTGGGCCTCGCGCTCGGCGCCGTCAGCGGCATGCTGGCGGGCGCGGCCTTCAAGCAGGCGTGGAAGATGCTCGGCCACGACGAGGACGCTCCGGACGCCACCGACGAGCACCGCACCTGGAGGGAGGTCCTGGCGGCGGCGACCGTCCAGGGCGCCATCTTCGCCGCCGTCAAGGCTGCCGTCGACCGCGCCGGCGCCACCGCCACGCGCCGCATGACGGGGACGTGGCCCGGCTGAGAAACGGGTGCGACAGCGGGGAAGGCCACGCGGGTCACCGCCCGGCGCCGGGGCGCGGTGCGGGGGGATGCGGTGCGGGGGGGGGTGGGATGGGGTGCGCCGTCAGCGCATCCAGGCGCTGTACTCCATGACGTCCCCCGCCTTGACGCCGTACTCGGGCTGGTCCGTGGTGAAGGTGGTCTCCAGGCCGAGGACGGTTCCGGTGGCGGGGTCCAGGATCAGCATCCGCCGGGTGACGGAGGCGTCGTACACGTACGCCTGTCCACGCCTTCCCAACCGGTCCGTCACCTGGCCGACCGGCCGCAACCCCTCTGTTCCGGCCAGCAGTTGGGCGAGCGCGGCGGACTCGCGGGCGCCGAGCGTCCAGTGGTCCAGCAGCTCCGTGACGGCGTCCAGCAGCCCGGCCGTGTCCATCGGGTCGTCGCTGTACCGGGCCTGCTGAAGGTAGGCGCGCAGTCCTGCGGGGTCGTGCGGCGGCGGCGACTCGGGCGGGGCGTCGCTCCAACTCGGCGGATAGGTCTGCCTGCTGAGGACGTGGCCGTCCTCGACCAGACGCGGCTCGCCGTCCGCCTCCCTGAGGACCGGCCGGCCCGGATGCCGCGGGTCGGTCGCCACCACGAGCTCCGTGTGGCTGTCGTCGGCGTGCCAGCGCACGATGCGTTCCTCGGGGAGGGTGATCGGCGGCTTGTCGTCGCTCATGCCGAGGCTCCACGACTGCACGTGGGTGCCTTTGCGCAGTGCCGGTGCCCCGTCGGCCGCAGCCGCTCGCGCGCGCTGCGCCATCTCCTTCAGGGACACGGGGGTCGAGTCGGTCCGCACGACCAGCGGGCGGGGTGCGGCGACCGCGGGTGCGGTGGTCTGACCGGTGAACAGCAGGCCCGACACGAGCGCGGCGACCACGGCCGAGGCCGCGAGACCCCAGGCCAGTCGGATACGGCGGTGCGGTGCGGCGGGGCGGTCGCGCAGCAGCCGGTCGAGGTGCCGTTCGGCGCGGTGGTCCAGCGGGCCGTCGCCGAAGTGCGGGCCGTCGGCCGGCACCGGGTCGGCGCGGCGCAGGAGTTCCAGTTCGTCAGCCATGGCCGTGTTCCTTCGATGCGGTCGCGGGGCTCAGTCGGTCGATCTCGGCTCTCAGGCGCCGACGGGCCCGGTGCAGCCGCATCGACGCGGCCCGGCTGCCGCAGCCGAGGACGACGGCGATCTCGTCGATGCCGAGTTCCTCCCAGGCCGTCAGGCGCAGCACCTCCTGGTCCGCCGGGGAGAGCCGGGCCAGCGCCTCGTGCACCCAGGCGCCCGGCGACTCGGCGTCGGGGCCGGCCTCGATGTGCCGGCGGTGCGCCGTGTCGTCGTTGCCGAGCCGGTCGACCAGTCGCCGACGGCGCCCGTAGCCGCGTACCGCGTTCGCCAGGCAGTTGCGTGCCACGCCGTACAGCCAGGGCAGCGGGGTGGCCGGGAGGTCGTCCCGGCGCCGCCAGGCGACGGTGAACACCTCCGCCACCACCTCCTCGACCTCACTCATACGCCCGTCCAGTCGCCGCGCGACATAGCGGCTGACCGCCCAGTAGTGCTCGCGATAGGCAGCGGCGAAGATCTCGTCGTTGCTCATGTTCCGTTCGTGTCCGGCACCCGCTGGATCGTCACACCCGTTTCCGTGATTCTCGTCGCCCCCTGTGAGTGTGACGTCCGGGCGGCGGACGGACACAGGCGGGGCGTGAAGAGGATCAGAGACATCAAGAGCGTCAGGGCCGTCCAGTGGCTGACCACCACCGACCACAAGACGATCGGAACGCTCTACTTGGTCACGTCGTTCGCGTTCTTCGTGATCGGTGGCGTGATGGCGCTGCTCATGCGCGCCGAGCTCGCCCGGCCTGGTCTGCAGATCATGTCGAACGA
>NZ_JBEXQG010000139.1:0-8706 GCF_040612485.1 Streptomyces sp. NPDC006385
GACGAGCACGCCGTGTCCACCGTCACCGCCGGGCCCTCCAGCCCGAAGATGTAGGAGATCCGGCCCGAGGCGACACTGCCCGCGCTGCCGTTGCCGACCTGGCCTTCGAAGCCGTCGGGTGCATTGTGCATGCGGGCGGCGTAGTCGTTGTACATCACACCCGCGAAGACGCCCGTCCGGCTGCCGCGCAGGGACTTCGGGTCGATGCCTCCGCGTTCCAGGGCCTCCCAGGAGGTTTCGAGAAGCAGCCGCTGCTGCGGGTCGGTGGCGAGTGCCTCGCGCGGTGACATGCCGAAGAACCCGGGGTCGAAGTCGGCCGCGTCGTGCAGGAAGCCGCCCTCACGGACGTAGCTCTTGCCCTTGCGGTCCGGGTCCGGGTCGTACAGGCCGTCCAGGTCCCAGCCGCGGTTGGCCGGGAAGCCGGTGACGGCGTCGGCGCCGGCGGCAACCAGTTCCCAGAGGTGTTCGGGGGCGGTGATGCCGCCGGGGTAGCGGCAGCCCATGCCGACGATCGCGATGGGTTCACGGTCCTTGGCCTCCAACTCCTCCAGGCGACGGCGGGCCTGGCGAAGGTCGGCGGTGGCCAGTTTGAGGTAGGAACGGAGTTTTTCCTCGGTGGAATTACGGCCCTCGGTGGACATGCGGCATCAGCTCCCCGTGAAAATCATGCTGGTGAAAACGGCCAGTCAGTTCATCCGGTCGTTCGTTCGTTCAGGATTTCCTCAGCTCGTTTTCAAGGACGCTGAACAATTCGTCGTCACTGGCCGATTCGAGGTCGTCGTCGTCCATGTCCTGTGGCGGGCGCGTCCCGGTGGCGTCGCCCAGTCTCGCGAGGAACGACTTCATGCGCACCGTGATTTCCATGCGCTTGATCTCGTCCGTGGCGAGGGCTTCCAGGGTCTTCTCCACCCGGTCGAGCTCCGCGGAGACGGCGGCCGGCGACGGTGCCGCAGGGCCGTCCGCGTGCAGGGGGATCTCGGCGTGGAGGTGGGCCGCGAGGGCTTCGGGGCTCGGGTAGTCGAAAATGAGGGTTACGGGCAGGCGCAGGCCGGTCGCCGTGGTCAGCCGGTTGCGGAACTCGACAGCCATGAGCGAGTCGAATCCGAGATCCACGAATCCGCGCCCGGGTTCGATGGTGGACATCGTGGTGTGGCCGAGGATAGCCGCTGCCTGGGTGCGTACCAACTCCAGGAGGGCGCGCCCGCGTTCGGACTCGTCCAGCCCGGCCAGTCGCCGCTTCAGCGTGGATGCGCTCTCCGCCGGTCCGGTTCCGGCGGCTGCGGCACGCCGGGCGGGGACGCGGACCAGGTCGCGCATCATCACGGGCACGGCGTCCGGGTCGGCCGGGCGGTTCAGCCTGAGGCGGTCGAACCGGATGGGCAGCAGGGCCGGGGCGGGCGACCGCTGGGCGGTGTCGAGGAGTTGGAGGGCCTGGGCGGTGGGCAGGGGGCTCATCCCGGCGCGGGTCAGACGGCGGACGTCCGTCGTGGTGAGTCCGCCGGTCAGGCCGGTGACCTGCTCCCAGAATCCCCAGCCCAGGGACACGCCCGGCAGGCCCTGGGCCCGCCGGACCGTCGCCAGGGCGTCCAGGAAGGCGTTGGCCGCCGCGTAGTTGGCCTGGCCGAGGCTGCCGAAGGAGGCGGAGGCAGATGAGAACAGCACGAAGGCCGACAGCTGAGCGTCCCGCGACAGTTCGTGCAGGTTCCAGGCTCCGTCGAGCTTGGGCCGTAGCACGGTGTCGAGCCGCTCGCCGGTCAGGGACGACACGATGCCGTCGTCCAGCACGCCCGCCGTATGCACCACACCCGTCAGCGGGTACGCGGCCGGGATGCCCGCCATTACCGCCGCCAGGGCGGCACGATCGGCGACGTCACACGCCACCAGCGACACCTCGGCACCCAACTCCTCCAAGTCGGAGAGGAGTTCGGCGGCACCGGCAGCCTGCGGCCCGCTGCGGCTGAGCAGCAGCAGACGCCGTACCCCGTGAGCCGTCACCAGATGCCGTGCCACCAGACCAGCCAGCGTGCCCGTCGCGCCCGTGACCAGGACAGTTCCCTCGCCCCAGGCGGGTCCTTCGGGAGCCGTGGCCGGCGTGGCCGGCTGGATGCGGGGCACGCTCACCGTGCCGGAGCGCACCGCCAGCTGCGGCTCGTCGTGCTCCACCGCCCACTCCAGCGCCGTCGGCAGCACGCTCCACGAGGACTCGACACCGTCGACGTCCACCAGCACAAACCGGCCCGGGTTCTCCGTCTGGGCCGACCGCAGCAGACCCCATACCGCGGCCGCCCCGAGATCGGTCACGTGCTCCTCCGGCCCGGCCGCCACCGCGCCCCGCGTGACCAGCACCAGCCGCGACGACGCGAACCGCTCCTCCGCCAGCCAGCCCTGCACCAGCTCCAGGGCGCGGCGCAGCGCCTCGCGTACGACGGTGGTCGTCTCGCCCTGTTCACAGGTGCAGTCGGCGAGGACGTACGGGGGCAGGGTGTCGCCGTCGGCGAGGGAAGTCAGGTCCGCGAAGGGCTTGACGGCCAGGCCGGGGGTGTCGCCGAGGGCGTCGGCCGCGTCGAGTGTGTCGCCGCCGACGATGGCCCAGGCGGCGGTTTCCTGCGGGACGGTGGGGAGGTCGCGGGGGGTCCAGACGAGGTGGAACAGGGAGTCGTCCGACAGGTCCTGGGCGTTCGCGGTCCGCCGTAGCTGCTCGGTGTCGACCGGGCGCATGACGAGGCTGTCGACGGTGGCCACGGGGCGGCCGGTGCCGTCGGCCAAGGTGAGGGTGACGGCGTCGGTGCCGTCCGTGGGGGTGACGGCTACACGCAGGGCCGCCGCGCCGGTGGCGTGCAGGGTGACGCCGCGCCAGGCGAAGGGCAGCCGGGGCTGCGGTGCGGTGTCGCCCTGGCCGGCCTGGGCGAGGACGGCGAGGCCCACGGCGTGCAGGGCGCCGTCGAGCAGGGCGGGGTGCAGGCCGTAGTGGTCGGCGTCGGTGGCGCGGTCCTGGGGAAGCGCGACCTCCGCGAACGTCTCGTCGCCGCGTCGCCAGGCCGCACGCAGGCACTGGAAGAGGGGGCCGTAGTGGTATCCGGCGGCGGCGAAGTCGTCGTAGACGCCGGCGCAGTCGACCGGGGTGGCGCCGGCCGGGGGCCAGGCGGTCAGGTCCCGGTCGGGCCGTTCGGCGCCCGCGGCCAGGACGCCGGTGGCGTGGCCGGTCCACACCGCGCCGTCCTCGGGGGCGTCCCGTGTGCCGTCCGGGCGGGAGTGGATGCTCAGTTCGCGTCGTCCGGAGTCGTCGGCCGCGCCGACGGTGACGCGCAGTCCGACTCCGGCCGTCGCGGGCAGGATCAGCGGGGCCTGGAGAGTGAGTTCCTCCAGGAGGTCGCAGCCGACCTCGTCACCGGCCCGGGCGGCCAGTTCCACGAAGGCGGCGCCGGGCAGGAGAATGACGTCGTCGACGGCGTGCTCGGCGAGCCAGGGCTGGGTGCGCAGGGACAGCCGGCCGGTGAGGACCACACCGGTGGCGTCGGGCAGGTCCAACGCCGCCCCGAGCAGCGGGTGTTCGACGGCCGTGAGGCCGAGTCGGGTCTGTGCTCCGGTCGCGCCGGTGGTGTCGTCCAGCCAGTAGCGACGGCGTTGGAAGGCGTAGGTGGGAAGGTCCACGCGGGTGGCGCCGGTGCCGGTGAAGACGCGCTCCCAGTCGACGTGCGCGCCCTGGACCCACACCTCGGCAAGGGAGGTGAGCACGCGGTCGATGCCGCCGTCGTCGCGGCGCAGGGTGCTCACGACGGCCGGGGTGATGGCGCGGTCGCGGCTCTCCAGGGTCTCCAGCACGCCCATGGTGAGGATGGGATGGGGGCTGACCTCGACGTATACGTCGTGTCCGGCGGCGTCCAGGGCGCGTACGGTCTCCTCGAAGCGGACCGGGGCGCGCAGGTTGCGGTACCAGTAGCCGGCGTCCAGCTCGCCGGTGTCGAGCGGCCCGGCGGTCACGGTGGAGTAGAACGGCACCTCGGCAGGGTGCTGCTCGACCCCGGCGAGGATCTCGGCCAGCTCCGGCTCCAGCCGCTCGACGTGGGCGGAGTGCGCGGAGAAGTCGACTCCGGGGACGTTCCACCGCATGACGCCGGCCTGGGCGAGGACCATGCCGAGCTCGCGCAGGGCGTCCGGGTCGCCGGAGACGACCACGGTGTTGGGGCCGTTGACCGCGGCGATCGAAACGCGCTCGCCGAACGGCTCGGTCCGCTCGCGCACCCACTCCTCGGAGGCGACGATCGACAGCATGCCGCCGGTGCCCGCGAGGGCCCGCAGGGCGCGGCTGCGCAGGGCGACCACCCGGATCGCGTCCGGGAGGGAGAGCACGCCGGCCACGCAGGCGGCGGCCACCTCGCCCTGCGAATGTCCGACGACGGCCGCCGGTTCGACGCCGTAGGAGCGCCACACCTCGGCCAGGGAGACCATCATCGCGAAGAGGGCGGGCTGGACGACGTCTACGCGGGCGAGCGCCTCCTCGTCGCCGAGCACGTCGCGCAGCGACCAGTCGACCAGTTCGCGCAGGAGGCGTTCGCACTCGTCCATGCGGGCCGCGAAGACGGGCGAGGACTCCCACAAGTCCCGTGCCATGCCGGCCCACTGCGAGCCCTGGCCGGGAAAGACGAACACCACGCGACCGGCGCCGCCGGGCGAGGCAGGGCCGGTCAAGACGCCGTCGGCTTCCTCACCGCGCGCCAGTGCCCGCAGGCCATCGACGAGCTGGGTGGCCGTCGAGCCGGTCACCACGGCACGGTCGTCCAGGGTGGCGCGGCCGGTGGCCAGTGACCAGCCGACGTCGACCGGAGCCGGCTCCTCGCCGCCCTCGACGCGGGTGAGCAGGCGGGCGGCCTGGGCGCGCAGGGCGTCGGCGCCCCGGGCGGAGAGCACCCAGGGGACGGTGGGCAGCACTGTCGGCCCCGCGGTCCCGGCCGGCTCCGGCTCGGCCTCGGTCTCGTCCTGCGGTGCCTCTTCCAGGATGACGTGCGCGTTGGTCCCGCTGACGCCGAAGGAGGAGACACCCGCGCGACGCGGACGGTCCTCGGTCGGCGGCCACGCACGGGTCTCCGTCAGCAGCTCCACCTCCCCTGCCGACCAGTCGACCTTGGTCGACGGCTCGGTGACGTGCAGGGTCCGGGGCAGCACACCGTGCTGCATCGCGAGGACCATCTTGATCACACCCGCGACACCGGCGGCGGCCTGCGTGTGCCCGATGTTCGACTTCAGCGAGCCGAGCAGCAGCGGCCGCCCCTGGGGACGCACCTGCCCGTAAGTGGCCAGCAGCGCCTCGGCCTCGATGGGGTCGCCGAGGGTCGTGCCGGTGCCGTGGGCCTCGACGGCGTCGACGTCCGCCGGGGAGATCCGCGCGTTGGTGAGGGCGGCGCGGATGACCCGCTGCTGGGAGGGGCCGTTGGGGGCGGTGAGGCCGTTGCTGGCACCGTCCTGGTTGACCGCCGAGCCGCGTACGACCGCCAGCACGGGGTGGCCGTTGCGCCGCGCGTCGGACAGCCGCTCCAGCAGCAGGACGCCCACGCCCTCGCCCCAGCCCATGCCGTCGGCGGCGTCGGAGAACGCCTTGGAGCGTCCGTCCGCGGCGAGGCCCCGCTGGCGGCTGAACTCCATGAACGCGACCGGCGTGGACATGACCGCGACACCACCGGCGACGGCCAGCGAGCACTCCCGGCGGCGCAGCGCGTGCACGGCCTCGTGCAAGGCGACCAGTGACGAGGAGCACGCCGTGTCCACCGTCACCGCCGGCCCTTCCAGGCCCAGGAAGTACGACAGCCGGCCGGAGAGCACCGCACCGGAGCCGCCGGTGACGACGTACCCGGCGACGTCGTCGGTGACATTCCCCGCGGACGGCCCGTAGTGGGAGGGGGCGCCGCCGACGAAGACACCCGTCTGGCTGCCCTTGAGCGACGATGGGTCGATGCCGGCCCGCTCGATCAGCCCCCAGCAGGCCTCCAGGAACAGCCGCTGTTGCGGGTCCATCGCCAGCGCCTCGCGCGGCGCGATCCCGAAGAAGCCCGCGTCGAAGTCGGTGGCCCCGCGCACGAAGCTGCCTTCGTTGACGTACGTGGTGCCCGGCCGCCCCGACGTGCCCTCGGGGTCGTAGAGGCTGTCGATGTCCCAGCCGCGGTCGTCGGGGAACGCGGCCACGGTGTCGACGCCGTCCACGAGCAGCCGCCACAGCTCCTCCGGCGAGTCGGCCCCGCCGAAACGGCAGTTGACGGCCACGATCGCGATCGGCTCGCGCTCGGCGTCCTCGTGCTCCTGCAGACGGGTGCGCGTCTTGTGCAGGTCGGCGGTGACCCACTTGAGATATTCGCGGAGCTTTTCCTCATTCGCCGTCATGACTTACCGAACTCCCGGTTGATGAAGTCGAATATCTCGTTGTCGCTCGCCGCGCCGAGCCGTTCCTCGACATCGGCGTCCGCCGCGCCGGCGGCCGGTGCGCTCTCCGCTGAGCCGCCCAGCCGCGACAGCAGCACCTCCAGCCGCGAGGTGATCGTGGTCCGCAGGTCCTCGTCCGCCGGAGACAGCGAGAACATCGCGGCCTCCAGCCGGTCCAGCTCCGCGATCGCCGACCCGGCGCCGTCGCCCTCCGGGCCGACCAGCCGATCCCGCAGGTGGGCGGCCAGGTCAACGGGGGTCGGGTGGTCGAAGACCAGCCCGGTGGACAGCCGCAGCCCGGTCGCCCTCTGCAGCCGGTTGCGCAGCTCCACAGCGGTCAGCGAGTCGAAGCCCAGCTCCTTGAAAGCCTGGTCCTCCCCGACGCCGTCCACGCCGTCATGCCGCAACACCGCCGCGGCCTGGGAGCGCACCAGGTCCAGGAGGGTGCGGTCCCGCTCGGTCGCCGTCAACGGCGCGAGCCGGTCCGCCAGGGACGCGCCGACGCCGGCATCGCCGTCCTCCGCCGCGGGATCGTCCGGGGCGCTGTCGAGCAGCGCCTGCCGGGCCTCCGGCACGTCGTCCAGCAGGGGCCGGGGCCGGGCCGCGGCGAAACCGGGCGCGAACCGCGCCCAGTCCACGTCCGCGACCACCGTGCCGCTCTCGTCGTGGTCCAGAGCCAGCTGGAACGCCTCCAGAGCCAGCTCCGGGTCCATCGCCAGCACTCCGAGCCGACTCATGTGCTCCTCAGCCCCGTTGTCCGTCAACATCCCCGACTCCGCCCACGCACCCCAGGCCACCGAGGTCGCCGGGCGTCCGAGGGAACGGCGCCGCTGCGCCAGTGCGTCCAGGTGCGCGTTGGCCGCCGCGTACGCACCCTGGCCCCCCGCGCCCCACACGCCGGCGCTCGACGAGAACAGAACGAAGGCGTCCAGTTCGTCGTCCGCCAGCAACTCGTCCAGGTGGACGGCGCCGGTCACCTTCCCCGACGCCACCTCGGACAGCATGGTGAGATCCGTCTCCGCGAGGCTCGCGTACGGTGCCGCACCCGCCGTGTGCACCACGGTGCGCACCGGCGACCCGTCGGCCCGCAGCCTCTCCAAGAGCCCCGCCAGCGCCGCGCGGTCCGTGACATCACAGGCCGCGACCGTCGCCCGGACGCCAAGCCCGGTCAGCTCCGCACGGAGCTCCTCGGCACCCGGCGCCTGCACGCCGCGACGGCTGACCAGAACGAGATGCTGGGCTCCTCGGTGCGCCAGCCGACGGGCAACTCGCCTGCCCAGCGCACCGGTTCCCCCGGTGATCAGGACCGTACCCTGCGGCTTCCACTCCCGTACAGCGGGGCTCTGCGCGACCGGCGCGCGCCGCAACCGGAGCGCGAACACGCCCTCCGCACGCAGCGCGAGCTGGTCCTCGGCCCCGGCCGTGTGAGCCGCCAGCACACCCCGCAACCGCGCCAGCGCACGCTCCTCCGGCGCCTCGGGAAGGTCGACCAGACCGCCCCACCGCTGCGGATGCTCCAGGCCGACGACCCGCCCCAGACCCCAGACCTGCGCCTGCGCCTCCCGCACGACCGTCGGGTCCGCGCCGCCGGTGGACACCGCGCCCCGCGTCGCCAGCCACAGCGGCACGTCCACACCGGCGTCGCCCAGCGCCTGCACGAGCTGCAGCGTCCCGGCGAGCCCCAGCGGGACCTCCGGGTGCCGCGGATGCGGGGCCTCATCGAGGGCGAGCAGGGACAGTACGCCGTCGAAGGCGCCGATCTCCCTGATACGACGGGCAAGTTGCTCCCGGTCGCCGTCCGCCGCGGTCCAGGCGAGCGGGAGCACGGTCGCGCCGCCGTCGGTCAGCGCCTTGCCGGCCGCCACGGCCCAGGCGTCGTCGCCGGCCTCTGCCGGAACGACCAGCAGCCAGGTACCCGGCCGGGCGTTCCCGTCCGGTCGCTCCGCAATCCGCTTCCAGTCAAGGCGGTAGCGCCAACGGTCCAGCGTGGACCGCGTACGACGCTGTTGCCGCCACGCCGACAGCGCAGGCAGCACGCTGCCCAGCGACGACTGCTCCGCCTCGCCCTCGACGTCCAGCGTCGACGCCAGCGACTCCAGGTCCCCGCTCTCGACCGCCTCCCAGAAGCGGGCATCCGCGTCATCGAGGACGGGGGTGGGGGCGGGCGCGGCCTCGGCGGCGGGGGCGTCGAGCCAGTATCGGCGGTGCTGGAAGGCGTAGGTGGGCAGGTCGGTGTGGTGGGCGCCGGTGCCGGTGAAGGCCTGGGCCCAGTCGACGTCCACGCCGTGGACCCAC
>NZ_JBEXQG010000140.1:0-8233 GCF_040612485.1 Streptomyces sp. NPDC006385
TCCGGACGCACACCCAAAGACTCCACCAGCCGGAACAAGGCCACCTCAACGGCGAACAGCGCCGCCTGCGTGAACACCGTCCGATCCAGCAGACCAGCCTCCGAACCGAACACAACACCCCGGACGCCGACACCAGCACCCAGCTCCGCATCCAAAGCCACACACGCGGCATCGAAAGCCTCGGCGAACACAGGGAAACGCTCATACAACTCCCGGCCCATACCGAGCCGTTGCGAGCCCTGACCGGAGAACAACACCGCCAGCCGGCCACCAACCGCACCACCCGCGATCAGCCCCGGAGCCGACTCACCCCGCGCCAACGCCTCCAGCCCGGCCACCAACTCCTCACCCGAGGACCCGACCACCACGGCCCGGTCCTCCAAAGCCGCCCGCCCCGCCAACGACCAGCCCACATCCACCAGCGAGACACCCCCGCCGACATGGGACAGCAACCGCCCGGCCTGCGCCCGCAACGCCCCCACCCCACGCCCGGACACCACCCACGGCACCACCGAAGGCACCACCGAAGGCGCCACACCCGCACCCTCAGCCACCAACCCCGAACCCTCCGGAGCCTCCTCCACAATCACATGCGCATTCGTGCCGCCCATACCGAAAGACGACACACCCGCAACGAGCGAATCGGCTTCCCGGGGCCAGGGCCCCAACTCGGTCTGAACCCGTAGCCGGAGCGAATTCAGTGGGATGTCGGCCGGGGGTTCCGTGAAGTTGAGGCTTGCCGGAATAAGTCTGTACCTGATTGACAGAACGGCCTTTATGAGCCCGGCGACACCGGCAGCGCCTTCCAGATGTCCGAGATTGGTCTTCACCGATCCGATGCGCAGCGGATTACCGCTCGGGCGCTCGCGGCCGAAAGCGGTTCCGAGTGCCGCCGCTTCGATCCGGTCGCCCACGCGGGTGCCGGTTCCGTGAAGTTCGACATACTGAACGGCGGCGGGGTCAATGCCGGCGCGTGCGCATGCGAGACCGATGACTTCTTCCTGTGCCGCCTGGTGCGGCACGGTGAGTCCCGGTCCGCCTCCGTCGTTGTTCACCGCGCTGCCGCGAATGACACAAAGGATGCGGTCGCGGTCGGCGAGGGCGTCGGAGAGTCGCTTGAGGACGACGATTCCGCCACCCTCTCCGCGGACATATCCGTTGGCCTGTGCATCGAAGGTCCGACACTCCCCGTCGGGGGAAAGTCCGCCGAACTTCTCCGAGCGTTCGGCGCTCTCGGGGGCGAGGGCGAGGTTGACGCCGCCGGCAAGGGCGAGGGTGCACTCTCCGGTGCGCAGTGCCTGGGCGGCCTGGTGCACGGCGACGAGGGAGGAGGACTGGCCGGTGTCGACGGTGATGCTGGGTCCGCGCAGGCCAAGGGCGTAGGAGACGCGGTTGGCGATGATGCTGCGGGCCAGGCCGGTCATGGCGTGCTGGCCCACGGCGGCGGGTGCCTGGCGATGGGTGAGCATCGCGTAGTCGTCCCACATGGCGCCGACGAACACGCCGGCCGAGCGGCCTTGAAGGCTCAGCGGAGCGATGCCGGAATCCTCGAGCGCTTCCCACGCCAATTCCAGCGCGAGACGCTGCTGCGGGTCCATCGCGGCGGCCTCGCGCGGGGAGACTCCGAAGAAACTCGGATCGAATTCGTCGACCCGTTCCAGTTTCCCGGGAACGACAGACCGTCCATCCTTCAGTAACTCCCAGAATTCGGCCGCACTGGACACGCCCGGAAAACGGCATGAAGTACCGATGATGGCAATGTAATCATCAGTTAAGGCGCGCATGTCGACCGACATACTGTGAAGATCCCCCGTCTAGCATGGAAAGCGGACATTGCACCCGCGCTGCCCCTCTGGCCTGGAGGACGACTGCGCACTTCGGGTACTCGATGTCCATCGTGCAAGCCGTTTGCAGCCTAACCCGCTCAGGCGATCCGGAGTCAAGGAAATTTTTTGGCCGCAACGCGTTGATGGCCGATGGACTCTTCGGCGCCGCTGACGGCGTGGTCCGCCACCGCCATTGCCGCCAACTAGGCTGCTGCACCTGCGAACTGTGTCCTATCTCACGCCTACATGCGGCGGGCTGACTGACATTGCGAGTTCACTCCAAAGAACGCGCGCCCGGCCGTCCTTCCCCCTGCCTCGGACCGCGTGTTAGGTTGCAGTGAACGATCAAGGGGGAAGTCCTGGTGCGCTTATGACCACGTGTCACCAGGCTGGCCCAGCTGCCGAGTTGTGGAATGGCACTGGGTCCCAGGGGGCCTCCCTGGAGTTCGGCCCGCTTCGGAGCCTCTTCCTCCCCGTGAACGCCCGTCTGTCCCGTACTAGTGCAGGAAGCCCATCGCCGTCCGCCACCTGCCGGTGACGACCGCGACCGTGGCTCGCGCACATGTGCATGCCCCGTCCCTGACAGCCGTAGCGAGCCGGCCCGGTGAGCGTGAAGGAGTGTGTCCGGCACGATGAGTGAACCAACAGTCCGTCAAGTCGCCATCGTTGGTGCGGGGGTGATGGGCTCGGGGATCGCTGCCCTGGTGCTCGGACACGGCATCCCCGTCGTCCTGGTCGACGTCGACGACACGACACTGAGCGCGGCGCGCATCAGGATCGAGCAGCAGCTGCGGCACGCCCAGCTCATGGGCGCGCTGCCCGCGGGCACGGCGCCCGGCGAGCTGACGACCAGCGTGACCCTGGCGGACGTGGCGGACGCGACCGCAGTGATCGAGGCGATCGTGGAGCTGCCGGCGGAGAAGGCCAAGGTGCTGGCCGAGGTCTCGGCGACCGTACGACCCGGGACACCGCTGATCTCCAACACGTCCGGCATCCCCATCGCCGAGCTGGCCCGGTCGGTGGACCGGCCCGAGGAACTGCTCGGCACGCATTTCATGAACCCGTCGTACCTGATCAAGATGGTCGAGGTCAGCCGGGGCCCGCAGACCGGTGACGCCGCCGTGGCGGCCGTGGTCGAGCTACTGTCCGCGCTGAACCGCAAGGCGGTCATCGTGCGGGACGCGCCGGGCTTCGTCACGAGCCGGCTGCTGCATCCGATGATCAACGCCGCGGCGCGGATCGTCGGCGAGGGCACCGCGACGGCGGAGGCGGTGGACGAGCTGATGGAGGGCTGCCTCGGGCACCCGACCGGCCCGCTGCGCACCGCCGACCTGATCGGCCTGGACAACCTGGCCGACTCCCTCCAGGTTCTCCACGAACGCACCGGCGACCCCTCCTGCAAGCCCGCCGACCTGCTGCTGGAGAAGGTCCGCCAGGGTGACCTCGGCCGCAAGTCCGGCCGGGGCTTCTACGCGTACTGAAACACGCGCGCATCCCGAGTCGAAGACCCCTGAAAGTCACTCTGAAAGCCGAAAGGTATTGCGGTGAGCACTGAACCGACCCCGCAGGGAGCCGAGTTGAGCGCCGAGTCCGTCGAGCGGGAGCTGCTGGGCTTCCTGGAGGCCAAGACCAGGACCTCGCTGACGCCGGACCAGGACATGTTCGCCTCCGGTCTGGTTTCCTCCATGTTCGCCATGGAGCTGGTCGTCCACATCGAACAGACCTACCAGGTCGCCATCGTGGGCGCGGATCTCAAGCTGGACAACTTCCGGACCGTGCAGCGCATGACGGAGCTGGTGCTGCGGCTGCGGGCCGCGTCGGCCTCGGTCGGCCATGCCTGACCGACACGTCGGCGACCCCGCTCCCGGCGACCGGCTCGCCGACGGGTTCGCCCTCCTCGACTCCCTCGTCGACGGGCGGGCCGAGGAGTGGGATCTGTCCGGCGAGATCCCCCTGGAGGTGCTGCGCACCATCGCGGAGCGGGGGCTGCTGTGCGCACAGGTCGCCGGTGAGCTGGGCGGACTCGGCCTCAGCAGCCGGGACAACGGTGAGCTGACGGCGTACGCGGGCAGTCTGTGCAGCTCGCTGCGGAGTGTCATGACCTCGCAAGGCATGGCCGCGTGGACGATCCAGCGTCTGGCGAACCCCGACCAGTCGGCCGCGCTGCTGCCGGAGCTGGTCGGCGGCCGGCTGGCCGCGGTCGGCTTCAGCGAGAGCGGCGCCGGCTCCGACGTGACCGCCATGACCACCAAGATCGAGGTGTCGGGCGACTCCGTCGTGGTCACCGGCCACAAGGTGTGGATGACCGCTGCCCACTACGCCGACCTGCTGGTCGTGTTCGGGCAGTGCGAGGGCGGTGCGGCGGTTGTCGTGGTGCCCGCCTCGGCGCCCGGCGTGCATGTGGAGCGGGTCGCCGACCCGCTGGGCTGCCGCGCGGCCGGGCACGCGAACGTGCGTTTCGACTCCGTGCGGCTGCCGCTGTCCAGTCTGCTCGGCACCCCGGGCATGCCGCTGCCGCTGCTGGTGACCACCGCTCTCGCCTACGGCCGTATCTCGGTGGCCTGGGGATGTGTGGGCATCCTGCGCGCCTGCCGGAACGCCGCGGCGCGGCACGCCGCCTCGCGGGTGCAGTTCGGCAGGCCGTTGCACGAGCACCAGCTGGTGGCGGGGCACCTCGCCGACCTGTACACGGCCGAGCAGATCGCGGCCCAGGCATGCGCGCATGCCAGCGCCTGCTGGGACGCCGGTTCTCCGGATCAGGTCGTGGCGACCGTGCTGGCCAAGCACGTCAGCGCCGGGCACGCGGCCCGCGGTGCCGCGGCGGCCGTGCAGGTGCTGGCGTCGGCCGGGGCGCGGGACGGTCATGTCGTGGCGCGCGCGTACCGGGACGCGAAGCTGATGGAGATCATCGAAGGCAGCAACGAAATCTGCCAGTTGATTCTGGCGCAGCACGCCGTGGCGACGGCGCGGTGACCATCCTGGAGGATCTGCATGTCTAAAGTGCCGACCACGGTGAAGTGCCTGGTCTGGGACCTGGACAACACGCTCTGGCAGGGCACGCTGTCGGAGGGCGACGAGGTGCGGACGCCGGACGGCGTGCGGGAGCTGATCATCGAGCTGGACTCCCGGGGCATTCTCCAGTCGGTGGCCAGCAAGAACGACCACGACCTGGCCTGGGCCAAGCTGGAGGAGCTGGGCCTTGCCGAGTACTTCGTGCTGCCGCGGATCGGGTGGGGGCCGAAGTCGGACTCGGTGCGGGACATCGCGGAGCGGCTGAAGTTCGCGCACGGCAGCATCGCGTTCGTGGACGACCAGCCCGCCGAGCGGGCCGAGGTCTCCTTCCACCTGCCGGAGGTCCGTTGCTACGCCGCCGACCAGTTGTCGGCGCTGGCGGATCTGCCGGAGTTCAGTCCGCGCAACGTCACCGTGGACGCGCGGCGGCGCCGCCAGATGTACCAGGCCGGCTTCCGGCGTGAGGAGGAGCAGGCCGCTTTCCGCGGGCCGACCGAGGAGTTCCTGCGCTCGCTGGAACTTCAGATGCGCATCGGCCGGGCGACCGAGGAGCAGCTGTCGCGCGTGGAGGAGCTCACGCTACGCACGAGCCAGATGAACGCGACGGGCGTCCACTACTCCGACGCGGCGCTGCGCGAGCTGCTGGCCGATCCCGGGCACGAGGTGCTGGTGACGACCATGGCCGACCGTTTCGGTCCGCACGGCGCGGTCGGGGTGATGCTGCTGCGGACGCGGCCGGGTGTCTGGCACATCAAGTTGCTGGCGACATCCTGCCGTGTGGTGTCGTTCGGGGCGGGTGCGGCGATCCTGAACTGGCTGATCGACCAGGCGGCCCGGGCGGGCGCCCACCTGGCGGCCGACTTTCGGCCTACGGAACGCAACCGCATGATGGAGATCGCCTACCGGTTCGCCGGTCTCGGCGAGGAGTCCTGTGCGTGCCAGGACGCGCTGCCCGACACGGGAGCGGACGATCTGCGACGCCTGCACCTGGTGCCGACGCCTCGTGAGCCGCACGCGACGATCCGGATCAGTGCACCGGACCTGGCCGCGGATCACCGTGTGGCCGCCGCCGGTCCGGTGCACTGACCGGCGTGCTCAGCATGCTTTCTTGCGTACCAGAGTGATGCCATCGGCCATCGGGAGGAGTGATATCTCCACCCGATGGTCGTCGCGCAGGAAGGAATTCAGCTCGCGGATCGCGACCGTGTCGGGATCCTGGGCTTCCGCGTCGATGACCCGGCCAAAAAAAAGAGTGTTGTCGAGGATGACGAGTCCGCCCGGCCTCACCAACTCAAGCGACAATTCATAATAGCGGCGGTAATTCGCCTTGTCCGCGTCGATGAAGGCGAGGTCAAAGGCGCCCGCTTTTTCATCGTCGAGCAGGTCGGCAAGGGTTTCGGCGGCATTCCCGATACGAACGTCGATGCAGTCCGACACGCCCGCCTTCGCCCAGTACTCCTGAGCGATGCCGGGCCATTTGTCGCTGATGTCGCAGGTGAGCACGCGTCCACCGGGAGCGAGGTTGCGGGCCATGCACAGCGTGCTGTACCCGGTGAACGTGCCGATCTCCAGCACCTGATGGGCACCCGTCAGGCCGACCAGGAAACCGAGCAACTGTCCTTCCTCGGCCATGACCTGCATGGCCTGCCCCCCGGGCAGTTCACTGGTCAGCTCGCGCAGGCCGCGCAATATCTCGTCGTCCCGCAGGGAGAGGTCACGCACATAGGAGAGTATTTCCGGCGAGGACATTATTTGAGTAGCCACCGCCTCAACATAGTGGCGGCGCATAATGTCACGCAAGGGCGGCCCAGCGGTATCCGGAAATCAAATGCCCTCGCTTTGCGTCAGCGCGACGTATGCGAACGGGCGCCGATGGCGGTCGCTCCGTTGGCCGAAGCCACACCGGCCGCGACCGGCATGCCGCGCTCCTCGGCCTCACGGCCGTCACCGGTCCCGCCCGTTGCTGAAGCCCCTCCCCCAGCGGTGGTCCGAATCACCGACGCGGCCGGTGCGACGGCCCGGCGACGGCGGTAGCGCGGCGGCACGAAGCGCTGGGCCCACCTCGGGGCGCGCGGAGTGAAGCGGGGCAGCAGAAGCAGGACGAGACCGATCGCGCTGAGGAACACCACGCCCAGCACGATCCACATGGACGCCGAGTTCACCGAGTAGGCGAGCGCGCCGAAGGCGATCAGCGCCGACCAGAAGTACATGATCAGCACCGCGCGGCTGTGCGAGTGGCCGATCTCCAGGAGGCGGTGGTGCAGGTGGCCCCGGTCGGCGGCGAACGGGGACTGGCCCCGCCAGGTGCGGCGCACGATCGCCAGCACCAGGTCGGCGGCCGGGATCGCGATGATCGTCAGCGGCATCAGCAGCGGGATGTAGACCGGCACCATCTGGTGGACGGCGCTGCGCTCGGATCCGCCGAACAAGTTGTCCGGGTCGACCTGCCCCGTGATGGAGATCGCGCCCGCGGCCAGCACCAGCCCGATCAGCATCGAGCCCGAGTCGCCCATGAAGATCCGCGCGGGGTGCATGTTGTGCGGCAGGAAGCCCAGGCACATGCCCATCAGGATGGCCGCGAACAACGTCGCGGGGGCGGCGGCCTCGATGCCGTACGAGTACCAGATGCGGTAGGCGTACATGAAGAACGCGGCCGACGCGATGCACACCATGCCGGCTGCGAGGCCGTCGAGGCCGTCCACGAAATTGACCGCGTTGATGGTGATGACGACCAGCGCCACCGTCAGCAGGGTGCCCTGCCATTGGGTCAGCGCGACCGTGCCGACGCCCGGGACGGGCAGCCACAGGATCGTCAGCCCTTGCATGACCATCACGCCGGCGGCGATCATCTGGCCGCTCAGCTTGATCAACGCGTCGATCTCGAACTTGTCGTCCAGGACACCGATCAGCCAGATCAGCGCGGCACCGGAGAGCAACGCGCGCGGCTCGTTGGACTTCTCGAAGACCTCGTTGAGGTTGGTGAGATGGTCGGCGACCAGCAGACCCGCGCACAGGCCGAAGAACATGGCGATCCCGCCGAGCCGCGGGGTGGGTTCCCGGTGCACGTCGCGCGCCCGGATCTCCGGCATCGCTCCGGCCACGATCGCGAACTTGCGTACCGGCCCTGTGAGCAGACACGTCACCGCGGCCGTGATGCAGAGCGTCAGCAGGTATTCACGCACGGGCTTCCCCAAGATGTCACCGGTGTGTCAGAACCACACCTTAGCCCTCGTCACTGTCAGCGAGCCCCGCGCAGGACGAAGACCGGGGACCTGACCGCCCGGAGACCCGACCAGGCGACCCGCGGCTCCTGGCATCCTTGGCGTAAACACGTCGTACGCGTAGGGATCCTCGCGGTACACCCCCTCCGCCCGATCCTTCTGTACGTTCTTCGT
>NZ_JBEXQG010000141.1:0-7748 GCF_040612485.1 Streptomyces sp. NPDC006385
TGCGCATGCCCGATGTTCGACTTCAACGACCCCAGCCACAACGGCCGATCCGACTCCCGCTCCTGCCCATAGGCCGCGATCAGCGCCTGCGCCTCGATCGGATCCCCGAGCGTCGTCCCCGTACCGTGCGCCTCGACGGCATCGACGTCCGACGCCGAGAGCCGCGCGTTCGCGAGCGCCGCCCGGATGACCCGCTGCTGAGCAGGTCCATTGGGGGCGGTGAGGCCGTTGCTGGCACCGTCCTGGTTGACCGCAGACCCGCGCACCACCGCCAGCACCGGATGCCCATTGCGCCGCGCGTCCGACAGCCGCTCCAGCAGCAGCATGCCCACGCCCTCGGCCCAGCCGGTGCCGTCCGCGTCGTCGGAGAAGGACTTGCAGCGGCTGTCCGGGGACAGCCCCCGCTGCCGGCTGAACTCCACGAAGAGGCTCGGGGTGGCGATGGCGGTGACGCCGCCGGCCAGGGCCATGGTGCACTCGCCCGACCGCAGCGCCTGTACCGCCAGGTGCAGGGCGACCAGCGAGGACGAGCACGCCGTGTCCACCGTCACCGCCGGGCCCTCCAGGCCCAGGGTGTAGGCCACTCGGCCCGAGGCGATGCTGCCCGCGCTGCCGTTGATGAGGTAACCCTCGAATTCGGCCGCAGTGCCGCCGTAAATGCGTGCCGCGCCGTAGTCGTCGTACATGACGCCCGCGAAGACGCCGGTACGGCTGCCGCGCACCGCATTCGGGTCGATGCCCGCCCGCTCGAACACCTCCCAGGACGTTTCCAGCAGCAGCCGCTGCTGGGGGTCCATCGCCAGCGCTTCACGCGGCGAGATCCCGAAGAATTCCGCGTCGAACTGGTCGAGGTCGTGGAGGAATCCGCCTTCTCGGGCGTAGGTCCTGCCCTTGCTCTCGGGGTCGGCGTCGTAGAGGGAGTCGAGGTCCCAGCCGCGGTTGGTGGGGAACGCGGACACCGCGTCGGTGCCGGTCGCGACGAGGTTCCAGAGGTCCTCGGGGCCGGCGACTCCGCCGGGGTAGCGGCAGCTCATCGCGGTGATCGCGATGGGCTCCGCGTCGGCGTCCTCCAGTTCCCGCAAACGCTGCCGGGCCTGGTGCAGGTCGCCGGTGACACGCTTGAGGTAGGCGCGAAGCTTCTCTTCGTTTGCCGTACCCACGCTTTCCCCCTCCGTGTTCCGCGTTCCACGCCGAACAGCGTTCGTTTCAGTGATGTGCAGTGCAGTGCAGTGAAGT
This sequence comes from Streptomyces sp. NPDC006385, assembly GCF_040612485.1. Classification (NCBI taxonomy): domain Bacteria; kingdom Bacillati; phylum Actinomycetota; class Actinomycetes; order Kitasatosporales; family Streptomycetaceae; genus Streptomyces; species Streptomyces sp. NPDC006385. The sequence continues at coordinate 1,237 of NZ_JBEXQG010000141.1, forward strand.
GGTCGGTCAGGAATGGGCGGTAGGGATCAGAGTTCCTCGTCGATGAACTGGAAGAGGTCGTCGTCGCTGGCCTGGTCGAGTTTGTCGGCCAGGGTGAGCGCGGCGTCCGCGCTGCCTGTTCCGTCCCCTTCGCACTGGGCGAGCAGCTTGCGCAGCCGGGTCTGGATGAGGCCGCGCTCCGGGTCGTCCTCGGCGAGTCCGGTGAGCGCCGATTCGAGGGCGTCGAGACCGCGCAGACCGTCCTCGACGGGGGACGCGGCGCGTGCCGAGGCGAGTTCGGCCGCCAGGTGTGCCGCCAGGGCGCCCGGGGTCGGGTGGTCGAAGATCAGGGTGGCCGGCAGCCGCAGTCCCGTCTCCCGGCCCAGCAAGTTGCGCAGTTCGATCGCGGTCAGCGAGTCGAAGCCGACGTCCTTGAAGGGCCGTGCCGCCTCCACGCCCGCCGCTGTGGCGTGCCCCAGTGCCGTGGCCGCGTGGGTGCGAACGAGGTCGAGAACGGCTCGGTGCCGTTCGTCCTCGGTGAGGGCCGCGAGCCGTGACCGCAGGGCCGGGCCCGTCCCCTCCGCTCCCGCTCCCCCGGTCGCCACTGCGGCGCCGGTGTCGCCGGCGGTGGACCGCCGCGCCACAGGCATGCGCACCAGCCCGCGCAGCAGCGTCGCCACGCCGTCGCCGTCCTGCCCGTCCGCGGCCCAGGCGCGCAGCGCGCCCTGGTCCAGCCGGATCGGCAGCAGCACGGCGTCGTCCGCCTGGCCGGCAGCGTCGAACAGCGCCAGTGCGCGGTCGGAGTCCAGCACCGCGATGCCCAGGCGGGCCAGCCGCTGCCGGGCGCCCTCGCCCAGCCGCTCGGTCATGCCGCTGCGCTCGGCCCACAGACCCCAGGCCAGCGAGCAGGCGGGCAGCCCGAGGGCGTGGCGGTGGTGGGCGAGGGCGTCCAGGAAGACGTTGGCCGCCGCGTAGACGCCCTGTCCGGCGGTGCCGAGCGTGCCGGCGGCGCCCGAGAAGAGGATGAACGCCGACAGGTTCGACTCGCGCGTCAGCTCGTGGAGGTGGAGCGCCGCGTCGACCTTCGGGCGCAGCACCCGGTCGATCTGGTCGGGCGTGACGGCGGTCAGGGTGGCGTCGTCCAGCACGCCGGCCGCGTGCACGACCGCGGTCAGCGGATGCTCGTCCGGTACGCCGTCCAGCAGCCGCTCCAGTGCCGCGCGGTCGGCGGCGTCGCAGGCCACCAGGGTGACCTGGGCGCCCAATGCGGCAAGCTCCGCGCGCAGTTCGACGGCACCCTCGGCATCCGGGCCGCTCCTGCTGGTGAGCAGCAGGTGCCGTACGCCGTGCTCGGTGACGAGGTGCCGGGCGAGCAGGCTGCCGAGGCCGCCCGTGGCTCCAGTGAGCAGCACCGTGCCCGACGGGTCGAGCAGCGGGCCCGTGGCGGAGGGCCGGGGGGCCGCCGGTCGCAGCCGGGGGACCAGCGGTTCCCCGGCGCGTACGGCGAACTGGGGCTCGCCCGAGGCCAGCGCGGCCACCAGGGCCGGGCTCGAGGTCTCGTCCTGGTCCAGGTCGGCCAGGACGAACCGGCCGGGGTGCTCGGACTGCGCGGAGCGGATCAGGCCCCACAGCGGCGCCTTCGCCAGGTCGGGCCGCTCGCCCGCACCGGTCACCACGGCCCCGCGGGTGAGGAAGACCAGCCGGGACGCCGCGAACCGCTCGTCGTCCAGCCAGGCCCGCGCGGTCGCCACCGCGCCCTCCACTGCCGTACGCACGCCGTCCGCGGTGCCCGCGAGGGCCTGGTCGCCGTTGTCCTCAGCGGACTCGGCGGATACGTACGCCATCAGCACCACGTCCGGTACGACCGTTTCACCGGTGTCGATCGCGGCGGACAGCGCCGCGAGGTCCGGGTGGACAGACACGTCGGCAGGCGCGCCGGGGACCTCGCGGAGGTGGACGCTGAGCTTGCCCTCGTCGGGGCCGACCACGGCCCACACCCCGGCGCTCCCGGATGCGTCCGGCTGCCGCAGCGGTTCCCACTCGACGCGGAACAGCTCGTCGTCCTGACGCTCCGCCGCCGCGGCGAGCTGCTCGGGCGCGACAGGCCGCAGCACGAGCGAGTCGATCACGGCCACCGGCCGCCCGGCGGAGTCGGCGACGAACACCGAGGCCCCGTCGCCCCCGGCCGGCGTCAACGCCGCCCGCACGACCGAGGCCCCGGCCGCGCGCACGGAGATCCCGCGCCACGCGAACGGCAGCACGAGAGCGCGCCCCTCGCCGTGGAAGTCACCCATGCGCAGCCCGTGCAGTGCCGCGTCCAGCAGTGCCGGATGCAGCGCGTGCCCGGCGGCGGTATCCCGCTGGTCGTCCGGCAGCGCGGCCTCGACAAACACCTCGTCACCGCGCCGCCAGGCCGCACGCACGCCCCGGAACACCGGGCCGTAGTCGTAGCCGTCGGCGGCGAACTCCTCGTACAGGGCGCCCGTGTCCACGGCCACGGCGCCCTCCGGCGGCCACACCGTCAGATCAGGCACCGGCGGCACGGCGCTCCCGGCGACCGCCAGCACACCCTCGGCGTGCCTGGTCCACTCGTCGCCGTACGACAGGTCGTCCCGCCGGGAGTGGAGGGTGAGCGTACGCCGCCCGGCCTGGTCCGGCGCCCCGACGGTCACCCGCAGCCGGGTCCCGCCGGTCTCCGGAACGATCAGCGGCGCCTGCAGCGTCAGCTCCTCCACGACAGCGCAGCCCACCTGGTCACCGGCCCGCACGGCCATGTCCACGAACGCGGTCCCGGGCAGCAGCACCGCCCCGGCCACGGCGTGGTCCGCCAGCCAGGGCTGCGTCCGCAGCGACAGCCGACCCGTCAGTACGACACCCCCGTCGGGCAGTTCGACCGAGGCGCCCAGCAACGGATGCTCCGCCGACTCCGCCCCGAGCGCGGAGAGCGCGGCTTCCGGGGTGCCGGTGCTGGTGTCGAGCCAGTAGCGGTGGCGTTGGAAGGCGTAGGTGGGCAGGTCCACGCGGGTGGCTCCGGTGCCCGTGAACACCGCCTTCCAGTCCACGTCGACGCCGTGGGTCCAGGCGCGGGCCAGCGCCGAGAGCAGCGCCTGCTCCTCCGGCCGCCCGCCGCGCAACGCCGGAACGAACACCGCATCCGCAGCCACTTGCGAGCCCGGCCCGGTCAGGACGCCGTCCGGACCCAACTCCACGAACACCGACACGCCCTGGGCGGCCAACTCTGCCACGCCGTCGGCGAACCGGACCCCCTCACGGACGTGCCGCACCCAATACTCCGGAGTGCAGATCTCGGCTGCGGCGGCGAGGCGGCCGGTCAGGTTCGAGACCAGGGGGACCTTCGGGGCCGAGAAGGTCAGGCCTTCAGCAACCGCCCGGAACTCCTCCAGCATCGGCTCCATACGCGGCGAATGAAACGCGTGCGAGACCGCGAGCTGCTTGGTACGACGGCCCCGCACCGCCAGCTCCCCCGCCAACGCCGTGACCGCATCCTCGTCACCGGAAACCACCACCGACGTGGGCCCGTTGACAGCCGCGATACCCACCCGGCCCTCACGACCGGCCAGCAAGCCGCTCACTTCTTCCTCGGTGGCCTCCACCACCACCATCGCCCCACCAGCAGGCAACGCATCCATCAGCCGGCCACGCGCCGCCACCAGCCGGGCCGCATCCCCAAGCGACCACACACCAGCCACATACGCAGCCACCAACTCACCGACCGAATGCCCGCCCACGAAATCGGGGCGCAGGCCAAAGGACTCCACCAGCCGGAACAAGGCCACCTCAACGGCGAACAGCGCCGCCTGGGTGAACACCGTCCGATCCAGCAGACCGGCCTCCGAACCGAACACAACACCCCGGACGCCGACACCGGCACCCAGCTCCGCATCCAAAGCCGCACACGCGGCGTCGAAAGCCTCGGCGAACACGGGGAAACGCTCGTACAACTCCCGGCCCATACCGAGCCGCTGGGAGCCCTGACCGGAGAACAACACCGCCAGCCGGCCACCAACCGCAGCGCCCCCGATGAGGCTGGGCGCCGACTCACCCCGCGCCAACGCCTCCAGCCCGGCCAGCAACTCCTCACCCGAGGACCCGACCACCACGGCCCGGTCCTCCAAAGCCGCCCGCCCCGCCAACGACCAGCCCACATCCACCAGCGAGACACCCTCGCCGACATGGGACAGCAACCGCCCGGCCTGCGCCCGCAACGCCCCCACCCCACGCCCGGACACCACCCACGGCACCACCGAAGGCACCACCGAAGGCACCACACCCGCACCCTCAGCCACCAACCCCGAACCCTCCGGAGCCTCCTCCACAATCACATGCGCATTCGTGCCACTCACACCGAACGAGGAGATGCCCGCCCGACGCGGTTCTCCCGTCTCCAGCCAGGCGCGCTGCTCCGTGAGGACGCGGACGGCGCCGGTGGTCCAGTCGACCTGGGGGGTGGGTTCGTCGACGTAGAGGGACTGCGGCAGGGCACCGTGCCGCATCGCCTCCACCATCTTGATGACGCCGGCGACACCGGCGGCGGCGGCCGTGTGACCGATGTTCGCCTTGAGGGAGCCGATCCACAGCGGGCGGTCGGCGGGACGTCCCTGGCCGTAGGTGGCGAGCAGGGCCTGGGCCTCGATCGGGTCACCGAGCGTGGTGCCCGTGCCGTGGGCCTCGACGGCGTCCACCTGTGCGGTGGTGAGCCCGGCGTTGGCGAGGGCGGCGCGGATGACCCGCTGCTGGGATGGGCCGTTGGGGGCCGTAAGGCCGTTGCTGGCACCGTCCTGGTTGACGGCGGACCCGCGTACGACGGCCAGCACCTTGTGGCCGTTGCGCCGCGCGTCGGACAGCCGCTCCAGCAGCAGCATGCCGACACCCTCACCCCACGCCGTACCGTCCGCCGCGGCGGCGAAGGGACGGCAGCGTCCGGTGCGGGAGAGCGCGCCCTGACGGCTGAACTCCACGAACGTCTCGGGGGTGGCCATGACCGTGACGCCGCCGGCGAGGGCGAGGGAGCACTCGTCGTTGCGCAGCGCCTGGACCGCCAGGTGCAGGGTCACCAGCGAGGACGAGCAGGCCGTGTCGACGGTCACCGCCGGGCCCTCGAGGCCGAAGGTGTACGACAGTCGCCCGGAGACCACGCTGGCCGCGATGCCGGTGGCGAGGTAGCCCTCGGACTGCTTGGGGGACCGGCGCAGCAGGGCGGCGTAGTCCTGGCCGTTGGTGCCGGCGAAGACTCCGGTACGGCTGCCCTTCAGCGACGTCGGGTCGATGCCGGCCCGCTCGATGGCCTCCCACGAGGTCTCCAGCAGCAGCCGCTGCTGCGGGTCGAGCGCCGTCGCCTCACGCGGGGAGATCCCGAAGAAGGCGGGGTCGAAGTCGCCGACGTCGGTGAGGAATCCGCCTTCGCGGACGTACGACGTTCCCGGCCGCGACAGCTCCGGGTCGTACAGGCCCTCGGTGTCCCAGCCACGGTCGGCGGGGAACTCGGAGAAGGCGTCCTCGCCCGAGGCGAGCAGCTGCCACAGCCGCTCGGGCGAGTCGACCCCGCCGGGGAAGCGGCAGCTCATCCCCACGATCGCGATGGGCTCACGCTCTCCCGACTCCACTTCCTGGAGGCGTTGCCGTGCTTCATGCAGTTCGCCGGTCACTCGCTTCAGGAAGTAACGGAGCTTGTCCTCGCTGGTGTTGGTCACGCCGTACTACTCCAAGTTCGGGAAGTCGTCACGCGGTGCGCGGAGAAGGGAGCCAAGGGGGATGGGGGCCGGGGGTCAGGAGATGCCGAGTTCGTTGCTGATGAAGTCGAAGACGTCGTCGTCGGAGGCCGAGGCGAGCTTGTCGGCCGCCCGGCCCGGTTCGGACTCGGGTCCCTCGGCGGGACTGCACAGCTGGAGCAGTGCCTTCAGCCGCAGTGAGATCTCGTTCCGGGCTTCGTCCTCGGCCTCTCCGGCGAGCGCGGAGATGTCCGACGCGAGCCGGTCGAGTTCCCCGACCACGCTGTCGAAGCGCCGGACCCCTTCGGGGGTCAGCTCCGCCCGCAGGCGGTTGACGAGGAGCTGGGGCGTGGGGTGGTCGAACACGAGCGTCGCCGGCAGCCGCAGTCCGGTCGCGCCGGTGAGGCGCTTGCGCAGTTCGACGGCGGTGAGCGAGTCGAAGCCGAGATCCTTGAACGCCCGGTCCGCTGTGATCGCCTCGTCGGTGCCGTGCCCGAGCACGGCCGCTACGTGCGTGCGCACCAGGTCCAGCAGCCGCAGGTCCTGCTCCGCCGGGGAGAGCGCGCCGAGTTCGGTGCGCAGAGCCTCGGCGGGATCCCCGACCGTGCCGGCGCCCTCGTCGCCGGTCGTCTCCAGCGCGCGGCGGGCCTCCGGGATTTCCGCGACGAGTGGAGCGGGGCGGGCGGTCGCGAGCCGCGGGGCGAAGCGTTCCCAGTCGACGTCCGCGACGACGAGGTGCTCCTCGCCCCGCCCCAGCACCGACTCCAGCACCTTCAGCGCATCACCCGGCTCCATCGCCGCCAC
>NZ_JBEXQG010000142.1:0-7593 GCF_040612485.1 Streptomyces sp. NPDC006385
CGCTCGACGGTTCCGGTCGCCGAACGCCCTACGGGCGAGCTGAAACTCAAGGAGCCGACGTTCAGGGAACGTCGGCCGCCGAGCGCGGATCGCGGGCGGGGGCCGTTAGCGTCGGGAGGGAGCAGCCGACGAGGGCCCGGAGGACGCGGTGGCGGAGCAGCAGAAGCAGGCGGCGCCGGATGCGGTGCTGACCCGGATCGGGCAGGTCGTCATCCTCCATCACGCGGGCGACCGCGAGGAGGCCCGGCACCGGTTGCTGGAGCTGTGGACGGAACTCGGCGAGGGCGGCGACCCCCTGCACCGGTGCACGCTGGCGCACTACCTGGCGGACACCCAGGACGACCCCTCGGACGAGCTGGCGTGGGATCTGCGGGCGCTGACGGAGGCCGAGGCGGCGAGGGGCGCGCTTGCCGTACGAGCCCTCTATCCCTCGCTGCATCTGAATCTCGCCGCCGACTATGTGAAGCTCGACCGCACGGAGGCAGCCCGCGTCCATCTGCGCCGGGCGCGAGGGGCGGCGGGGGCGTTGGGGGACGACAGCTACGGGGACGGGGTACGGGCGGAGATCCGCCGGTTGGAGGCGTGGCTGGGGGAGGGGCTGTAGTCCGTCGAGCCGCGGGCGGTCGTGCCGCGCGGGCAGTCGTGCCGCAGGGACGGCACGGGCGAGAGAGAACGGGCGGCAGGCGGCACCCCGTGGCGCCGGGTCGCGTGCCCCCGCCCCACACCTCTCAGTGCCCGTACGTCTGATCGCAGATCGTCGACTCCGGGCTGTCTGTCCTCCAGCCGCCGTACTTCCGGCCCAGCGCGCAGACGTCCGCGTTCTTCGGGGCCTCCGGGCGGATCGGCTCCGGCACCGCTACGGGTGGCCGCCGCCCGGTGTCGACGGCCGGGCGGCGGGGTTCGCGGTGCTCGGGACGGGGGTGCCGCGGGTGTGCGCGGGCGGCCGGAGGCCGGGGCGCCGGTGGTGGCGCCGTGGGGGACGCGGACCGTGCGGCGGACGGCGTGGGAGCCGGCCGCCGGGAGGGCTCGACGAGCGTCAGGGCCTCGCGGGCCGGCGCCTGCACGATCGGCCGCTCCGCCGACTCGCTCGGCCGGGGCGTCGGCGGCCGGGTCGGCGCCGACGGGCCCGGCACGGGCGGGTAGTGGACCGTCATACAGCCGGCGAGGGCCGAGACGGCCACGGTGACCAGGAGCGTTGCGGTGGTCGTCGTTCGATGCACGCGCGCAACTCTGCTGGTTGCGGCAGCCGTTGGGACGGCGGACGAGCAAGGTTGCTCCGGACGGGTGATCTCCGTCCTCGTACGGGCGACTCGGGGCCGCCGCGCTGACCTCAGTCGTCCGCTGACGTCAGTCGCCGGTGGCGCCGTCGACCCGCTCGCGGACCAGGTCGGCGTGGCCGTTGTGACGGGCGTACTCCTCGATCATGTGCGTGTAGATCCAGCGCAGGTTGTACCGTTCGCCGGTGCGCAGGTGCTTGCCCTCGGAGATGTCGTCGAGGCCGAAGCGGGCCGCGTTGCGCCGGGCGCTCCCGATCTCGGCCTGCCAGGTGGCGTACGCCTCCTGCCAGGTGTCCGTCTCGGAGAGATGGAACTCGCCGTCCTGGTCCTCGTCGGTGTAGTAGATCGGGCCGGCGTCCTCGGCCGCGAGCACCCTGCGGAACCAGCTGCGCTCCACCTCCGCCATGTGCCGCACCAGCCCCATCAGGGTCAGTTCGGACGGCTCCACGGAGGCGGTCCTGAGCTGGGCGTCGGTCAGGCCCTCGCACTTCCACGCGAGGGTCTGCCGGTGGTAGTCCAGCCAGCCCTCCAGCATCGTGCGCTCGTCGGCGGTGGTGGCGGGCTCATGGCGTTCGTTCGTCATACCCGCATCCTCGCCCAACCCGGTCCGCTTCACGAGGAGTTTTCACGGTCGCCGAACCGGGCGGCCGGGCGGGGGCGGAGCAGCTCAGTGGTCGAACATCCCGGCGAACAGCTCGCGCACCCCTGCGCGTACCTCCTCCAGGCTCGGCACGTCCGCGCTGTAGGACCCGGCCACGCAGCTGAACATCAGCCCGTCCGCCCAGGCGACCAGTGACAGTACGTGCCGGGCGGGGTCGGTCGAGCCCACCGCCGTGAGCAGGGCGGTGAGCTGGTCGCGGAAGCGGGCGCCGGTGGCGTCGAAGTAGGCGCGCAGCTCGGGGCGGCGCGTGGCCTCCAGGGCCAGTTCGTAGCGGGCGAGGGTCAGGTGGCGGCCGCGGGTCAGGGAGCGGTGCGTCGCCAGGGCCAGTCCGTCGGCCAGTGCGTCGAGACCGCCGCGCGGGTCCGGCATCTCCTCCAGTGCCAGGACACGCGCCTCGCGGTCGGCGAGCCGCCGCACCGCCAGTTCCAGCAGCGCCTGCCGGGTGCGGGCGAGGTTCGACGTGGAGCCCTGGGGGAGCCCGGCCGTCTCGTCGACCGCCCGGTGCGTGAGCCCGCGCATACCGCGCTCGGCGAGCAGCGTGAGGGCGGCGTCGGCGACGAGATCGGCGCGGGAGCCGCCGGTGGTGCTTACGGACATGGGGACCAACCTACCCCTCGCACTACGCCTGTAGTACAGTCGAGGCACTGCTTCACTACACCTGTAGTGAAGGTCGATGCGAGGAGGAGCCATGGCACGGTCGAGACGGGCCGTCGTGATCGGCGGCGGCATCGGCGGCCTGACCGCGGCGGCCGCACTGCACGGAAGGGGCTGGGACGTCACCGTGCTGGAACGGGCCGCGTCCCTGGAGCCGGTCGGCGCGGCCATCTCCCTCGCGCCCAACTCCCTGCGCGCCCTGGACGTCCTCGGGCTCGGCGACGAGATCCGCGACCTCGCGGCCTGGCAGGGCGACGGGGGACTGCGCACCCCGTCCGGGCGCTGGCTCTCCCGCACGGACGCCGACGCCGTGGCCGAACGCTTCGGCGGCCCCCTCGTCCTGCTGCACCGGGCCACCCTCGTCAGCAGCCTGGCCACGCGCATACCGCCGGACGCCCTGCGCACGGGCGCCGCCGCGACCGTCGCCGACCCGGGTGACGCCGACCGCCCCGCCCGGGTGAGCACCCCGGACGGCGACCTTGAGGCCGACCTCGTCGTGGCCGCCGACGGCATACAGTCCGCCGTACGCCGGGCGCTGTTCCCGCACCACCCCGGGGCCGTCTACTCCGGGTTCACCACCTGGCGGGTCGTCATCCCGGTGCCCGGCGCGCAGTTCGCCTCGCACGAGACCTGGGGCCCCGGCCGCATCTGGGGCTCGCACCCGCTCAAGGACGGCCGGGTCTACGCGTACGCCGCGGCGCTCGCGCCCGCCGGGGAGCGCGCGTCCGACGACGAGAAGGCCGAACTACTGCGCCGCTACGGCGACTGGCACGAGCCGATCCCCGCCATCCTCGCCGCCGCCCGCCCCGAGGACGTCCTGCGGCACGACGTCCACCACATCACCGAGCCGCTGCCCGCCTACCACCGCGGCCGGGTCGCCCTGCTCGGAGACGCCGCGCACGCCATGCCACCGACGCTGGGGCAGGGCGGCAACCAGGCCATCGAGGACGCCGTCGTGCTCGCCCACCACTGCGACGACCTCGACGCGTACACGGCGGCCCGCCTCCCCCGTACGACCGCCATCGCACGCCAGGCCGTGAAGGTCGGCCGGCTCAACATGGCGACCGGCCGTGCCGGGATCGCCGTGCGCAACACGGTGATCGCCGGGCTGGCCAAGCTCGCCCCCCTGCTGTTCCTGCGGGGCCTCGCGAGCATCGCCGACTGGCGGCCGCCGCAGTCGCCGTATGCTGCCGGAAAGGCCCCGGCAGGCAACCGCTAGAGGAGAACACCCCGTGAAGGTCGGCTGTATCGGACTCGGCGACATCGCGCGGAAGGCATACCTGCCGGTGCTCGGCGTCCAGCCCGGGGTGGAGCTGCATCTGCAGACCCGTACGCCCGCGACGCTCGCCCGGGTCGCCGACGGCCTCCACCTGCCGCCGGAGCAACGGCACGAGGACCTCGACTCGCTGCTCGCCCAGGGCCTCGACGCGGCCTTCGTGCACGCCCCCACCGTCGCGCACCCGGAGATCGTGACCCGGCTGCTGGAGGCGGGCGTGCCGACGTACGTCGACAAGCCGCTCGCCTATCGCCTCGCCGAGTCCGAGCGGCTGGTGGCCCTCGCCGAGCGACGGAACGCCAGCCTCGCCGTCGGCTTCAACCGGCGCTACGCACCCGGCTACGTCCAGTGCGCCGACCATCCGCGCGAGCTGATACTGATGCAGAAGAACCGGATCGGGCTGCCGGAAGAACCGCGCTCGATGATCCTGGACGACTTCATCCACGTCGTGGACACGCTGCGCTTCCTGGCGCCGGGCCCGATCGACGACGTGACCGTACGCGCACGCGTCGAGGGCGGCCTGCTGCACCACGTCGTCCTCCAGCTCGCCGGGGACGGATTCACGGCGCTCGGCGTGATGAACCGGCTCAGCGGCTCGGCCGAGGAGATCCTCGAGGTGTCCGGGCAGGACACCAAACGCCAGGTCCTCAACCTCGCCGAGATCATCGACCACAAGGGCCAGCCGACCGTGCGGCGGCGCGGGGACTGGGTGCCGGTGGCCCGGCAGCGCGGCATCGAGCAGGCGGTGCTGGCCTTCCTCGACGCCGTGCGCGCGGGCAAGGTGCTCAGCGCCCGGGACGCGCTGGCGACTCACGAGTTGTGTGAGCGGGTGGTACGCGCGGTTCAGGAGCGGGCCGCCTGAGCCGCAGCCGCAGGACCCCGGCCCCCTCGCCGACCGCCCATACGGCGACGATCAGCAGCGCCGCCTGCACCGGCCAGTCGCCGAAGCGGACGTACGGCGTGACACCGTCGGCCAGCGGCACCTCGTAGACGGCGCTCGTGCTCGCGCTCGTACCGAGCCAGGACCCCATGCGCTGCCCGCTCGGGCCGTACACGGCGGAGACGCCCGTGAGCGTCGCGTGCACCATCGGACGGCCGGTCTCGGCGGCGCGCAGCGCGGCGAGCGAGGCGTGCTGCTCGGGCGCCCAGCTCTGCTGGAACGTCGAGGTCGCCGACTGGGCGATCAGCACCTGGGCGCCGTCGCCCGCGAGGTTGCGGCTCATGTCGGAGAACGCGGACTCGAAGCAGACCATAGGGCCGATCCGCAGGCCCTGCCCGGCGTCCATCACGACCTGCCGCGTGCCCTGCCTGCGGTCCTCGGCCGCCGCTTTGCCCACCGAGGTCGCCCAGCCGAGCAGCGAGCGGGCCGGTATGTACTCCCCGAAGGGGACCAGCCGCATCTTGTCGTACCGGTCGCCGGTCGGGCCGTCCGGGCCGACGAGGATCGAACTCTTGTAGATGCCGGGCTTGTCGGAGCGCCGCGCGTCCACGTTGACCAGGATGTTCGTCCCCGTCTCGCGCGACAGCGCGGCGAGCCGCCGCGTGAGGTCGGGCCGGTCGCTCAGGTCGAAACCGATGCTGCTCTCGCCCCAGACGATCAGGTCCAGATCCTGCCCGGCCAGCTCCCGGGTGAGCTGCGCCTCCCGGTCGAAACGCCGGTCGGCCGAGGCGGCGCCCTGGATGACGCCCGGCTGCACGACGCCGATCCGCGCCCGGTCCTCGACGTCCGGGCGCGGGGACCACACCCAGGCGGCCGAGGTGGCGACGGCCGTGGCGAGGAGACCGGCCACCGCCGGGATCCAGGAGCCGCGCACCGTCACCAACACGGCGACCGCCACATTGACGGCCACCACGAGGAAGCTGATCAGCCATACCCCGCCCACCGAGGCGAGCCGCAGCGCGGGCTCGACCTGCCACTGACTGGAGCCCAGCACGCCCCACGGCCCACCGAGCCCCTGCCAGGAGCGGACGAGCTCGATCAGCAACCAGCCCGCCGGCACGACGACGAAGGCCGCCGCGACCCGGCCCGGGGACGCTCTCGCGGCCAGGAAACGGCGCACCAGCCAGCCCCACGGAGCCCACAACGCACCGAGCAGGGCGGCGATGACGAACGTGAACACGTGCAGGTTCGGCAGCAGCCAGTGGTGCATCGCCAGCATGAAGCCGAACCCGCCCCACCAGCCGTCGTACACCGCCCGCCGTCCGGTCGGAGCGGAGCGCAGCAGCGCGATCCACGGGACCAGGGCGACGTACGCGAACCACCACAGCGACGGTTCCGGGAACGCCAGCACGGGCAGCGCGCCGGCCAGAGCGGCGACGGTCGAGCGGCGCCACGGGGAGGTGAGCCAGTGGCTGATCGTCTTCATGCCTCACCTCCTACCCCGTGGTTCTTCCAGTGTGCCCGCGGGCACTGACAGTGGGACAGCGGACGCCCACTCAGTCGATCACCGCGGGCGCGGTCCGCTCGGGCAGGCGGCGCCACTTCTCCTGGACGACCACCTCACGCAGCCGCCAGCCGTCGTCCGTCCGCAGCAGCTCGAAGGCGTACCGGCCGCCGCACACGAAGTCGGGGGCCGAGGAACGCTCGCCGTTCTCGGCGAACCGCATCGGATTGACGTAGTCGGCCTGGACGGTGGCCGTGTCGCCGGTGTCCTGTTCCAGGATCCCGAAGCTCAGGCGGCGGTTGACGATGAGATGCTGCCGCATCGAGAACATCCGCATGCTCTCCGCGAGCCACGCGGCGACCTTTCCGGCGTCCCCCTCTATGCCGCCGGCCGAGCGGTAGTCGGCCCGGCCGTCGGGCGTGAACAGGCTCCGGTACGCCGCCCAGTCGCCGTCGTCCACGGCCACCGCGTACTCGGTGATCATTCCGTCGACCGTAAGTCGGTCCCTCAGGGTGGCGAGCTCCACACGCTGCGTCATCGGCTCAGTGTTGAGCATCAGGTGACCGCAGCCAAGAGGGCGTGCGGCGATATTCGGTGGAGGTCGACGGGGTCATTGGTGAGGCTGTGCCTGTGACAGAGCAGAACGACCGATCGGTCCGACCTGAACCCGCGTTCCGCGTGCGCGCCCACCACACCGAGACCACGGTGACCGTGTACCAGGCGTACCGGCCCCAGATCGGCCGGGCGGCGGCCCGTGACGGCCGCTTTCCGTCAGCTTGGAGCCGTGAGCGCATGACCTGGATCAAGCCGTCGTTCCTGTGGATGATGTACCGCTGCGGCTGGGCGACCAAGGAGAACCAGGAGACTGTCCTGGCCGTCGAGATCAGCCGGGAGGGCTTCCTCTGGGCGCTGCGCCACGCGTGCCTCTCGCACCACGTCCCCGCCCTGCACGGTGACCAGGCCACCTGGAAACGGCAGTTGAGGGCGGCGCCCGCGCGTGTGCAGTGGGATCCCGAACGCGATCTGCGCCTCAACCCCTTGCCGTACCGCTCCCTTCAACTGGGGCTCGCCGGTGAGGCGACCGCCCGGTACGCGGACGAGTGGATCGTCGGGATCGAGGATGTGACACCGCTCGCGACGCAGATCCACGCGTACGTGCGGGTGGGTGAACTGGCGCGTGCCGCCGAGCTGTTGCCGCAGGAGCGGCCGTACCCGCCGGCGGACGACGTCCTCGCGCATCTGCGGGCCTGGTCGCCACCGATCCCCGCACGGTCGAGGGCGGCCTTGATCGCGAAGCCGCCGAGGTCGGCTCCGGAGAAGGACTTCAGCGAGCCCAGCAGC
>NZ_JBEXQG010000143.1:0-7288 GCF_040612485.1 Streptomyces sp. NPDC006385
GGTGCAGCGAACGCTGCACCACCCCGGATCGAGCGGGATCGAGTAGGGCCCAGCAGGATCGAATCGGGTGTATAAATCGGGCACTTTGGTAAAGCCGCAGGTGAGAAGCGTCACCTGGATAGGTTCGAGTCCCACCCGCCCCACCAGCGGTTTCTTATACAGAAACGTTCTGACCTGCGGAAACGCGGTTGGAAGGGGTGTTTTGTGTAAGGCGGTTGCTTGGAATCGGTGTGGCGAACGGGCGTCTTCGCACGTCTCGCGCCGGCTCTGAACCCTTGTGACCTGGGCTTTAGGGGTGGGATCGGTGGTGTGGCGGTCCCACGCGCCGGCCACTGGTCCCTGGTGGCCAGGAGCCGATCCGCCTAACGGAACCGGGACGGATGCTGATGCGGTTGTTCTCTCGGAGCGCCCAGCCAAGGGGAAGCGACCATGAAGGTGCAGGCCGATCCGACCGCTGAGGGCGTGAGTCCGAGGGTGGCTGTGACTGCTTTCGGGCGTGTCGGGTGCGTTCCCCGCCTTCCGCAGGAGGGCCGCCGCCCCGAACTCGACGGCACCACGGGCGGTGTGAACCGGTGGACAGGCGTCACCGTTGCCGACGGCGTGCGCCACTCGGCGCGGCTGCCGCAAGCCTGAGGTGCGGCTCCTATCGCCTCGCCCGCCGAGAAGACTCCGGGTGCCGCAGCGCGGTCGGGCGCTCAGGGCCGGCCTGGGTCTTCGAGCAGGGCAGACCCGTCACGGGGGTAAACGAGCCTGCCCCACACGTCGGAGCCCGCTGCCCCCTCCACAGAGGGCGGGCCCCTTGACCCTCTTGATCGGGTCGCCTCCTACAGCGCACCACGGACTTGATGTGTCACACGTGACCGTGCAGCCGGGCCATGGGCCATACCGCAATGTGGAGGCATTACCGCTTGTCGGGCTGCTCGGACTTGGTCGTTTCAGCGGACCTGGCGGCCTGGTGGGCTTGGCAGTCTTCTCGGCCTTCTGGATTTCTCGGGCTTGTCCTGCGTGCGTCCTGCGGTCTGCGCAGCGCAGTACGCGGCGACTTCCTGCTCGCCGCCCGCGGCCTCGACGAGCTGCTGCCGGGCCGTCGCGTCCAGCGTCTTGCCCCGGCCTTTGACAGCCTCGAACGCCCGGCAGTGGGCCTCGGTGTCCTGAGCTGTGGCCAGGTGATCCGGCGTGCGGCTCACCCATGCCCGCATCCATCCCGCTACCGCATCCATCCCTGTCCGACGGTCGGCCGCCAATGCCGTTCATGCCGTGCCCCCAGCGTCCGGGGGACCTCGTCGTCCGGGGGACCTCGTGTGTCACACCTCCGACGCCGAGCCGTCGGGGCAAGGCGTTTCAGCCCCCGGCACCAGGCGGCGCGCACCGCACCAGGGCGCTTGCCGAGGACGCGGGCGGCGGCGGCCTCGTCGAGGCCGACGACGACGCGCAGCAGCAGGGCGCCGGCCTGGGGGCGGTTGAGCAGCGTGCCTCGTCCACAGCCGTCCAGAGGGGCGCAGCAGCTGAGACCGTCCGTCTCATCGCCCGTCGGCCGGGGTGGGGGCATGGCGGTCCAGGTGAACGAGGGCGGGTGCGTGGAGGTCGCGTCGCCAGGCCGCTTCGTCGGCGAGTGTTCCGGCGGTGCTGTACTGGTGGACCTGGGGGGCGTGGGGCAGGGCGCGGGCGACCTCGGCGACCGGTATGGGGCGGAATCCGAGTCGGGTCCAGAAGGGTCCGGCTTCCGTGGAGAACAGGTAGGCCGTGCGGGCTCCTTGTGCGGCGGCGTCCACGAGCGCGTGTTCGACCAGGCGTTGTGCGCCGCCGCAGCCGCGCAGGTCGGGGCGGACGGCGACACTGCGCAGCAGCACGTGGTCGTCCTGGCGTTCCCAGCCCAGGGCCGCGGCGGGGCCCGCGGTGTCCCGGGTGAGCCAGTACCGCGTGCCAGGCGCAAGAACGCCCTCGGACGAAAGGCCCTGTCCGGCGAGGAAGGTGGCCAGCTCGCCCGTCCCACACCGGCAGGGCGGGCCTGGGGGGCGGGAGGGGTTTGGCGTAGCAGCGGCTGAGCGTCTTGTGTTCGTACGGCGGGTAGTTGGGGACCCGCTGGTAGTCGGCGCGGGTGTACAGCGCGATGGCTTCGGGCTGGTGGACGGCCGTCTCCAGACGCATCTCGAGGTGACCGAGCGCGGTGGCGGTGCGTTCTGCCCTGCCAGGAGCCTGGCGGCGATGCCGCGGCCTCGGGCCTCGGGGGCTACGTACATGCGCTTGAGTTCGGCGGCGGTGTCGGGGGCGGGAAAGGGCTGGACGGCACAGCAGCCGACCGGGCGGCCGTCGGCCTCCGCGAGCAGGAAGCGGATGGCGGGGTGGAGGTGGGAGCCGCCGGTGCAGGGCTCGTCGGGATAGCGGGCGGCGAGGTCGTCGTCGAGGGCGCGGACCAGCCGCCGGACGCTCGGGTGGTCGGCCGCGGCGGCGGCGATGGTGAGACCGGGGGTGGTCATAGGGTGCGGTTCCCTTCGAGGATCAGGTCCAGTTGCCTCTCCAGGACGCGCCGTTGGAGGTCGGGCGGGTAGGCGTCCGGATCGGTGACGGCGTTCAGGGCCAGGCCGTCCAGGCATACGACGAGGGTGCGCACCCGGGCCTCCAGGTCCCCCGGCTCCGGCTCGCCGGGGAGTGCGGCGCGCACCAGGGCGGTCAGCCGGCGCACCCAGGAGGCGTGGCTGACGGAGTGCTCGCGCAGGAGTTCCGGGTCGGTGCGGGTGGTGAGCAGGAAGGACGACCACACGACGGCCTCCAAGTGCCGTTCCTCGTCCAGCGGCAGTGCCTGCTCGGCAACGGCGTACAGGTGGGTGCGCGGGTCGTCGTGCCGCACGGGCATCGCGTCGATGCGGTCCGCCATGCGGCGATGCATGACGGACCGGGCGTGCGCGAGGAGGGCCTTCTTGTCACGGAAGTAATGGGTGACCATGCCCGTCGTGCAGCCGGCGGCGGCGACCGACCGGAGTGTCAGCCCCTCCAGCCCGCTCTCGCGCACCACCTGCCATACGGCACCGGAGATCTCGGAGCGGCGCTGGGCATGGTCCACCTGTCGAGGCACGAGGCCCCCCTTCTCTTTGCGTAACACGCGTTGCGTAACGCATGTTGCGTGGTTGGCGGGGGCCAAGGCCAGAGGGTCGGCCGCGTCCTGCTTGTGGCGCCGCCCCCAACCGGCTTGGTGGGACCCCGGGGGACGGCGTCGACCCGGGGTCCCAGCGCTCGGCGAATCCGACAGCCTCAGCGATCCGACTCGATGACCGGGCCCGGGTCAGGGGTGTCGGTGTCGAAGGGCGGCGCTTCGTCGGTCCACTTCATCGCCGTGATCGTCGCGTAGCTCAGCAGCTCGCCCTTGCTCACACCGTCACCGCTCCGGGTGGCCACCGTCTCGGTGCCCAGGGGCATGCCCGTGGACTTGTCGAAGATCAGGCGGACTTCGGGGGCGGACTCGTAGGGGCTGGGAAGGGCCACGGCGTAGCCGGTGCGGCCGGTGTGGTCCTTGACGTCGCCGAGGGAGCGCACGCCGGGTTCGGCGGCGAGGAGGCGGTAGGCGGCGGCGCGGAGTGCCGGGCTGGACGGGAGCGACGTGGCGAGTTGGATGGCGGTGCTGACGACGATCCGGTCGAGGACTTCCTCGGGGGCGTTGTAGTCCTTGTCGACGAGGGCGAACAGGCGCTTGCGGAGGGCCTTTGCGTCAGTGGGAAGCGTGGGCAGCAGGCGGAGGGGAACCTCGCCGTACGGGACGCTGTCGGCCGTGCCGCCGGGGGCGTCGTGCTGGATCTCGCCCTTGCCGGCGTAGGTGACGATCCCGTCGGTGTCGTTCGTCAGTTTCCACGACGTGGGGGAACCGTCCGCTTTCCATGCCGCCTCGTCGGCCTTCGTGGCCGGACGGGCCCCGGAGTCCACGGACTGCGACCAGTACTTGTTCCTGGCGGCGGCTGTCCAGTACCGCTGCTCGGTGCGGACGTCGATGGTGTAGTTCTTGCCAGGGACCTTGTGGAGGGAACCGATGTGTTCCTCCACGTACCAGTAGGTGCCCGAGCCGGCCGCCTGTCGCTCGACGTGGGAGGCGGCGGCGAGAAGGATCTGGCTGCCGGATCCCGACGCTGCGGAGGAAGAGGGTCCCGGCCGCTCCGGCGCGGTATCGGTGATCACCAGAGCCGCCACCGCCGTCGCGGTGGCCAGGGCGAGACCCGTGACGAGAGGACGGCCCACCCGGCGCGGCCGGGCAGTGGCGCGTGCTCTGTGCGTCGCGCGCGGACGGCTCATGACGGTTGCGAGTTCCTCTTCCCGAACCGGTGACGGCGTGGGGAGGTCGGGGTCGAGGTGGGCGGGGCGGGCGGCGGTCAGGTGGTGCAGGACGTCGTTCTTCACTGGGCTTCCTCTCCCACGGTGATCCGGGCTCGAGTGGACACGCGCCGCGCGGCTGCGGCCTCCTCCACGGGCGGGGAGGCCGACGCGGCCTGGCCGAGGCGCTTGCGCGCCCGGTGCAGGCGAACCCGCAGGGTGATGGGTGAGCAGCCGACCACCGCGGCCGCCTGCGCCGGGGTCAGGCCCTGCCATGCGGAGAGGATCAGCAGTTCCCGATCGTCCTCCGGCAGCGTGGCCAGCGCCTTGAGCAGCGCGTTGCGCTCGGACACCTCCTCGGCGATGTCCGCCTCGGCGGGGTCCGCCCAGGACATCAACTCGGCGGCGAACGAGGCGCGCCGGGCCTCGGCCCGGATGCTGTCGCGCAGGATGTTGCGTGCGACCACGAGCAGCCACGGCAGCGGCTGCTCGGGCACGTCGTCCAGCCTGCGCCAGGCCACGGTGAACGTCTCGCTCACCACCTCGTCGGCAACCTGACGTCCCGCACGGCTGGCCACGTAGGCCCACACGCGTTGCCGGCAGCCGTCGTAGATGGCGGTGAAACGATCCGCGTCGTCGTCGGGCACTGCCGCACCTCCTGTCCCTCCCGGTGTGTTCTGTCGTCGGGTAGTGGTCCGAACGAGGTGATCGTTACAGCGGAATCGCAGGAAATCCGCCCGAGAAACGAGGCATACACCACACCGAGGCCCGCCGAAGGCGAGCTGCTCAAACCGCCGCGCGCCTGCCGGCGTCCCCAAGCGGCCGGCCCGGTCCTGCCGGTTGTGCGTCACCGGCATCGCGGATCGGAACGCGAGAGGTCCGAGACCGCTCAGCCGTCCTCGCGGCAGATGACAAAGCCGGGGAAGGGATGCCGTCCGAGCCGGTCGCCGATCTCGTCGATCGCCGCACGGATGTCGCGCAGGTGGCCGACGGCCATCTCCAGGGGCGGCTCGTCCGGCTGGTAGGTGGTCCGGATCGGGTACTCCACGCCGGGCTGGTCGGTCATCTCGATGTGACAGCCGAGGACGTGGGTGACCGGTCGGGTGCCGGCGAACGCGATCAAGCGGTCGACCGTCCGGCCGAAGGCAGCCCAGTCCTCCACGTACAACCGCCCGGGATACACCGTGTCACCGGTGAGCAGGAATCCGGTGTGCGGGTCGTAATACGTGACGGCTGCCTTGTCGTGACCCGGGGTGGCCAGGCACTCCAGCACCCGGCCGCCGAGATCGACCCGGGCGACCCGATCGGGGTCCTCGGTGAAGCCGAAGTACTTCCAGGCACTGTCCAGATCCGCTCCCACCACCGTGGTGCGGGGGCGGTCCGCGAACTGTGCATCGCCCGCGACGTGGTCGTGGTGAGAGTGGGTGTGCAGGACCAGCAGGGCGTAGTCGCTCCGCTGACGCTCGGCCAGCCAGCGGCCGACCAGCTCGTCGACCACCCGTCTCAGCGGGAAGAACTCGGCCGACTCGGTGGCTCCGGTGTCGATGAGTACGGCGCGCTCGTTGCCGAAGATCAGGAAGAGGAACGGCGCCTCATAGTTGATCGCCTTGTTCTGCCGCAGGATGAACGTGTGCTCGTCGTACGCGTGGACCTGGATATCGGGATCGGCGTTGTGCTTCGCCGACGGCGATCCGTGGATCCAGTCGACGTCCAGGGCACGGGGCTCGGGTGCCTCGGACACGAGTCGATCCGCTGCCCATGTACGCCCATGACGCCTCCTGAGAGCGTCGTCTTATCGGGCCGGGTACGGCGCACATCTCGTCCGGGGCAGGCACTCGTGCACCTCCGCGCGGAATGTACTACGCCTGGACCATGCTGCTCAACGAGACAGCAGTCCGGCGGGCGGGCTGGCGGTGAGGCGACAGCGGGACTTGCCGGCCCGAGGCGGTGACCTGCTCGGTTCTTCGTCGTGCCTGCCAATTGCTGGGGCCGGTCGAGGCGTGGCGCCCGACGCAGAGACAGGCCCGGCGGCCCCGACGGGCCGGAGCCGTGCTGCTCGGGGGCGCATGATGAGCGCGGCGACATGGTAAGTGCACGGCGTGCCCGAGGGGCTGGCATAGAGGTGCGTGACGTCGGCGGCGAAGTACACAGAGTCTCCCGCGTTGAGGTTGGCAGGCTGGAAAGGGCTTGGGCGCATGGCAAGCACCGGAGCTGCCCCGGCAGCGAACGGCGGCCCGTACTCGATCATCCGGTAGGAGATTTGCCTGACGTGGTGATGACCTTCGACTGATTCTGTGCTCCGGCCAAGGACGCACTGACCAGCACACTGGCTTCTCCAACCGCACGACCACCGCCACAACTGCTGATTCACCGAGGCTGACCCTCGCGCTGCGTACATGCTCTGGACGCCGGTGGGGATTCCAGGTGGCCACGATGGGGGGAGCTGAACTGGCCGCCAGCGGGGGATTTCTACTGGCCGCTGACGCAGGGGCCCACCGTTCACGTGTTCTGGCAGGCGATTCCTTCGTCGGCTCCGCGCCATCGCACTGGAAGGGTGGCATTCCTAAGACGTCGTCTCATTTGGTGAGTCTGCGGTAACAGATGAGGCTGCAGGCGATGGCGGTGAAGGCCAGGAATTGCTCAGCCTTGCGTTCGTAGCGGCGGTGCAGCCGGCGGCAGCCGCCCAGCCAGGACATCGTGCGCTCGATCGTCCAGCGGTGGCGGCCCAGGCGGGTGGAGGACTCGATGCCCTTGCGGGCAATGCGATGCCGGATGCCTCGCTTGTGCAGCCATCGGCGCAGGTGGTCGTAGTCGTATCCCTTGTCCGCGTGCAGCTTGGCAGGCCGTCGCCTGCGCGGGCCGCGGCGGGAGCGGATCGGCGGGATGCCGCGCACCAACGGCTCAAGGGCCTGGCTGTCGTGCAGGTTCGCGCCGGAGATGCCGATCGAGAGGGGTAAACCAGTCCGCTCGGTGATCAAGTGGATCTTCGAGC
>NZ_JBEXQG010000144.1:0-6809 GCF_040612485.1 Streptomyces sp. NPDC006385
GCGGCGCTCTGTCCGGCGCCCACGACGACGAACCGGGAGGGCGAGGTGCCCGTCAACTCGTCGACCTTCGCCAGGAGGTCGGAGTTGTGCCACAGCCGCTGTTCCGGTACGTCCATGGCGGACGGTCGGCCGTATGATCACCGCTTGACCGCGCACAGCAGTCCGTCCCCGACCGGCAGCAGCGACGGCACCAGCTCCTGGCTTTCACGCACTGCCCGCAGCAGCTCCCGGATGCGTATGACCTCGGTGGGCTGAGGGCCCGAGTCGACCGTGCGGCCGTTGGCGAAGACGCCCTCGAAGACGACCAGGCCACCCGTACGCAGCAGGCGCAACGATTCAGCGAGATAGTCGAGGAACTCCAGCCGATCGCCGTCGCAGAAGACGAGGTCGTAGCCCGCGTCGGCGAGGCGGGGCAGGACGTCCAGGGCGCGGCCCGGGATGAAGCGGGCGCGGTTGCTGGCGAAGCCGGAGGCCCGGAAGGCATGGCGGGCGAACTGCTGGTGCTCGGGTTCGGGGTCGACGGTCGTCAGGACGCCGTCGGGGCGCATGCCGTGCAGCAGGTGGATGCCGGAGACGCCGGTGCCGGTACCGATCTCCGCCACCGCCTTCGCGTCCACCGAGGCGGCCAGCAACCGCAGCGCGGCGCCCGTGCCGGGCGACACCGAGCGCAGCCCCGCCTCACGGGCCCGGTCGCGGGCCCAGCGGAGCGCGTCGTCCTCGGCGACATAGGCGTCGGCGAACGCCCAGCTCGTCTGCCGGTTGCCGGTAATGACCCTCTCCTGTCCCCGTGGTTGCCTGGGCGTGACTGTATCCGTTGCGGCCGGGAACCCGCAGATGGGACCGCGCGTTTAGAGGGGTGGGAAGACGAGCGGGGGGACACAGTTGGATCACGATGACGAGCAGGCTCGCGAGCAAGTGCTGACGCAGGCGCACCAGCCGTGTCAGCCCAGATCAAATTCTCGTAAAACCGCTTATCCGGAGCTAACGGGCGAGGTGGCTATGGTAGGGGCTCCACTGGACACCACCAGAGCCGACAGGGGAGGTGCGGCTGCGCCTGTGGTTCGGGGAGGAGTGCTGCGGCGCTTTCTCGGATCGGCAGGTAGGCCGACATCCGTGAACGACACCGCTGACCACAGCCACGCCGCCGCCTACGCCCAGACCGCGACCTTCTCCACCGACGCGGACGGGCAGGCGTGGACTCCGCCCACCTGGGAGGAGATCGTCAGCACGCACAGCGGCCGCGTCTACCGTCTGGCCTATCGCCTGACGGGCAACCAGCACGACGCCGAGGACCTCACCCAGGAGGTCTTCGTCCGTGTCTTCCGCTCCCTGTCGACGTACACGCCGGGGACCTTCGAGGGCTGGCTGCACCGCATCACCACGAACCTCTTCCTGGACATGGTCCGCCGCAAGCAGCGCATCCGCTTCGACGCGTTGGGCGAGGACGCGGCCGAGCGGCTGCCCAGCAAGGAGCCCTCTCCCCAGCAGGTCTTCAACGACGCGCACTTCGACGCGGACGTCCAGCAGGCCCTCGACACCCTCGCGCCCGAGTTCCGCGCCGCGGTCGTCCTGTGCGACATCGAAGGACTGTCGTACGAGGAGATCGCCGCGACCCTGGGCGTCAAGCTCGGCACGGTCCGGTCCCGGATCCACCGTGGCCGCTCGCAGCTGCGCAAGGCACTCGCACACCGCTCGCCGGAGGCGCGTGCCGAGCGCCGCTCCTTCGTGCCGCGTGTGCCCGCACTGGGGGGAGGGGGCGCGACCGCGTGAGTGGCTCCCGACCCAACCCCGCCGAGAGGCTTCTGGCCGAGCAGCATCTGGGAGACCGACTCTCCGCCCTCGTCGACGGAGAGCTCGGTCATGAGACGCGCGAGCGTGTCCTGGCCCACCTGGCGACGTGCGCCAAGTGCAAGGCCGAGGTCGACGCCCAGCGCCGACTGAAGAACGTCTTCGCGGAGGCGGCCCCGCCGCCTCCCTCCGAGAGTTTCCTCGCCCGTCTTCAGGGCCTCCCCGGGGGAGGTGACCTGGACGGCGGCGGCTCGCCGCTGGGCGGGGGAGGATTCGGCGGACTGTCCGGACGGCCGGGTGCCACCGGAGCGTTCGGAGTGAAGCGGGGCGACCGCTTCGAGTTCGGATACGTCCCGTCGCGTCCGCACGCCCCCGTGCTCCCCGCCTCCGACCGCGGCTTCCCCACCCACTCCGTGGGCCGTCACGACACCGATCGCTCGGCGTCCTCCCGGATGCGGTTCGCGTTCGTCGCGGCGGGCGCGGTGTCGCTGGCCGCGATCGCGCTGGGCGGCGTCACGACGAGCGTGCCGACCGACGCGGAGGCACGCGGCGGCTCCGGCGGCAGCAATGTGACGCCGGCGCGGACGCAGGGAACCGGCGCCGCGACGGCGCCGGAGAACCAGCGCCGACGCGGATCCGGTCCGCTGCTCGCCCAGGGGCAGGGCGAGCGGACACTGGACACCCCGGTGGCCCCGACCGAGGTGTCGGCTCCCCTGCTGCCCGGGGTGCCGGCCCAGGCGGCCGACCAGGAGCTGCACGCCCTGACGGCGCCCGTGGTGGTCGGCGCGGCCGCCATGTCCCCGCTGATACATCCGCTCAGCGCGACCCCGCCGCTCGCCCTGACCGCATGGTCCACGGTGCCCGAGGTGACGAACCCCGACCTGCTCGCCGCACCCGTCCCCGACCCGACGCCATCCCCCTCCACCTTCTCCGCGCCCGGTCGCTGACCGAGCACTCTGCGCAGCGGCCCACGAACCTGATTGAATCCGGGGTGGGCCGCGCCCGGGCCCGATGCCGGGGCGCGGAGTCGAGGAACTGCGGCTGCCGTCGACGCCGCGTGCCGGATCGGGGAGGTAGCACGAAGTCGCCGGTTCCTGACGGAACTTGAGTGCGACAACGCAGGGCTGAGTAGGCATTCGGGCGCCGGGACGCTCCCGGTGGCGGCCTGCCGTGGAACCAGGGTGGGGAAGCCGGCAGACCGGAGCCGTCGCCGCGGGCTGCGGAGCGACGGCCGATCGGCTGGTTGCCCGCCGCGCTCCGGCCGTGTCCGTCCGGAGACGACGGAGAGTGCGGCGTCCTACTCGAGCAACGGTCAGCAGCGAGTAGGAAGCAGAGCATGAACGAGGGGAAGCCCACGAAGGCGAAGTGGTGGAACCGACCTCGACCACAGGGGCCTTCACCCGCGGGAGAGGGCACCGGGCCGACGACGGACGTGACGAGCGGGCCGGCACCGGTCGCACCGGACGCCGACGAGCCCACGGCATCCGGAGGCGCCGACGAGCGGGACCTCGCCACCGACCAGCACGGCGACTTCGAACTGGCCCGTCCCGCCACGCGCACGCCCGCCGACACGGCTTCACCGGAGGGCGACTTCGAACTGGCCCGGCCTGCGGCGAACGGCAGCGGCGGTCAGGTGGCCTCGGCCGAGGGCGACTTCGAGCTGGCCCGGCCGAGCGGGACGCCTGTGGCCGCCCCGTCGACCGGAACGGCTGCCGCGGGGACGGCCGATGCTGCGGCTGCGGTGCCTGCCGGGTCCGCCGAGGCCGGGGCGACCGTCCCAGTGGAGTCCACCGGCCACGCCACCCCCGCTCCCACCCAGCCCGTCGCTGAACGCCCCAAGCCACTGCACGACCCCGACCCCTACAGCACCCCGCCCTACGGCGAGCCGGGCCCCTGGGCGCCCGCTCCGCCGGTTCAGCACCCGGCGACCACGCCCGCGCACGGGACGGCCGTACCGACGACGCAGCCCCCGTCCCACGGCCTGCAGGCACCCCTGCCGGGGCTGTCCACCCCGGCGTCCGCACCCGGAACGCCCTCCCAAGCACCCGCCCCCGGCGCTCCCACCCCGACGCCCGCCCCCGCCATCCCCGCCCAGTCAGCACCCCCTGCCCCCGCAGCCCCGGCCGCCCCCGCCTACGCCGACGCACCACCCCCCACGAACCCCTGGCAGAACTACGACCCCTGGGCGCCCGCCACGAACGCCGCCGGCCCTCTCCAGCAGAACGGTGCCGCCGTCGCCACCGACCGGCAGCGGCGTAGGCGGGCGAAGAAGGCGCTGCTCGTCGGTGTGCTGGTGGTCGCGCTCGTTTCCGGGGGCGTCGGCGGTGTCGTGGGGGCCCATCTCGAGCGCAACGGCGGGGTGGGGGACGTGGAGCTGCCGCAGGCCGACGCCGACCCCGCGGGGCGGGCGCCCGACAGTGTCGCCGGTATCGCCGCGCGCGCCCTGCCGAGCGTCGTGACGCTGCATGTGAGCGGGAGCGAGGAGCAGGGCACCGGCACCGGGTTCGTGCTCGACGACCGCGGTCACATCCTCACCAACAACCACGTCGTCGAGCCCGCCGGGGACGAAGGCGAGATATCGGTGACCTTCCACAGCGGTGACACCGCCAAGGCCACCGTCGTCGGACGGGACGGCGGCTACGACCTCGCCGTCGTCAAGGTCACCGGAGTCAGCGGCCTCGAACCCCTGCCGCTCGGCAACTCCGACAACGTCCAGGTAGGCGACCCCGTCGTGGCCATCGGCGCCCCCTTCGACCTGGCGGGCACCGTCACCTCCGGCATCATCAGCGCCAAGGAGCGGCCCATCACGGCCGGCGGCGAGGACGGCGACACGAGCGACGTGTCGTACGTGGACGCCTTGCAGACCGACGCGCCCATCAACCCCGGCAACTCCGGCGGCCCCCTCCTCGACGCCGAGGCCCGGGTCATCGGCATCAACTCCGCCATCCGGTCCGCCGACAGCGGCTCCGACCTCGACGGCGGCCAGGCCGGGTCCATCGGCCTCGGCTTCGCCATCCCGGTCAACCAGGCCAAGCGCGTCGCCGAGGAGCTGATCAACACCGGCAGGGCGACCCACCCGGTCATCGGCGTCACCCTCGACATGGACTACACCGGCGACGGCGCCCGCGTCGGCACCAAGGGAAGTGACGGCGGCCCCGCGGTCACGAAGGGCGGCCCCGGCGACAGGTCCGGCATCAAGCCGGGCGACGTCATCACCGAGGTCGACGGTCAGCGCGTCCACTCCGGTGAGGAGCTCATCGTCAAGACCCGCGCCCACCGCCCCGGCGACCGCCTGGAGCTGACCGTGGAACGCGGCGGCGAGAAGATGACGATCTCCCTCACGCTGGGCTCGTCGAGCGGTGACTGAGCCGCACGCAAACATCACAGCGCACCCCATGGGGCACCCCCATACGGGCCCTGACAAGGCAAACAACCCGGAAAACCGCACCCATACCCGCATTCGGAGGCCTCGGGACAGTACCGGTCGTAGCGGATCGGCGGGTACCGTGGATCCGGCCCGGACCCGGAAGACCCGCAATCGACCACCGAGGGCCGAGGGCCGAGGACCGAGGACATCGCAAGGAGCTTCAGGTGTTCAATGACATAGGTGTGCTCGAGCTGGTGACGCTCATCGTCCTTGCCGTGCTCGTCTTCGGTCCGGAGAAGCTCCCGAAGGTCATCCAGGACGTCACACGGACGATCCGCAAGATCCGCGAGTTCTCGGAGAGCGCGAAGCAGGACATCCGGCAGGAACTGGGCCCGGAGTTCAAGGACTTCGAGTTCGAGGACCTCAACCCCAAGACGTTCATCCGCAAGCAGTTGGACAACGACGAACTGGGGCTCAAGGAGATCCGCAACGGCTTCGACCTGAAGAAGGAGATGGCGGAGGTCACCGACGCCGTCCACGGCCGTGACGCGGACTCGTCATCGGCGTCCTCGGCGTCCTCCTCGGGTTCCTCCGGCGGCAGCGTCGACATGACGAAGAAGCCCGAGAACCCGCGCGACGAGCGCCCGCCGTTCGACGCGGACGCCACCTGAGGCGTACGAACACGAGCGCGGAACACCGCTCGTACGTGATGCTTCTCATACTTCGCCCGGGTCGCGCACGGCCTGAACGCGCCCCCCGCGCGCCCCACGCGCCGGGCGCTTTCCCTGCGGCTCGGAGCGGTGTGGCTATGCTGC
Organism: Streptomyces sp. NPDC006385; assembly: GCF_040612485.1. NCBI lineage: Bacteria > Bacillati > Actinomycetota > Actinomycetes > Kitasatosporales > Streptomycetaceae > Streptomyces > Streptomyces sp. NPDC006385. Next base: position 5,971 of record NZ_JBEXQG010000144.1, read on the forward strand.
CGAGTTGTTGTGCGGACCGGACGAGTACGCCCGAAGGGGGGCGGGCCGGGCTGGTCCGGCGAGAGCGAGGAGGCGTCCGGGCACATGGAGACGACGAGTCAGACGACAAGTCGGGCGGTCGCGCAGGCACCGGCCACGGAGAGCGGACAGCAGGTCCCCTCCGCCCGGCGCACGGTCGACGGCTACCTGCTGGCGCCCTTCCCCTGGTACGGCCTCGACGAGGCATTCACGGGGCCGCGCTGGCTGATGCAGGTCGGTACGGCGGCCGACGGGGCCGTGGAACACGGGTCGATCGGGCACGGTGACGAGCCCTCCGTACGGAACGAGGCGACGGAGGACCGGGAGAAGTTCGCGGTGGTGGTGACCATCGCGGCCAACCCGTCTCGCAGGAGCGCCGACGGTACGGGGCTGCTGGAGGCCACATCGGTGTCCTCGGCGGCCTGGCTGGCGGGCGTGGGGCTGCTGTCCTTCACCTGGCCGGGGCAGATGGACCACTCCCTGCGCGACGACTGGCTGGAGCAGCAGACGGAGACCGCGTGGGCCCTCGCGGACGACCTGGCGGGACCGGACTGGTCGACGCTCTCCCTGCCGGTGGACGGCGTGCCCACGCCCTTCCACTACCGCGAGTCCGAGTTCGGGTGGGTGCTGGCCGGGTCGACTCAGCAGGGGGTGCACGTGGGGGCGTACGGAAGGGGTATGAGCGCGTACGGGCTGGGCTTCGCGATCGTCAAGGACATCACGGCCTACGCCTAGGGCCTCGCCCCGAACCAGGACAGTTGATCAGGACAGAGTGATCAGGGCAGAGTGACGCCGATGGGGGCGCCGTCCCAGCGGACGGC
>NZ_JBEXQG010000145.1:0-6644 GCF_040612485.1 Streptomyces sp. NPDC006385
GCGGCGCTCTGTCCGGCGCCCACGACGACGAACCGGGAGGGCGAGGTGCCCGTCAACTCGTCGACCTTCGCCAGGAGGTCGGAGTTGTGCCACAGGCGGTCGCCGCGCTCCACGCCCTCCGGCATGAGGGGGCGCAGACCGGTGCCGACGACCAGGTTGCGGGCCCGGTGGACGGCGAGTCCCTCCCCCGAACGGACGGTCACGTCCAGGTACTCCACGGCTCCGTCGCGCACGACCGGCATGACGCCGACGACTTCGTGGCCGTAGGAGACCATGTCGTCGACCTTGTCGGCGGCCCACTCGAAGTAGTCGTGGAACTCCACCCGCAGCGGGAAGAGGTTCTTGTGGTTGATGAAGTCGATCAGCCGTCCCTTGCTCTTGAGGTAGCACAGGAAGCTGTACTCGCTGGCGGGGTTCCGGAGCGTCACCAGGTCCTTGAGGAAGGACACCTGCATGGTCGCGTCGTCGATGAGCATGCCTCGGTGCCAACCGAAGCGCGGCTGCTGCTCGAAGAAGTGAGCGGTGACCGCTTCCTCCCTGCCGGCGCGTGCGTTGTGCTCGCTGAGCGCGATCGCCATGGCCACGTTGGACGGCCCGAAGCCGATACCAATGAGGTCGTGGATCAAAGGGGCGTCGCCAGGACGAGCCTGTGCCATGTCACTCCCATCGTGCGGCGGCCGCCCGCGGAGGCGGGCAGCCGTGGGTCGAGCCTCGGGAAGTACGGAAGATGGGCACGCCAAGAGCCACGGCCCAAAACTTAGGTAAGGCTAAGCTCATCCTCCAAGGCTGTCCATAGACAAAACGGACAGCCCGGAACAGGCGGTAATCTCAACGCGCCTCCCAGTCGCCCCCGTTGACCACTTAGGTAAGCCTTGCTTTACTGATCACGGCAATTCCCTGTCTCGAGGAGGATCCCCATGCGGGTCGTCATGTTCGGCTACCAGACCTGGGGGCACCGCACCCTGCAAGCCCTCCTGGACTCCGAGCACGACGTGGTCCTGGTCGTGACACACCCCAAGAGCGAGCACGCGTACGAGAAGATCTGGAGCGACTCGGTCGCCGACCTCGCCGAGGAGAACGGCGTTCCGGTGGTGATCCGCAACCGCCCTGACGACGACGAGCTGTTCGCGCGCCTCAAGGAGGCCGACCCGGACATCATCGTGGCCAACAACTGGCGTACGTGGATTCCGCCGCGCATCTTCGACCTGCCGCGCCACGGCACGCTGAACGTGCACGACTCGCTGCTGCCGAAGTACGCCGGCTTCTCCCCGCTGATCTGGGCGTTGATCAACGGCGAACCCGAAGTGGGCGTCACCGCGCACATGATGAACGACGAGCTCGACGCCGGCGACATCGTGCGACAGGAAGCGGTACCGGTCGGCCCGACGGACACCGCCACCGACCTCTTCCACAAGACCGTCGACCTCATCGCCCCGGTCACCATCGGCGCGCTCGACCTCATCGCCTCCGGTCAGACGGAGTTCACCAAGCAGGACCGCTCCCAGGCCAGCTTCTTCCACAAGCGGTCCCTCGAGGACAGCCGGATCGACTGGACCTGGCCCGCGGCGGACCTGGAGCGCCTGGTGCGCGCCCAGTCCGAGCCGTATCCCAGCGCCTACACCTTCCACAAGGGCAAGCGGCTGGAGGTCCTGGCGGCCGTCGTCTCCGAGGGGCGTTACGGCGGCACCCCCGGCCGCATCTTCTACCGCGAGGGCGAGGGCGTGGTGATCGTCGCCGGATCCGACGCCCGCACCGGCCGCAACCACGGCCTCGCCATCACCCGCGTACGCACCGAGGACGGCCGCGAACTGCCCGCGACCGAGTACTTCACCTCGATGGGCGGCTACCTGACCAACCAGCCCTGACCGCCGCTCCCCCGGCTCTTTCGAGCATGCTCGCCCCGGTACGGTCCCGGGGCGGGCAGGGCATCGCCGTCCTACGGATCATCGACTCGTGGGGCGGCGATCGCCTTGTCAGCTCCGGGAATCGAAAGCGCCATGACACCGGCCGAACCATCACCTTGCCGCAGTACGGCACCCCACCTAGCCTGACTTTGTGCCGCAAATAAACAAAGCCCGCGTCCACAATGCCGTGCCGGGCGCCGGCGGTGACCTCACCCGCCTCCGTATCGCCATCACCGTCTTCTTCGCCCTCGACGGCTTCCTGTTCGCCGGCTGGGTCGTCCGGATCCCCGCCATCAAGGAGCAGACCGGCGCCTCCGCCGGCACCCTGGGCCTCGCCCTCCTCGGCCTCTCCGCCGGTGCGGTGGTCACGATGATGCTCACCGGTCGCCTGTGCCGTCGCTACGGCAGCCACCCGGTCACCGTCGTCTGCGCCGTACTCCTCTCCCTCAGCGTCACCCTGCCCCCGCTCACCCACTCCGCACCGGCCCTCGGCGCGGTGCTGCTCCTCTTCGGCGCCGCGTACGGCGGGATCAACGTCGCCTTCAACAGTGCCGCCGTGGACCTGGTCACCGCGCTGCGCCGGCCCGTCATGCCCAGCTTCCACGCCGCCTTCAGCCTGGGCGGCATGATCGGCGCGGGTCTCGGCGGACTGGTCGCGGGGGCCCTCTCCCCCACCCGGCACCTGCTGGGCCTCGCCGTGATCGGGTTGACGGTGACCGCCGTGGCCGGCCGCACGCTGCTGCGCCACGAACCACCCGCGGCCTTCGGACCCGTACGTCCCGGGACCGGAACGCCACGCACTCTGGACCCCCGAACGCGGGGACTGGTCATCGTCTTCGGGCTGATCGCCCTGTGCACGGCCTACGGCGAAGGCGCCATGGCCGACTGGGGCGCCCTGCACCTCGAACAGGACCTCGCCGCCTCACCGGGTGTCGCCGCCGCCGGCTACTCCTGCTTCGCGCTGGCCATGACCGTCGGCCGCCTCACCGGTACGACTCTCCTCGAACGGCTCGGCCACGGCCGTACCGTCGTCGCGGGCGGTGCCACCGCGGCGGCCGGGATGCTGCTCGGCTCGCTCGCGCCCTCCCTGTGGGCGGCACTGCTCGGCTTCGCGGTGACCGGGCTCGGGCTCGCCAACCTCTTCCCCGTCGCCGTGGAACGCGCGGGCACCCTCGCCGGCCCGAGCGGCGTCGCCATCGCCTCGACCCTCGGTTACGGCGGCATGCTCCTCGGACCGCCCGCCATCGGCTTCATGGCGGACTGGCTCTCCCTGCCCGTCGCCCTCACCAGCGTCGCCGCACTGGCGGCGATCGCCACGCTCATCGCGGTCGCGACCCGGCACGCCGCCGCGAACCCGCCACGCTGACGGGGCCGCCCCGTTGTCCGCCGCCGAAACCGCTGCGCATGATGGCCGGATGGCGCGACTCCACGACATCGTGATCGACTGTGCCCACCCTGCCGCCACCGCCCGGTTCTGGGCCGGCGCCCTCGACGGTTACGCGGTCGCCCCCTATGACGACGCCGAGCTGGCACGCCTGCGCGCGCAGGGCATCACCGACCCGGAGGACGATCCGACGGTCCTCGTGGAGGCGAGCGGCGGCGGCCCCCGGCTGTGGTGCCAACTCGTGCCGGAGTCGAAGCGTGCCAAGAACCGCCTGCATCTGGACCTGGTCGCGGCCGCCCCGGAAACCGAGGTCGGTCGCCTCGTCGGACTGGGCGCGACCGTCGTGGCCCACCACGACGACCACCACGTCCTGGCCGATCCGGAGGGCAACGAGTTCTGTCTGTACGCCCTTCAGCCGTGAGCCTCCCGCAGTTGCGGATGCCGCAGCCGCGAACGCCTTTCGATACCCCTGGCCTTGCCTTCGACCGCACTCCATCCGACACACTCGCCCCCATGGAGACAGCCGACTTCGTTCGAACCCTGACCCGCGAGGGTCTACTGCTGGCCGCGGCCGCCGAAGAGGCCGGGGCGGACGCCAAGGTGCCGACCTGCCCGGGGTGGCAGGTGCGGGACCTGCTGCGGCACACGGGGATGGTGCACCGCTGGGCGGCGGCGTTCGTCGCCGAGGGGCACACCTCCCACCACCCCTCCGGCGGCCTGCCGGACCTCGACGGCGCCGAACTGCTCGCCTGGTTCCGGGAGGGACACCGCCACCTGGTCGGGACGCTGACCGACGCTCCCGCCGACGTACAGTGCTGGCACTTCCTGCCCGCCCCGTCCCCGCTCGCGTTCTGGGCGCGCAGACAGGCCCACGAGACGACCGTGCACCGCTTCGACGCGGAGGCGGCGCGCGACGGGACGCCGAGCGAGATCGACGCCGGCTTCGCGGCCGACGGCATCGACGAGTTGCTGCGCGCCTTCCACGCCCGCCCCAAGAGCCGGGTCCGCAGCGCCGAGCCCCGGGTGCTGCGGGTGCGGGCGACGGACACCGACGGCGCCGTGTGGACCGTACGGCTGTCGCAGGAGCCGCCGGTGACCGAGCGGAGCGATGCCGGACCGGCCGACTGCGAGATCGCCGGGCCTGCCTCGCAGCTGTACCTGTCGCTGTGGAACCGGCTGCCCTTCCCCGAGGTCACCGGCGACGCCTCGGTCGCCGCGCTGTGGCGGGAGAACTCCGCCGTCACCTGGAGCTGAAGCGGTCACCGGGAGCCGAGCTCCTCCCGGCGCACGCCGGTCAGTTCGCCAGCATCCGTGTCAGCACCGCACGCTGCACCGGCAGTACCTCGCCGTGCAGCGTGCGCCCCTTCGCCGTGAGCGCCACCTTCACGCCCCGACGGTCCTCCGGGCACATGCCGCGCTCGACGAGCCCGTCCTTCTCCAGCCGGGCGATCAGCCGCGACAGCGCGCTCTGACTCAGATGGACGCGCTCGGAGATCTCCTGGACGCGGTACGCGCAGGAGCCGCCGGCCAGCACGTCCAGGACCTCGAAGTCGCTGGCGCACAGGCCGTGCCGGTGCAGTGCGCGGTCGAGTTCGCACTGCGTGCGCGCGTGCAGCGCCAGGATGTCCCGCCACTGGTCCACGAGCGCCTGCTCGGCCTTCTTCGCCGCCATGGGGCGCACCGTAGCAGAAAGCGAAGTTTGTTGCATCGGAATTAAATGCGCTTGCATTTCATGCATGCGCATGTAGCCTCCTCGGCATGACCTCTCCGCTCAACACCCCCGCGGCGCCGTCGTCGGAGGTTCGCTGGACCCCCCGGCTGTGGGGCACTCTGCTGGTGCTCTGCGCCGCGATGTTCCTGGACGCGCTGGACGTGTCGATGGTCGGCGTCGCCCTGCCGTCCATAGGCGCCGACCTGGGCCTGTCCACCTCGACCCTGCAATGGATCGTCAGCGGCTACATCCTGGGCTACGGCGGCCTGCTCCTCCTCGGCGGACGCACCGCCGACCTGCTGGGCCGACGCCAGGTGTTCCTGGTGGCCCTCGGCGTCTTCGCGCTCGCCTCCCTGCTCGGCGGGCTCGTCGACTCGGGTCCGCTGCTGATCGCCAGCCGCTTCGTCAAGGGCCTGGCCGCCGCCTTCACGGCGCCCGCCGGCCTGTCCATCATCACCACGACCTTCGCCGAGGGCCCGGTGCGCAACCGCGCGCTCGCGATCTACACCACCTGCGGCGCCACCGGCTACTCGATGGGGCTGGTCTTCTCCGGCCTGCTCACCGAGGCCAGTTGGCGCCTCACCATGCTGCTGCCGGCGCCCGTCGCGCTGATCGCCCTGTTCGTCGGACTGAAGCTGCTGCCGCGCAGCGAGCGCGAGCGTGCGGAGGGCGGTTACGACATCCCCGGCGCCGTCCTCGGCACCGCCTCGATGCTGCTGCTCGTCTTCACCGTCGTCGAGGCGCCCGAGGTGGGCTGGGGCTCGGCGCGCACGGTCCTGTCCTTCGTCGCCGTCGCCGTCCTGCTGGCCGCCTTCGTGGCCGTCGAGCGGCGCAGTCCGAGCCCGCTGATCCGGCTCGGGGTGCTGCGCTCCGGTCCCCAAGTGCGGGCGCAACTGGGTGCGTTGACGTTCGTCGGCAGCTACATCGGCTTCCAGTTCCTGGTCACGCTGTACATGCAGCAACTGCTCGGCTGGTCGGCGCTGCACACCGCGCTGGCCTTCCTGCCGGCGGGCGCGCTCGTGGCGCTGTCGGCGACGAAGGTCGGGACGATCATCGACCGGTTCGGGACGGCACGCCTGATCGCGATCGGCTTCGCCCTGATGGTCGCCGGCTACGTCCTGTTCCTGCGCATCGACCTCGACCCGGTCTACGCGGCGGTGATCCTGCCCACCATGCTGCTGGTCGGCTCGGCCTTCGCGCTGACCTTCCCCTCGCTCAACGTCCAGGCCACCAACGGCGTGGACGAGCACGAGCAGGGCATGGTCTCGGGTCTGCTCAACACCTCGGTCCAGGTGGGCGGCGCGCTATTCCTGGCCGTCGTGACGGCGGTGCTGACCGCCAACGCGCCCGAGGAGCCCGCGTCGCCGCAGGCCGTGCTCGACAGCTACATGCCCGCCCTCGTCGTCATCACGGTGATCGCCGTGGCGGGCCTGCTGATCTCGGCCACCGGCCTGCGCACCCGTCGCGGGCAGCGGACCGTCGTCGTCGCCAAGTCGACCGTGACGGAGGCGGAGGCGGAGGCGGAGGCGGCGGAGGAACCGGAACGCGTGGCGGTCCGCGACTAGGAACCTGTCGTCACATTCCCGTCGTGGGGGCGGGGGGGGCGCCGCGGTGCGCCCGCGCGGGCGCCGGTTGGCGGGACAAC
>NZ_JBEXQG010000146.1:0-6340 GCF_040612485.1 Streptomyces sp. NPDC006385
ACCCCGCCAACCACATCCTCGGCCTGCGCCTGAACGTGTGGACCAGCCTGCTGCTGTTCACCGCCGCGGTCGCCTTCCTCTGGCTGCGCCGCCCCGGCGGCCGGTTCTCCCACGGCACAGCGGCCGCTGAGACGGCCGATTCTGCGACCGCCGCCCCGCCCGGCCCTGCCGAGGAGACGCCCGCCGCCGCGGACGCGAGCAAGACCGTGACGGCGCCGGCCCGGAGGGACCGGGCGACACGTCTGCTGAAGGAGACGACCGATGCTGCCAGGAGGCGGCAATGAACGGACGGCGACACCGCCTGCGCGGCATCCGGGCCACGGGAACGACACGAGACCGAGTCCTGCTGTACACGCTGGTCCCGCTCGGGCTGTTCCTGTTCGCCCTCGGAGTCGTCGGAGCCCGCACCGCGCTCACACTGCTGCCGTTCGACCCCCACCACATCGGCCTCCAGGCCGGCGGCCTGGTGCTCGCCTTCATCGGGCTGCGCCACTGGACATAGCCCCCCAGGGCCCGCCCGGTGAACGCACATCGGCAGCCCATCGCGAACTCATCGATCCTTCACAGCCCGAACCTAGCCTTCCGGATACAGGCACTGTGCGGTGCCGTACCCGGCCAGCGTCCACCCGCGGAGTGATCCCCATGTGCATCAACAAAAAGGTCCTCGCCGGACTCGGCATCGTCGCCGTCGGCGTGCTGCTGCTCAAGCCCGCATGGTTCGTGGCGGCCCTGCCGCTGCTGATCCTCGCCCTGTGCCCGCTGAGCATGGTCTTCATGATGCGCGGCACGAACAACAACAGCCAGGGCAAGGGCCAGGCCGGCAGCTCCTGCGGCATGGGAGGCAAGACCCAGAAGACCACGCCCTCCGCCGCCGGGACGAAGCTGGACAAGCAGATCAGCGCGCTGCAGGCGGAGCTGCGCGAGTTGAAGGCCGCCGAGGCCCGGCGCGAGGGCACCACTGCGGCCGAGGCCGAGCAGGCGGTCGACTTCACCAAGGACAGCGGCCCCGACGCCCGCGCCTGACCGCGCCCCGAAGCGCCGGGATGCGACGAGGGGGTGAGGGCACCATGCCGAAGCCCGCAGCAGGGTGCGACGAGATCCGCGAGTGGCTCGGGGTGTATGCCGTCGGGGCGCTGGAGCCCGAGGAGGAAGCGCCGATCCGAGCCCACCTCGCCCGCTGCCCCGCATGCCGGTCCGAGCACGATGACTTCGCCGAGGTGGTCCGGCTGCTCCGCGCTGCCCTGCCGAGGCCGGCCGCGGCCTACGGCGCACGACCACCCCGGCCTCCCCACTCCCCGCAGACAGGCCAGGCGGTCCCCCGGGAGCGGTGACGGTGGTGCGCGAACTGGCGTTGCTTGCGGCGGCCGCCACCCCGGCGGACCTGATGGCGGCCCGGCTACAGATGGCCATCTCGCTGGGCTGGCACATCATCGTCGCCAGCTTCGGGGTCGGCATGCCGGCGCTGACCGTGTTCGCCGAGTGGCACGGGATGAGGACCGGGGACGCCAACTACGCGCTGCTGGCGCAGCGGTGAGCGAAGGCGATGGGCGTGCTGTTCGCCGTCGGTGCCGTCTCCGGGACCATCCTCAGCTTCGAGATGGGTCTGCTGTGGCCCGGGCTGATGGGCCGGGGTTCGGGCAGGCCATCGGGCTGCCGTTCCCGACCGAGGGGATCGCGTTCTTCCTCGAGACGATCTTCCTGGGCCTTTACCTGTATGCCTGGGACCGGTTGCCGCCCCGCGTCCATGAGGCCACCGGCGGCGCCCAGACACAGAGCCCCTGCATGCGGCCTTCATAGCCGCTTCACACCGCCGACCTAGCGTGGGGAGAAGAAGAGACGCTGTCGCGTACCGCGAGGGCGTGAAGGAGGTGCACGGTGAACGATCAGTACGGCTACGGCCTGTGGGCCCTGGTGGTCATCAACACGCTCGTGCTGGTGATCTTCGCGGCGAGCTTCTTCCACCCGAAGACCGGCCGGGACTGGAAGGCTCTGGGTGGCTTCTCCGCCTTCGCGGTGGCCCTGTTCACCGAGATGTACGGCTTCCCGCTCACCGTCTACCTGCTGGCCGGACCGCTGGGCAACTGGTTCCCCAACCTCGGCTACAGCCACGCCCAGGGCCACTTGTGGAACGACCTGATCGGCTGGAAGGGCGACCCGCACATGAGCCCCTTCCACCTCGCCGCCTACGTGCTGATCATCCTTGGCTTCGTGCTCATCGCCGCCGGGTGGCGGCACCTGCACGCCGCCGCGCAGTCCGGCGTCCTGGCGACCACGGGCCCGTACCAGCACATCCGCCATCCGCAGTACGCGGGATTCCTCGCCATCATGGTCGGGTTCCTGCTGATGTGGCCGACCCTGCCCACGCTGGTGATGTTCCCCGTGCTGGTGTGGGTGTACCGACGCCTCGCCATTCGGGAGGAGGCGGAGGTCGCCCGCCGGTTCGGCATCGTGTGGGAGGAGTACGCGGCCGCCACACCCCGCTTCCTGCCGTCCCGGCGCCACCGGCACGCGGCCGCCGCGCACACCGTCCCGATGGCGAAACGCCCGTCCGGGTCGGGCGCGCCGGACGCGCGCCCGCCACACCCCGCCGAACGATCACACACCGAGGGCCGGTGAGCGCGGCGGCCCTCCTCCGGCCGCCACGCGAAAGGAGTTGACGATGTCGTCCGAGACCGTTGCACTCGTCCTGCTGCTCCTGGCCTGCCCCGTCGCAATGTGCGGGGCGATGTGGCTCATGAGCCGGAACCAGCGAAAGAACCAGGCACAGCACCAGCCCGGGCAAGCGGCCGGCGCCCCCACCGGCCCGGACGCCAAGGCCGCCGAGGTCACTCGCCTCCAGGCGGAGATCGACCAGCTCAAGGCCGCCCAGCGCGACACCGAAGAAGGTCACACACCTGGTGACCGCCCACGGAAGGGATCCTGACGCGTCTGCAACGGTGCCCCGGGAAGTCAGGGGCCCGGGGCACCGTCGCAGACGCGTCACGGCACGCCGCACCGCTGCCCTGCCGGTGGCCGCTCGGCGGCAGGGCGGCCGTCCGGCACCCTCCGAAGACCGCCGCGCCCCACCAGCCAGACGGAGCCCTATCCGCACGACCAGCAAGTAGTCGGTGCCATCCCCGTTGGGGCACTGAGCATTCGGCTGCCGCCGCACCCTCCGCCACAAGTGGCTGAACCGGCTTTCCTCCAGCAGCCCGAAGCAGCACACCGCTGTCGGTCACGCGACGGCCGGCCCTCTCGTGCGTCGCTGTGCCCATGCCTGGCTGCGACCAGGATCAGCTGGTCAGAGCTGCGGTGGGCGCGCCCCGCGCTCGCCGGCGGAACCTGAAAACTGCAGACCGACGGTCCCGACGATCACCAACGCGATTGAGACGATCTTGAGGGTGGAGACCACGTCGCCGAGGAAGGCCATGCCGTAGATCGCCGTGCCCGACGCTCCGATGCCGGTCCACACCGCATACGCCGGGCCGACGTCCAGCTTCTTCAGCGAGAGCGTCAGCAGACCGAAGCTGGCCAGTGCGAAAACGCAGAACCCGATGGTCGGCCACAGCCGGGTGAAGCCGTCGGACAGAGCGAGGCTCACCGCGAAGCCGGTCTCGAACAGTCCGGCGACGGTGACGAGCAGCCACGCCATGGCCATGGGTGAGTGCCTCCACGCCTCGGGGCGGCAGGCCAGTGACCGCTTCGCCGGCCGGTTCACCATCCTGGGGCGAGTATGCACCTGCCAGCCCGCGGTTGTCGGCGACGTCGGGCTCGGCCGCGCTCGCGTCGTGCCAGTCGGCGCGCAGCCGTTGCAGCGCTTACGACATCGATGCCGGGCCTGCAACGACGGCGCGGTCTGGACGGGATGCCCGGCCAGACCGCGCCGTGCTCATCGTGCTGCCGTGTCAGCCGACGGACTGGGCCATGTAGTCGCCGGCGCGCCGCACCGCGGCGACAAGGGCGTCGGGGTCCACGGCCGCGCCCTCCTCCAGACGGATGGTGGATTGTCCGCGGCGCACGTCGGTGCTGGCCGAGCGCACGCCGGGCACCTCCTCCAGCTCGTCGTCGATGGACAGGCCGCAGCTGGAGCAGTGCATGCCCTCCACCTTGAGGACCACCTGCGGGCCGGTCTCCGTGTCGTCCTTCTTACGGCTGAACAGTGCCATTACGCGCCTTTCTGGAAGTTGATGCTGCCGGTCTGCATGCCCATGGCACAGGTGAAGTTGAGCGTGCCGGGCTTACGGGTGCCCAGGTCGATCTTGGTGTCGCCGTCGCGCTTGACGATCTCCTGGACCCCGAGTTCGGGGATAGTGAAGGCACGGGCGCAGCCGCCGGAATCCTTGCCGCGAAGGATCAGGGTGGTGGGCACCCCGGCCTTGGCGGTGAACCGGGTGGGTTCGTAGAAGTCGGTGACGGTCAGGACGACGGTCTGCTTGCCGGAGGCGTCGATGGTGACCGGCCCGTCGGCCGTCGCCTTCTGCCCGTCCGAGCCCGCGGCGTCCGACGAGGCCGGTGCCGCCGCCGTGGCGGGCTGGTCGTTGAGGTTGAAGGTGGCCCAGCCTCCGGCCTGGAGCCCGGAGGCCGCGGTCCACACGGCGACGCCCAGGACCACCACGCCGGTGACGATGGCCAGGCGGCCGGACAGGGCCCGGCTGGTGCGGCGGAAGAGGTAGCCCAGGACGGCGAACAGCGGTGCGGTGCCGACCACGAAGCCGAACATGACGGCGGCCCCGGCCAGCGGGGAGCCAGACGTGACCGCGAGCAGTTCCACCGACAGGGTCACCCCGCACGGCACCAGGACCGTGGCGAGACCGATCAGGGCCGGGGTGGCGACCGAGTCGGTCTTGGCGCTGCGCCGCATCAGCCGTCCGAAGGAGGCCGGGGGCCTCGGCACCAGCCGGGCGACGGCCTTGACGCCGAACAGGTCCAGGGCGAACAGCAGCATGAGGACCGCGGCGGCGATCAGCATGACGGCCCGGGCGCGCGGGCTGGGCTGCAGCGCGTTGCCGAAGATGCCCAGCAGTGCGCCGAGGAGGGTGTGGGAGACCAGCTTCCCGGCGAGGAACGCCCCGACGGGTACCAGGGCCTTGGGCTCCGCCGGAGAGGCGTGTTTGCCCGCGGACCTGGAGCTGCGGCCGGCCCGCGCCGCGGGGGCGGGTGACGGGGCAGCGGGGCTGCGGCGGGCGGAACCGGCTGTTACGAGAGCCCGTGCGGGGGCCGGTGATGGGGTGGCGGGGCTGCGGCGGGTCACCGCGCCGGCCAGCAGGCCCCCCTGGACGGCGGCACATGAGGCACCGCCGGCGAGCAGACCGGTGGACAGTCCGGTCGCGAGCAAGGCGACAGATGACGGCATGCGTCGAAACTCCTGAACAACAAGGGCGGCACGCGCAACGGGGCGTGCCGAAACGGACGTGGGGGAGCGCGGGCGCCCGCAGGAGAGGACCCTGCGGACGGGCACTGTCACGTCCGGGACACGCACAACCGGTGCAGATCAGGAGGAGCGACGGCCTCGGCAGGCGGCGGAACCCCGGAACGGGGTCCCCCCGGCAGGACGGACATGGGCGTCTGCGGGCCGTCGGCGCAGGCCGGGGCAGCCTGGGCGGCCGGAGCGTTGTGGGGCGGGGCGGCCGAGGGCTGGGCACAGTCGTCGTCGCTGCTGGAAGGACAGGAGTCCTCCGGGCCGAGCGAGTCGGCCGTCGTCCGCGTTCCGGCGGCCGGGTCGGCCGCATCCGTGGCCTCGCCCATCGGGTGCGTCGACTCCGCCGGGGCGGACATCGCCATCGCCATGGCGGGGCGGGCCACACCCGTCAGGCAGAGCGCGAGCGCGCACGCCAGCAGCACTCCGGCCCACAGCCGGAGCGACGGCGGCGGCGTCGCTCGAGAGATCACGAGCGGGATGCTAGCAGTGACGGATGACGGGGCAGTGCGGTTCCCAGCAGTCGCGCGCCATCCCCCCAGTGCGCGGTCACGATCACGAGCGGGGCGCCGCAGCGGCGGATGACGCCTGCGTGCGGCACCGGGCAGAGCCGTCAGGTCCCGGTGCGGCCCGGGCGGGCGGCGCCGTGCACCAACGGCAATCGGGCCGAGGACCTGGGGGCGGTTCAGCCGTCGCTGAGGGCTTGCGGCGCGGCTCGCGCTCGGACCTGAAACCATCGCGCGGGGTCCGGTCCCGGTGGTCTGGGCGTCAGACGCCGGCATAGGAGTGCAGCCCGGTGATGAAGATGTTGACGCCGTAGTAGTTGAAGACGAACGTGGCGAAGGCGATCAGGCCGAGGTAGGCGGCGCGGCGGCCCTTCCAGCCGGCAGTGACGCGGGCGTGGAGGTAGGCGGCGTAGGCGACCCAGGTGATGAAGGCCCAGGT
>NZ_JBEXQG010000147.1:0-6289 GCF_040612485.1 Streptomyces sp. NPDC006385
GGCCGGGACCCTTGCGGATCCCGGCCCTGAGTCTTCAGTAGCGGGGACAGGATTTGAACCTGCGACCTCTGGGTTATGAGCCCAGCGAGCTACCGAGCTGCTCCACCCCGCGTCGGTGAACGCAACACTACGTCAGCACCACGGACAGAGGCAAATCGCTTGTCAGCCCGGCCTGCGGGCGGCCTCCCACACCACCAGCGGTCACGCACCGTCACCGCGGTGATGTACCGACGCCGTCACGCCGACAGTTCCTCCCGCAACGCGTCCCGCAACCGAGCCGCCCGCTGCGCAACCTCCCGCGGCCCGAGCGCCACCGCCCGATCGGCCCACCGCTGCCCCTCCGCCAGCTCTCCGCGACGCGCGTAGACCAGGGCCAACCGCAGCGCCGACCGGCCATGCCCGGCGTCAGCCGCACGCGTCCACCACACCGCCGCCTCCGGCTCGCTCCCCTCCCGAGCCAGCAGCAGGCCCAGATTGAACGCGCCGTTGCGTGACCCGGCCTCGGCGGCCTCCCGGTACCACCGAGCCGCCTCCACCACGTCGCCCCGGGCGGCGGCGAGCATCCCGACCCGCACCTGCGCCCGCCGATGCCCCTGGGAGGCCGCCCGCTCGTACCACTCCTCGCACTCGGTCTTCTCGTGCACCGACTCCCCGAGCTCATGCGCGGGCTCCGGCGGTCGCCGGGCGTCCAGCAGGGTCGCCAGCCGATACGCCGCCTCCGCGCTGCCGGCCCCGGCCGCGCACCGCAGATGCCGCTCGGCCTCCGGCTCGTCCCCGTCCCGCAGCCGCGCGATGCCCACCTGCAGCGCCGCCTCGGTGTGTCCGGCGGCGGCGGCACGCTCGTACCACCGCAGCGCGGCGCGCTGCTCACCCCGCCCGGCGTGCAGAATCCCCAGGTTGAACGCGGCGTCCACGCTCCCGGCTTCCGCGGCCTTGGAGAACCACGGCTCGGCACCCGTGGCGTCCCCGCCCTGGAGCAGCAGGATCGCCAGCGCGTTCGCCGCCTCGCGGTGCCCGGCGTAGGCCGCCCGCCGGTACCACTGCTCGGCCTGCGGGGTGCGTCCCTGCTCGGCGCAGAGCAGCCCCAGGTTGTACGCGCCGTTCACATCACCGGCGTCCATCGCGGCCCGGTACCAGCGCTCGGCGGTCTGCGTCTCCCCGCGCTCGGCGTGCAGCGCGCCCAGCGCGTTCGCCGCGTTGCCGTCGCCGTCCTGTGCGGCGCGCAGCCACCACACGGCGGCGCTCTCGGTGTCCCCCGCGTCCCGCAGCAGGAACCCGAGCGCGCAGGCGGCCCGCGCCTCCCCGTCCTTCGCGGACATCAGATACCAGCGCCCGGCCTCCTTGAGCTCCCCGCGCTTCTCGAGGATCGCCCCGAGGTGCAGCGCGGCCCTGCGATGCCCGCGCGCGGCGGCCTGCCGGTACCACTGCTCGGCCTCGTCCAGCGGCGAGCCATCCGGCGCGACACCGTTGTCACCCCCGTCCTCGCCCGCACGCACCGCCTGCCGGTCCAGCGCACGCGCCAGCCGGTACGCCGCTTCCCGGTGGCCGCGCTCCGCCGCGGCCCGCATCCACCGTTCGGCCGCGCTGTCACCGCGGTGCTCCAGCAGATCGGCGAGCGCGTACGCGCCCAGCGCATGCCCCTGCTCGGCGGACTGCCGCAGCCAGTACTCGGCGGCGGGCTCGTCGCCCCGCTCACGGTGGTGGCGCCCCAGCGCGTGCGCGGCCGCGGCCGACCCCGCGACGGCGGCGATCCGCCACCAGCCGGCGGCCTCGTCGGCGTACCCGCGCTGATGAAGAAGGACTCCCAGGTTGTTGGCGGCGGCCCGGTCCCCGGCGGCGGTGGCGGCCCGCAGATGGGGCTCGGCTCCGTCGAGATCACCGCGGCGCAACAGCATGGCCCCGAGAACGCTCATCGCCTCGACGTCGCCGGCCTCGGCGGCGAGCCGCTGCCGCGCCACCTCCGCGGCCTCCCCCGCCTCGTCCCGGTCGGTCGGCCGGTCGAAGGCGAGGTCACTCTCCGGCTGCGCGAGGTCACCCTCCGGATGCGCGAGATCCACCGCCCGCTGCGCGAGCTCACCCACCGGCTGCGAGGCACCGTCCGTCAGCTGCGCCAAATCGCCCGTCGGCTGCACAAAGTCGGCAGGCTGCACAAACCGCCCTGTCTCCAACAGAGTTGCCTTGTCCCCCATAACGTCCATCGTCGCACCACCTGCAACCTGGGTACACCTGGTATACCGCAGCCAGTGAGGTCACTTCAGCGTTTTGTCGACATGCCCACAGAGAGACAAGTCAAACACAGTTCTCCCAACTCCCCACGGCGGCGCGACCACTGCGCCCTCCGGCACATGCGTTCGCACATCACAAAGGCCCGGATCCCTTGTCAGGATCCGGGCCTTCGCCGTCGTACGAGATACTCGTCGACTTCAGTAGCGGGGACAGGATTTGAACCTGCGACCTCTGGGTTATGAGCCCAGCGAGCTACCGAGCTGCTCCACCCCGCGCCGTTGTGATGCAACCGTATCACGGCGCGGGGTGGGCTTTTTGATCAGCCGCCCGTCCCTATGCCCCGGTGGGACTGCTGGTCGGGTTCGGGCTCGGGCTCGCGCGGCCGCCGCTGTCACCATCGGCGCCGCTGTTACCGGCCTTGTCGGCCTGCTCCTGCGCGGCCTCGGCCCGTTGCAGCGCGTCCTGGAGGTCCTCCTGCGCCCTGCCGTACGCCTCCCAGTCGCCCTTCTTCAGAGCTTCCTGGCCGGCGTCGAAGGCCTTCTGGGCGTCGTTGAGCGCTTCTTGGACCGTCGGGTTGGTGGACGTCGGCGGAGGCGTCGTACCGCCGCCGTCCTCGTCCTCCTTCGGTGGCTCGGTGGTCGGGCCCTCCGCTCCGAAGACCTTGTTCAACGCCTCGTCGAGCGTGTCCTCGAAGGCGGTGGTGCCGCCGTAGGACACCAACACCTTGCGCAGCAGCGGGTACTTGAGGCCGCCACCGCGCACGTAGACCGGCTCCACGTAGAGCAGACCGCCGTCGAGCGGGACCGCCAGCAGGTTGCCGTACTCGACCTCGGAGTCGCCGCCTCTCAGCAACCTGATGGTCTCGGCGATGTTCTGCTCGGAGTTGAACTGGCTCTGCACCTGACTGGGGCCGTTGACCGTGGTGTTGGTCGGCAGTTTCAGAATTCTGATCTTGCCGTAGCCTTCGGTCCCCGCCTCGGCGTCGACGGCCATGAAGGCGCTGAGGTTGTCCCGGCCGCTCGGCGTGAGCGTCGTCGTCAGCGAGAACGCCTGCGCCTTCTGGTCGGGCATCTTCATGCTCAGGTAGTACGGCGGCACGGCGCTGCCCGACTTGTTGGTCGGGTCGTCCGGCACCTCCCAGACCTCGCTGCCGCTCAGGAACGTCGTCGCGTCCTTCACGTGGTAGCGGGTGAGCAGCTCACGCTGGACCTTGAACAGGTCCTGCGGGTAGCGCAGGTGGGCCATCAGCGAGTCGGAGATCTCACTCTTCGGCTCCACCGTGTCCGGGAACGCCTTCATCCAGGTCTTCAGGACCGGGTCCTTGGTGTCCCACTGGTAGAGCTTGACCTGGCCGGTGTAGGCGTCGACGGTCGCCTTCACCGAGTTGCGGATGTAGTTGACCTGGTTCTGCTGGGCCACGACCGCGCGCTGGTTGTTGTTGGCGGTCAGCGAGTCGGCCGTCGTGTCACCGAGGGTCGTGCGGGAGGAGTACGGGTAGCCGTTCGTCGTCGTGTACGCGTCGACGATCCACTGGATACGGCCGTCCACGACCGCCGGATAGGCGTCGCCGTCGATGGTCAGCCACGGGGCGACCGCCTCGACGCGCTCCTTGGGCGTGCGGTTGTACAGGATGCGCGAGCCGTCGCCGATCGCACCGGAGTACAGGATCTGCGGCTCGCCGAAGGCCACCGCGTACGCGGCCCGGTTGACCGGGTTCGAGAGGCTGACGCCGCTGTCGCCCTTGTAGCTGTAGGTCTTCTCACCGCTGTCGTCGGAGTAGTCGATCTCCTTCTGGGGACCGCCGACGATCGAGTACATCGTGGTCTTCTCGCCGTAGTAGACCCGCTGCTCGTACGTCCCGAGGTCACCCTTGGACGGCAGGTCGGACTCGGTGAAGTCCGGTCGGCCCTGGGGGTCGGCGCTGGTGCCCTCGGCGGCGACCACGCCGTAGCCGTGGGTGTAACGGAAGTGGTCGTTGATCCAGTTCCGCTTCGGAACGCCGTTGAGGTTGATCTCACGCAGACCGATGACCGTGTCCTGGTCCTTGCCGTCCTTGGTGTAACGGTCGACGTCCAGGTTGGTCGGGAACGCGTAGTAGTTCCTGATCTGCTGGAGCTGCTGGAACGTCGGCGAGACGATGTTCGGGTCCAGGATCCGGATGCTCGCCGTGGCGTCCACGTCGTCGCGCAGCTGGGTCCTGTCCTCGGTCTTGCTGGTGCCCGGGTACTCGGTGACCTTGGTGCCGTCGATTCCGTAGGCGTCACGCGTCGCCTGGAGGTTCTTCGCGACGTACGGCGCTTCCTTGGCCTGCTCGTTCGGCTGGACCTGGAACTTCTGGACGATCGCCGGGTACAGGCCGCCGATGAGGATCGCCGAGAGCACCATCAGGCCGAAGCCGATGACGGGCAGCTGCCAGGTGCGCCGCCACAGGGTGGCGAAGAACAGCAGCGCGCAGATGACGGCGATGCAGAACAGGATCGTCTTCGCCGGCAGATAGGCGTTGGCGTCGACGTACCTGAGACCGGTCCAGTTGTCGGTCGCCTTGAAGTCGCTGGACTTGACGGCCAGTCCGTACCGGTCGAGCCAGTACGCGACCGCCTTGAGGGCGACGAAGATGCCGATGAGGACCGACAGATGGCCGGTGGCCGCGGCCGTGGCACGCGCGCCGGGGCTGGTGATGCGCAGTCCGCCGTACAGGTAGTGCGTCAGCGCGGCGGCGATCACGGAGAGGATCGCGGCGGCGAAGCCGAAGCCGAGCAGGAACCGGTACCAGGGCAGGTCGAAGGCGTAGAAGCCGACGTCGAGGTGGAACTGCGGGTCCTTCTCACCGAAGGGCACACCGTTGACCCACATCAGCCAGGTCCGCCACTGGCTGGAGGCGGAGGCACCGGCGATCAGGCCGACCAGCGCGGTGATCGCGATGAGCAGCCACTTCTTGTACGGCGCGATGCCCATGCGGTAGCGGTCGAGGCTCTGTTGCTCCATGGACATGGCGCTCAGCGGCGGACGCAGCCGGTGCGCCAGCCAGATGTTGAAGCCGACCGCGAGGGCCATGAGCAGACCGAAGACGAAGAAGAGCCCGATCTTCGTCCACAGCGTGGTGGTGAACACGGACGAGTAGTTCACCGACCGGTACCAGAGCCAGTCCGTCCAGAAGCCCGCGAACATGGTGAAGACCATGCCGAGGACGGCGAGGACGCCCAGTGTCATGAGCAGGGTCCGGACACGCCGGGACGGGCGGCCCACTCTGATCCGTGGCCCGGTCGGGCCTCCGCCGCGGTCCGGCATCTGGAAAGCCAAGGTTCGCACCCCGAAGTTCGCTGTTGATCCGTCAGGCCCGCGTCTTCGTGGACCCTCCGTGGCCCCCCTTGATCGTGGGCCCACACCTATGCAACTTACTCACCCTTTACTCGGTTCCCGATTTCGGCCGGGAACGAGGCAGGATTGTGACCATGTCCAACACTCCCATGGCGGCGAGCCCGCTGACCCGGGCCGTGCTCGAGATCGACGAGTACGCCTCCGGCCTCGGCTGGGACCAGCCCGCCCGCCTCTTCGCCCTCGTAGACACCGCACGGCTGCGGGCCCAGGAACCCGGCCTCGCCGCCCAGCTCGGCCTGGGGGACGAGCAGGAGTCCTCCGGCCTGACCCCGATCGAGCAGGACGAACTTCCAACGGGCAAGGCGCTCGACGAGTTCCTGGGCACGATCGCCTGGCCCGACGCGGTGGCCGGCTGCGCGCTCACCGTCGAGCGCCTGATGCTGCCCGCGTCCGCCGAGGCCAAGGTCCCGCAGGGCCTGAGCGAGGCCAAGCTCGCGCAGTGGGTGGCGGACCACCCCGAGCGCCAGGAGGTGCGCATGACGGTCGCGGTCCTGCGCGACGGCGCCCGTGAATCGGCCCTGCGCCTGCGCGAGAAGGACACCCCGACCGAGGTCCTCACCGGCCCTGACCTGGTCCCTGGCCTGGCGGAGGCACTGGCGGCGACGTTCGAGGACTGAGGTCTTCCGGTACGGCGGCGAGATTCCGGTACGGCGGTGGGGGCGCCCCTTGACGTGAGGGGCGCCCC
>NZ_JBEXQG010000148.1:0-5345 GCF_040612485.1 Streptomyces sp. NPDC006385
GTACGAGTCGGGATGGCTCGTCCGTGTGCCGGACCGGACCCGCCTGATCCACATCCAGAACCACGCCGTCAGGCGGCGGGCGGACCGGCTCGCTCTCCGGCCGCATCGGAGGCATCTGCTCCCGAGTCCGCCTCGGAATCTTCTCCCGGGGCCCTGGTCTCCTCGACACCCGGCCGACTGACGGTCAAGGTCCTCGGAGGACAGGGCCTGCCCGCCGTGACGGTCACACACGCCAGGGTCCGCCTCCTGGGCGGCGGCGAAGGCGAGCTGACCATGTCGGTACGCAACGACGGCAGTTCGACCGAGCACCTTGCCTTCGTCTCGACCCCGAACGCGGCCGACGTGTCGCTCGACGGTGACATATCCCCGGCAGGAGTGCAGCTTGATCCCGGCAGCACCGTCGCCCTCGGAGGGCAGGGCGGCGCGCGGGTGCTGCTGCATGGTGTCCACGGCATCGACGCCCGGCACAATGTCCCGTTCACTCTGGGCTTCGCCAACGTCGGGCTGGTCCGCCTGCAAGGGCTACCGCCATCTCGCTGAGCCACGGGGCCGAGGGCAGCAGCCCGGCCGGGGGCCGGTCGGTGGTGGCAAGGTACCCAGCTCCATCTATCCCAGGGACCCCTCATGGGTGCCGGATGCCCGACGTGGTGCGCAGGCGACAGAAGCCCTGGTTGGGGGCCGGGCGCAGAGCCATCTGGTGGTGGTAGAGGTCGGCCAGTACCTGGGGGACCTCGTGGTAGCAGAACACCGAGGCGGCCGTGCCCGTGATCCGCGGGGTGTCCAGGAACAGCGGCAGTTCGGCGAGGAAGTAGCGCACGGCGCCTCGCAGCTGTGCGTGAGTGGGCTGTTGTCCGGGCGGCAGGCGGCGTTCCAGCACCCAGGCCGAGGCGTTCAGGCAGGCCTGCGCGAAGCTGCTGTCACTGCGGAAGTGGTGCTCCACTTGTGCGGTGAGTTCTTGGTAGGAGGGGTTCGCGGCGAGTGCCTGCCCGTCGAGGAGGTAGGGGCCGGGGTCGAGGACGCCGTTGTCGGCCAGGGCTTTGGTGATCTTGTTGCGGACGTACTGTCCCTGGCGGCGGGCCTTCCAGGCGGCCTTCTCCGGCGGACAGCCGAGTGCCTCCAGGGTGTGGACGGCGGCGGTGTCGGGGACGAAGAAGTGCACGCGTGCGAAGGCGGTCAGTCCCCAGCGGACCAGGGCGGCGATCCGCTCGGCGGAGAAGTGGCTGTTGAACGGGCTGATGCCGAGGCATGCGTGGACGCGGCCCGCGAAGGCGGCCCGACATCGGGCGGTAAGTGGCTCTGCGCGGATCAGCTCGACAGGTTTCGTGGGCTTGATGGCGAGGGGCTCGGAAGGCATGGCGGACTCCGGCTGGGCGAGGACGACGGGCGTGTCGGCGTGCGGCCTCAGCCCTGCGCCACCGGCGGAGGTACTGCCTCAGTGCCTGGGTGCGGGCACCCGGGCGGCAGTCCGCGGTGTGGTGATGCTGAGGCGCGGTCCTCGTCCTACGTGCGGATCACGCACAGCGCATAGGGGTCCCCGGGACCCCGGGCGTGCTCCCAGGCTCGTGCGGCACCGAGGGACGCAGCCGTGGGCGGCGGTCCGGTCGGCAGATCACCGTCGGTGCCGGGCACATGAGTGTGGGGGACGGATTCGGTGCGGGAGGCGGGGCACCGGTCATGGTCGGACGTGCACGAGTGCTTCGCGGCGGACGACGTGCCGTCAGGGGCCACGGCCATCACCATGGCCTCGGCTGAACCGCCCGCGCAGGGCTCCGCCATGGTCATTCCCGCAGCGGCGCTTGCACCAGAGGCGCACCCCAGGAGCGCCAGCACCAGCAGCAACACGCCGAGCACGCGGGTGGAGCCCATACGTGCGCGGCCGTGGGAGAGACGCTGCCGGCGCATGAAGAAGTGATGCCCCCTACATGGCCCAAGGCCCATGGAACCGCCCAGGGCCCACCCGGATGACGGACACGGCATGCGGCGGCCCACAACGTACTGGACCAGGCCGCGCCGTGCCCTGCCCGCCGTCCATATCGCGCCATCGCGCCGACGGCGCGGCTCCCACGTCCGGCGCGTGAGGTTCACCGCCGGGCTTCTGGGCCCGGGTTCGCCGGCCCACCGCGGCAAGCGGCACTCAACCGTGCCGCAGCAGCAGGCAGAATCACGGCCCCCCTGACCGTGAGCACGGTCAGCGCTGCCGGGGCAGGGGCCGCTCGCCTTGCTCATGCATGGTGCTGGGGGTGCGGGGCCGGGGAGACCAGGCCGGAGTCCTCGTGGAAGCGGATGGGCTGGCGCTCTTTCCTATGAGCTCGGCCACTTGGCCGGTCTTCAGCCCGTAACGTCCTCCGCCGACAGCAGACTGTCGCCCCTTGGTCGCGTTCAGCGGGACCTGTCGCCGCGCAGTGCCGTCAGCGCGCGCGGGCTCCCGCTGGTCTCACCCCGTGCCGGACTCGGCATGCTCGTGGTCGTGGCCGTCGTCAGCCCGTTCGGGCTCCGGGTAGGTGAAGGTGCGGCGGATCTTGTGGTTGGGCGCGACCAGCGTCTCGCGCACGATCCGGTCCTCGTCGTCCAGGGTCAGTTCCAGGGCCAGCCGCTCGCCGGGGAAGCCGAGCGCCAGCACCGTATGGCCCTCGGCGTCGGTGTAGCGGGAGCTGAGCGGCGCGCTGCCCTTCGCGTAGGGATCGGAGTCGATGAACCGGTCGCCGGTGACCTCCAGCCGGGTGGGGGCGACGGTGGCGCGCAGGTCGTCGCTGGCGACCTGCTCGTGCAGGGTGAACTGCTTGACCGCGCGCATCGCGGCGACGGTGCGCTTGAGCTGGGCGGCGTCCGGGCGGATGGGCCACATCACGCGCAGCGTGTCCACTCCGCCGCCCCAGCCCTCGGCGCTGGCGCGCACGGTGAGCAGATTCAGCCCCTTGCGCCAGGTCACCGGGGCGTAGAAGCACCCCTCGCCGCAGCCGCGGATCTTGACCGGGCGGCTGCGGCCGTCGGGCAGGGTCAGGGTGAGCGCGGCGTCGTAGCCGACCTTCTCGGGCCGGTCGAGGTCGGTGTTCGGGGCGGTCAGGCGCAGCGCGACCTGTCCGGTGCTGGCGGTGGCGGCGATGCCGATCTGGTCCGCCCGCCCGCCCACCGTGATGGCGTCCCCGTTCGGCGGCGGCGCGAACGGCAGGGCGGCGTTCGCGGACGAGGGCGGCTGGGTGACGGTCAGCAGCGCGGTCGCGGCCAGGACGGCGGCCAGCGCCGATGCCTCGACGCGGGCGACGATACGGGGCGCCGAGCGGGACAGCCGCAGCCGCGCGACCAGCGCGAGCGCACACACGGCAGCGACCAGGGCCAGCTTGACTGCCAGCAGTCGGCCGAAGTCGGAGTCCAGCAGCTTGGCAGGCGAGACCATGAGCAGCCCGGACAGGGTCCCGGTGACCAGCACCGCGGCGAGGAGTACGGCTGCGATGCGGGCGTAGCCGCGCAGCACCGCCCGCATCGCGGGATTCCACCGCCAGGCGGCGCCCACCCGCAGCACGTACACCAGGGCGCCGATCCAGATGGCGGCCGCCAGGAGATGGACGGTGGTCAGTGGCGGCCCCCATATGGCCGACTTGGTCGCCGGGTGCGCCCGGAGCCCCTCGGCCACCGCTGCCCCGAGAAGCAGCACACAGGCCGCCCGCCGCCACCGGGCGCGCAGGGCCACCGCCGCGGCCAGCCACGCGGCGGCCTCGACCACCGCCAGCATGCCGGGACGACTGTCGAAGAGGGCCGAAAAAGAAGGAGAGGACACTCCGCGGGCCAGGCTGCCGCCGCCGGCGATCAGGACGGCCAGGCCGAGGGAGGCCGCGGTGCCCGCCACGGCCGCCGGAAGGACCCAGGACCGCGGCGCGGCCGGCCCGTCGGGATCACGGCGCCCTCGCGCCAGGCGCTCGCCGACCATGCCGCCGAGGGCCAGCGCGGAGGATCCGTACAGCACCCAGCGCAGCACGGCGGTCTCGCCCGCGCCGCTCACCCGCTGCCCGGAGCCGTTCCCGGAGGACAGCCCGGCGGCCGCCGAGCCGACGGCGAAGCGGTAGCTGCCGCTCATCACGTCGCCGTCGTCGGCGATCGCCTGCCAGGTGACGGTGTACACGCCGGCGCTCAGGGTGGAGCGGACCGGCATCGTCAGCTGCTTCCCGCCCTCGCTGCGGGCGGCCGGCCCGAGCGGCACCGGCTGCCCGTCGGGTGCGGAGACCCGCACCGTCTTCGGCCCAGTGGGCCGCACCGGCTCGTCGAAGACCAGCGACACCGCCTTCGGCGCCTGCGGCACCGCACCCTCGATCGCCGGCGACGCGAACAGCAGCACGGCATGCGCCTGCGCCGACGAAGCACCGGTCAGCAAGACCGCGACGGCCATGGCGGCGGCAGCCGCCAGGCCCGCGACCCGCCGGGCCCACACACCACACATCCCAGTACACCTAAGCTAGATAGGAGGTATGGGCGCGAACCTAGCAGACCGCTTCCCGGTCACCCCCGGCAGGGGCAGGAAGCAGATACCGGCGAGCCCACGGCGGCATCCGGAAGCGGGCAGGCGTTGACTCCCTTGGCGGCAACCGCCGACTCGGCCGCCGGCACCAGCACCGCCACGTCCCGACCGCCGCCAGCGCAGCCGCGGGCTCCCGCGCCCCGGCCATCTCCGGTAAGGCGCCGACCAGTGGGGCAACGAGTCATACCGGCCCCGAAGGCCACGAGCCCGAACCGGGCTCTACAAGGAAAGTAATGGGCAAGCCCCGATGACAGTGGGGTGCACGGACAGAACACAGAGCGCCTGCATGCCCTCTTCATCGTGGCTTCACATCACCGGCCTAGCTTCATCGAGTGGCAGGGCCTATATGACGGAGTCACTGGCGCGAGAGACGCGCGAGTCGAACGCGGCCCACTCCATGTTCTGGACGCCCTTATTCCCTAATCCGTTTAGGTGATCGTGGTGTCGCAGCCTCGTGATCCTCGGAAAGGTAGTGAATGAGCGAGTTGCTCTTCGGGACCACGCTCCTGGCGTCGTTCCTCGGCGGGATGGTGGCGCTGCTGGCGCCGTGCTGTATCTCGGTGATGCTGCCCGCCTACTTCGCCACCGGGTTCCGCTCCCGCGGCCGGGTGATCGCCGGGACGCTCGCCTTCGGCGCCGGTGTGGCCACGGTGATCGTGCCGATCGGGCTCGGGGCCGTCGCCATCTCCTCCGCGCTGCAGCGCTACCACCTGGTGGTGTACCTGGTCGGCGGGGCGCTCATGGTGGCCGGGGGACTTGCGGTGCTCGCCGGGTGGAAGCCGAAGCTGCCGATGCCGTCCGGGCGCTCGCCTCAGGGCAACGGTTTCGGCGCCGC
>NZ_JBEXQG010000149.1:0-4733 GCF_040612485.1 Streptomyces sp. NPDC006385
CACCCTGCGCACCGTCGACGTGGCCGCGGCCGACCGGCACGACGTGCCGCCGGACGAGGCGCGGCTGGTGCCGGTGCCGCAGGCGGAGAGGGAGGGCAGGGCGGCGATGGCGGCGAGGCCGCCTGCTCCGCGCAGGAGCGCTCTGCGACCGATTACGTGATCACTCATGACAAATCTCCTGAAATTCGCGCGTGGGGACCAGCTGTTCGGGGGTGCGGGGGGTGGGTGGGGTCAGGGGTGGTGCGGCGGGTGCGCGGGGGACGCTCCCGTCACTCGTGGGGCACCGCGATCGCGGCGAGCTCGGCGCCTGGAGCGACGGTGAGCCCGTTCATGCCGTAGAGGATCTGTCCGGTGGCGGTGGCGGTGACCTTGTGTTCGCTGCCGTCGGCCGGGTCGATGACACGGCCGATGGACTGGCCCTCGGTCACCTCGTCGCCGGTGACCGCGTCGGGGTACCACAGGCCCGTGGCCGGGGACTCGACCGAGCCCGTCCAGACCCACTCGCGGGGCCGCGCGGTCACCGGTGCGACGTGCTGGGGTTCCTCGATGACGCCGAGGTGGTGCAGGAGCCGGTACAGGCCGTCGAGCAGGGTCTTGGTCTGGGCGGGTTCCCGTTCGCCGAGCTGGCCGGTCTCGACGAGGATGGCGGGGATGCCGTGCCGGGCCGCCGCGGCGTGGCTGTTGCCGCCCGCGGCGTTGCGGCCGAACAGGACCCGCTCGTAGCCGACGGCGTGGGCCATGCCCCGCGTCTTGGCGTCCAGTTCCTCGTCGGAGGTCAGACGGTAGCCGACGAAGTCGAGCAGGGTCTCGTCGATGCCTCCGCTGTGCAGGTCGGCGTAGGCGTCGGCGCCGGTGATGACGTGCTCGAAGATCCAGGCCGCCAGCCGCTCGGTGGGCCCGCCGGCCGGGTCGCCGGGGAAGACGCGGTTGATGTTGACGCCGTCCAGCGGGGACTTGCCGAGACGTCCGTCGTACACGGCCGGCGGGTTGGCCACCGGGCAGATCACCACCTGGCCGGCGATGTCCTCCGGCTCCAGCAGCCCGCCGAGCCGGGCGGCGGCGTCGGTGCCGACGAACTCGCCGCCGTGCACACCGCCGGTGATCACGACCCTGGGGCCGGGACGGGAACCGTTGACGAGGACCAGGGGGATGTCGACGGTCGTCGGGCCGAGGTCCACGGGGACGGTCCCCCGGGTCTTGTGGCCGGGCTCGGCCCGCAGCGGGCCAATGGTCAGTGTCATGTCGTACCTCAATCAGGCGGTCGTGCGACCGAGCGTGGTGATGAAGTCGATGGGCTGGGGGGTGCGGCCCTCCAGTGCGAGGTCCGCGGCGATGTCGCCCAGGGCGGGCGACATCTTGAAGCCCTGGCCGGAGAAGCCGGCCAGCAGGACGATGTCGGGGCAGTCCGGCAGGGGTCCGACCAGCGGGCGGGTGCTGCCGGTGTAGCCCTCCATGAAGACGGAGACGCGCACCGGGTCGGGGTTCAGTCCGGGCAGGTGTCGCCGCACCATCGCGCTGAAGGTCTCCAACTCCTCCGGTGCGACGGTCCGGTTCAGCCGGTTCGGGTCGTCCACGGCCTTGTGGTGGGCCTGGGACAGACCCAGCTTGACGGAGAGCCCGTCGGGGGACGGGATGCCGTAGAAGTGGGTGTCGCCCAAGCGGATGAACGCGGGGCGCTCGTCACCGACTCGGTGGTCCTCGGTGGGCAGGAACCAGGCGCTGATCGCACGGTAGACGTCCACCTGCCACGGCAGGTCCGGCAGCAGGTCGCCCACCCAGGGGCCGGGGGTGACCACCGCGGCGTCGAAGCGCGCGGTGTCGGTGTCCGTACGGATCTCCACCCCTCCCCCGGCGACGGGGACGACCTCCCGCACCGGGGTGTAGCGGCGGATGCGCGCGCCCAGCTCCTCGGCGCGACGGGCCGCGGTCTGGACCGTCAACTCCGGGCGGACGAACCCGGCACGGGGGTCGAGGACCGCCAGGTCCCCCTCGTCGAGGCGGAACTGCGGGAAGCGCTTGGCCATCGCGTCGGCGTCGAGCACCTCGTGGTCGAGGCCGTGCTCGGCGATGACGTCCAGGACCGTACGCATCTCGGGGTCGTCGGCCGGCCCCATGAACATGCTTCCCGTCAGCCGGCGCAGTTCCCGGCCGGTCTCCGCCTGCAACTGCTGCCAGAGGGTGTCGGCGTGCCGGACGAGCGGCACGTAACGGCCGTCGTCGGTCTGCACGCTGCGGAAGACCCGGGTCTCACCGCCGGCGGCACTGCGGTCGTGGCCGGGGGCGAAGCGGTCGTAGGCGACGACCTCGGCGCCCCGGGCCGCCAGCCGCCAGGCGGCCTGGCTGCCCACCGTGCCGGTGCCGACGACGGCGACCCGCTTGGTCGTGGCCATGTGGTTCTCCTTGCTGGACGGTGCTCGGACGGTCAGGCCGTGGTGCGGCCGACCGTGGACACGAAGTCGATGGGCTGGGACGAGGCGCCCTCCAGCGCGAGGTCCGCGGCGATGTCGCCGAAGGCGGGCGAGAGCTTGAAGCCGTGGCCGGAGAAGCCGGCCAGCAGGACGACGTTCTCGGCGCCGGGCAGCGGGCCGACCAGCGGGCGGCTGCTCTCGGTGTAGCCCTCCATGTAGACGGCCAGACGGGTCGGGTCCGGGTGCAGGTCCGGCAGGTGACGGCGCACGAGGTCGGTGAAGACCTCCAACTCCTCCGGCTGGACGGTGCGTTCCAGCGTGTTCGGGTCGCCGGCCGGTGCGTGCAGGTCGCGCGAGAGTCCGATCTTGACGGAGACGCCGTCCGGGGAGGGCAGGCCGTAGCAGTGGGTGGGGGTGGTCCGGATGAACGCGGGGCGCTCCTCGCCGAACCAGGCGTCGGTGGTGGGCACGTACCAGGCGCTGATGAGGCGGCGGATGTCCACCTCCCACGGCAGTCCGGGCAGCAGGTCGTTCACCCACGGTCCGACGGTGACGACGACCGCGTCGAAGCGCTCGCCGCCGGAGTCGGTGCGGACCTCGACCCCGCCGCCCACCGGGGTGATCTCCCGGACCGGCGTGTAGCGGTGGATCCGAGCGCCGAGCCGCTCGGCGCGGCGGGCCGCGGTCTGGACGGTCAGCTCGGGCCGGATGAAGCCGGCGCGGCGGTCGAGTACGGCCGCGTCGCCGTCCTCCAGCCGGTACTGCGGGAACCGCTTGGCCATCGCGTCGGCGTCGAGCACCTCGTGGTCGAGGCCGTGCTCGGCGATGGACTGAAGGACCGTGGCCATCTGCTGGTGCTCGGTGGACCCCATCAGCAGGCATCCGGTCAGGCGGCGCAGCTCGCGGCCGGTCTCCTGCTGGAGCTGCTCCCACAGGGTGTCGGCGTGCTTGAGGAGCGGGACGTACCGCGAGTCCTCGAAGTGCGCGCTGCGGAAGATGCGGGTCTCGCCGCCGGCGGCGCTGCGGTCGTGCCCCGGGGCGAAGCGGTCGTAGGCGACGACTTCCGCGCCACGGGCGGCGAGCCGCCAGGCGGCCTGGCTGCCCATCGTTCCGACGCCGACTACGGCGACGCGCTTCCTGGCAGCTGACACAGGGCTTTCCTTTCGTATCACCGGGGCGCATGCTGGGCCCGGCGTGAGGCTGTTCGATTCGAGGTGGTTTGGAGGGGGCGGGTCTGGGGCCCGTCGCTCGCATCCGTCCGCTTCTCGGAGTTCCGGCCCACTCCTTCGGGTTCTCCCGTTGAGCCGTGCCACATTGTGGAATGCTGTGCTAGAATCTGGCACAGAGAATGGCAGTGGCACGAAGGGGAGTCAAGAGGGTGTCGGACAGAAATTCCGAGGATTAACAGGGGGAAACCGGATGGAAATGAAGAGCGTCACCAGATCACTGCGCATCCTGGAGGCGGTCGCCCAGCACCAACCGGTCACCGTCGGCGAGCTGACGAAGATCTTCGGGCTCCCGAAGTCGACCGTGCAGCGGACCCTGGTCACGCTGGCCGAGGCCGGCTGGCTGCGGGCCAACCGCCGGGACACCACCCGGTGGGAGATCGGCGCCCGGGTCCTGGCCGTGCGGCCCGCCGCACTCCAGGGCTCCAACCTGTTCGCCGCCGCCCGCGAGCCGATGATCCGGCTCCGTGACACGGTGAACGAGACGATCCACCTGTCGGTGCCGGACGCCCTGCAGTGCATGGTCGTGGTGGACCGCGTGGACTGCGACCATCCCGTACGGACGTTCCACACCATCGGCGACACCTCACCGCTGCACGCCACCGCCACGGGGCGCGCGATCCTCGCCCATCTGCCGAAGCAGGACGTCGAGGAACTGCTCCGGCAGGGGCTGGAGCGATTCAGCGAGACGACGCCCGCCGACCCCGACGAACTGCGCGCCGAGCTGGACCAGATCCGCACCGACGGCTACTCGGTCAACCGCAACCAGTACCGGCCGGGCGTGTGCGCCATCGCCGCGGCGGTGCTGGACGAGGAGGGCACACCGCTGGCCACCGTGGCCATCTCGATGCCCGACTCCCGCTTCGACGCGGCACGACTGCCCGAGTGGGGCCGCCTGGTCGCCGGTACGGCGGCGGAGATCACGGGCCGCCGACTGGGCGGCTGAACACGCGGCGGCAGCCGAAGCCGCACCGACGGACAAGGGTCGGCCCCCCACGTACCGGCATGTTCCCGCACTTCACGGCGACGTCGGGCGGCCTGTTCCTCATGGTCTTCGGCGTGCTGACGGTGCTCTCGGGGGTCGCGCAGATCAACCCGA
>NZ_JBEXQG010000150.1:0-4620 GCF_040612485.1 Streptomyces sp. NPDC006385
GGTCGCCTCGGCCGAGGTCGTGGACGGTGACGCCGACCCGCTTGCCCTTGGCGCCCGGCAGGTCGGTGCGGGCCCGGCACCGGAGGAGGGCGGCGTGGGGTGGTGTCAGGGCTTGGCGGGGAGGAAGTGGACGAGGCGGAGGGGGATTTGCGGCCCGCGCTCGTTGAAGGCGTCGACGCAGTCGGAACAGGTCGCCAGGCGGGGATCGGCCGCGATGGGCTGGTGGGACTCGGCGCCGCACAGGGTCCAGCCCTTGCTCGTCGGAGCCAGAGGCGAGGTGAGGGAGCCCGGCTTCCAGACGGTCGGGTCGGTCGTGGCCGCGATGCACGCCTCCGTGGTGGGGACGGGCGGAGCGTTGCGGACGGCTTCGACGAGCTGGAGGAGGCGGTTGAGCACCTTGTCGCGGTTGCCGTAGAGGGCGATGCCATCGCTGCTGTCGTAGACGGCGGCGACGATCTCGCCGGGCTCGACGAGTGCGTCGTCGGAGCTGAAGCCGGGGTAGAGCAGGACCGGTGTGGCGTTGGCGGAGACCCACTCGAATTCGGTGTTGTCGAGCATGGGAGAGCCCTTCGGGTGCGGGACAGGGGGGAGAGGGCGCCCGGCGCGGAGACGGGCGCGGCTGTGGGGTGAGGTCAGGGGGTGACCGGCTCGACGTGCTCGACGGTGTCGTCGAGCCAGGCGTCGTCGTCGCGGGCGAACTCCTCGTACGCGCGCTGCACGGCGTGGCGGTGGGTGTCGACGGGGAACGTGCACGCCCAGTTCGCGCCGTTGGCGAACGCGGGCCGGGTGAGGGCGTCGACGGCGGCCTGGTCCTCGCCGTCGATCTGGTGGGACGCGGTGATGCTGAGGGTGGCGTTGTCCGTGGACCAGCGGCCGATCAGCAGAGTGGACATGGCGTGGCTCGCCTTCGTGGCTGCCCGAGGCCCGGTGGTGGCTCACCAGGCCCCGAGGACGGTGAGGTTCAGGAGGCCAGGACGACGCGGATGTGTTCGCCGTGGCCCGGCTCCGACCACGTGGTGAGGGAATCGAGGGCGGCGCCGATGTCCGCGAAGCGGTCCCGGTCGCGGAACCCGTCGGTGACCTCTTCGGTCCTGCCGCCGTACATCTCGGTGACCTCCGCGCCGCGCCAGCCGGGTCCGCCCCAGTAGTCGAAGACCACGGCATCGGGCATCGGGACGTCGGGGCCGTAGTGCTGGAGCAGCGCGCGGCGCAGCGCGGCCCACCGGCGCTCGGTGTACATGCACGGGCGGAGGTCGCCGACGGGCTTGCCCTTGCGGCCCCATCCGCAGCCCTTGCAGTAGCGCTGCCCCTGGTAGTTGTAGGCGGGGCAGGCCGGGTTGCCGCAGCGCCACAGGTAGCCGGCCTGGCGGGCGAGTTCATGGATGAGCTGGGTCTGGGGCTCGTCGGCATGGGCGACGAGGCGGGATATGACGGAGGTAACAACTTCAGCTTCGGTCATGGGAGTTCTCCGGAAGTGGGCATGGGGGAGCGGCGGTGCGGCTCCGAGAGGTGTGTGGGGTGGAGGGGAACGGCACCCTCAACACGAATAACATTACATATTGAAACCCAAATACGCAACGATGAGGAGAGGTGAGTCTCCTGGAGGCACCCTCAGGGGAAGCAGGCCACCGTGCCCGTCCGCGTCGGATCACGGGCCTTCGACACACCGCCGTTCAGCCCGCGAGCGAGGACGCGAACCGGTCGGCGGCCCGGAGCCGCCTCAACCGCCCCCGAGCGCATCGCACATCGCGGCAGCTGGCGGGCGGCCGACTCGGATGGTCAGGGAAGGCAGACGATGCCGAGGTGAACGGGCTGGCCGCACGGGAGGTTTCCCCGCCCGTCCAGACCGCTGTCGGTGCGCCATGTCCGGACCTGCTCCAGCCCTGCGCCGGCGGCAGCGGCGATGCTCTCCAGGTCGTTACCGCACGCGGCTGTCGCCAGCAGCCGGACCGTGAAGCCCTGGCCGTGGTCCTCCACCCACAACTGGGCCCCCGACAGCAGCTCATGGTCCAGTGCGGCCGTCCACGGGGCCAGTGTCCGGAGCAGCCCGGCCGCCGCCGACGTCGACGTTGCGCGGAGCCTGGGCGCGGCCTCGTGCACCGGCGCGTCCACGGCGGCGACCAGGACCACTTCGTCTTCCAGGTCCGCCGTGATCACACCGTCGTCATGGTCGTCCACTCCGCCGGCCGTCTCGCCGCCCGTCGCCGCTGACAGCCGCGCCATGCTCACCGCGGCGGCCGGCCCGCTCGCGCACACCTCCGCCTGCACGTCACGGTCGCTCATGCACAGCCGGACCGGCTCCAGCGGGCCGCAGCCATCCAGCAGGCGGGCAACCGCTGCCACACAGCGGGCCAGGGAGAGTGACATGGCTGCCATTCTCGCCGCCGCGAGGCCGAGGCGTTGCGTTGTCCGGCCAACGGGCGGCTCCATCCTTGCGGCCGCTCCCGGTTTGGGACAGCCCCGGAGGCGGGCTGATCCGTGCGGCTAGCATGACCGGGCCAGGAGAGCCGGTCCTGGCGGGATTCTCCCCGCGAGCGCGGGGACGCGGCCCGCTCTGGTGTGGGACGGTCGTCATGCCCGCCAGGGGCTCCCGCCGCCTCCTGGAGCAGCCGCACTTTGCGCACTCTCGACACCCCGTTGAACGCCGCCTCGCCGCACTCCGTCGACCTCGCTGAGCATGTCCCTCGGCGGGCCTCGGCCCAGAGTTCACGCCTCTGCTCGCGGGCGAGAACGGTGGATGCCGGCCGGGGCCCTCGAGGGAGCAGGTGACGTTGCCGACCAGTGGACAGGCGGTCAACCGGCCGTGCTGTGCTCGGTCTCCGGCACCGGGGGTAGCCAGTGAGCGGCGTTGTCGCGGAAGGACGCGTGGATCGGCACGAGGCCTGGGCCGCTGGTGTCGTCGAGGGCGGTGACGTGGATGCCAATCTCTGGGATGTCGCTGTCGATCGCCGCGAGGCGGCTGCCGCAGGTCGGGCAGAAGCCGCGCTTCGCCTCGCCTTCGAAGGTCTCGTACCAGGTTGGCTCGCCGCCCTCACCGGTCCAGGTGACCGTCTCGAATCCCACCCACCACATGACTGGTGTGCCACCGAGCTTTTGACAGTGGCGGCAGACACAGGTTTCCCTGTCAAGTCCATGTGTTCAGCTCTTTTGTTCCTCTGTGCGGTGGCGTGCAGTGGCAGCCGTCAAAGGGGTGAGATGGCCGCCTTACGGGCCGGCCCCATGAGGAAGGCCGTGCCTCGTTCACCGGAGCGAGTAGGCCGCTTCGATGAGCTGAACCCGCGCGTCGTCGCCGGGTTGGAGCCGGGCACGAGGGCGGGTTCGTCTATGCCAGCAGGAGGATGCGGCGGTTGTCAGAGCTGTGGGGGGCGGCGGCGTACTGCGCTTATTGCTGTCCACGGTGCGATGAGCGCGGCGGCCGCGGAGACGGTGGCCAGGAGAAGGAAGAGCCGTCCGTAGCCGCCGAGGGGCACGGCCAGGGCGGCGCCGACGAACGGCGCAAGGGCCGCCGCGGTGGTTGCCGGCGCCGCCAGGAGTCCGGAGAGGCGGCCGTATTGGGTGGTGCCCCATCGGTCGGTGATGGCGGTGGCCTGGAGCAGGGTGAGGTTGCCGCGGACCATGCCGGCTACGACCGAGACGGCGATGAGCAGGGCGTACGGGCCGGGGACCGCGGCGAAGGCGGCGGTGGTCAGTCCACCGAGGGCGATGAGGATCGTTGTGCGGGCCGTGGCGGTGGTGCGACGGGCGAGCGCGGCGTACAGGGTACGGCCGAGGGTCTGTCCTGCGCCGCCGATGCCGAGAGCCCAGGCGGCCTGGCTGGTGGTGTACCCGCGTTCCAGGAGGAGCGGGACGAGGGCGACGACAACGGCGTACATCACGAAGCCCGACAGGGTGAAGGCGGCGGCCAACAGGAGGAACGGTCGGCTGCGCCCGACCTCGGCAGCACCTGCGGCCGCGTGCGCAGGGCTCGTTGGGGCATCGGGCCAGGGAGCGCGCAGTGCCAGGGCGTGAGCGGGGATGGTGACGGCCGCGAGGATGCCGGCGAGCACCAAGTAGGTGTGGCGCCAGGACAGATCGTCGGCGAGGGCCGCAGTCAGGGGTGCGAAGACGGTGGAGGCGAGCCCTCCGGCGAGGGTGACGACGGTCAGGGCCCGCACATGGTCGGGGCCCCACCAACGGGTGAGAGCGGCGAACGCGGGCTGGTAGAAGGTGGCCGCCATCGCGAGCCCGGCCAGCGCCCAACCGGTGATGAAGACCGGTAGGTTGGGGGCCGCGGCCACGACCACCACGCTGATCACGCCGAGCGCAGAACCGGCGGTCATGACGGCACGCGGGCCGCGCCGGTCGAGGATGTGCCCGACGCGGATCCCGGCGATAGCGGAGACGACGAGCCCGAGCGAGAATGCCGCGGTGGTCGCCCCGACCGGCCAGCCGGTTGCGGCGGTGATCTGCGGGTTGAGGACAGGAAAGGCGTAGTAGACGATGCCCCAGCTGGTGATCTGGGTGGCGCAGAGGGCGGGCAGGGCGGCGCGGCCTTGCGGGAAGGGTGCTCGCCGAAGAAGAACTGTGGGGTTGTATTGCGTCTGTATTACGCAGAGTTACAGCCGGGAAAGGAGTTCGGGA
>NZ_JBEXQG010000151.1:0-4419 GCF_040612485.1 Streptomyces sp. NPDC006385
GCCGACATCGCGGTGTCGTCGAGACCTGAGGCGTCCAGCACCACCCCCGCCGGGTTGCCACCGTCCGGGTGGGGCAGGGCCCGGCACCCGACCCAAGGCCCCTCATGAACCCCACAGACACCGAGGACCAGGAGCTGCTCAAAGCGATCGACCACGCCGACACCCCGCACGACAAGCTAGCGCTGCTGCAGAACTCCAGCTCGTCCCCTCCGACCTGGCCTCGGCCATCGCCGACGCCCTCGTCGCACTCGACCCCGCCACCTACTCCCCCACCCCGCGCCGACCACCCCTGGAACTTCCATGGCCGACCCCGAACTCCACCGCATCCGCGACGCGTCGATCACCGTGGTCGACGCCTCCCCCGAGGACAACGCCCCCAGCGACGTCTACGAGATCCAGGTCCACGGCGTCAGCGTCCTCATCCGCCGCAGCGCCCAGTAGGGCCCCGCCACTGACGTCCCCGACGTCCACATCGAGGACCAGAACGAAGGGCCCGGTCTGCTACTCGTCGAGGTGAACAACGGCGGCGAGCACGAGCACCCCCGCCCCTCGGCCGACGGAGCTGCGGCATGAGCCCCGACCACGCCCACGCCACCGCCCGCCAGCTGATCGATCCCGACGCCGACTACACCGTCCACATCCGCACCGACACCGGCTGGACACAGCCCACCGACCCCGACCACTGGGAAATCCCCGGCCTGGACGTCCTGCTGGCTGCCCGCAGGGTCCTCTGTACCCGGCCCGCTGGCCACATGGAAAGAGCCAGCCCCGACACCCTGGACATCCACACCGGCGACGGTCGGCTCTGGCTGCGCTTCACTACAGCATCACCGAGTACGGGCCAGGTCCCCGGCGAGCCAGACCCCGGCGACGTCTTCGGCCGCCCAGAGGGTGTCCTTCTGGCCCACCTCACCAAGCCCACTGGGGCCGTGCAGGCACCTGACCCCTCCGCGTGCGGCTGAGCCGTTCAGAGCGCCGAGGTGTTCCGGCTGTAGACGTTCAGGTGCCCTACTGCCACCGGCCAGAGCCCGGTCGCTGCCAGACATAGTGTTGCTGCCGTATGGCTCCCCCCAGTGTCCACTGCACGCGCCACACAGCCACTGCCTCCTCGGGCTCTCTACCTCCTTGAATTCTCCATAGGAATGTTCTCAAGCAGTGTCATCGAATAGCCCCGTTACGACGGGTTTTCGATATCGACCGGAGACGGTTGGTCGTCGAGAATTGCCTCATGCA
Organism: Streptomyces sp. NPDC006385; assembly: GCF_040612485.1. Lineage (NCBI taxonomy): Bacteria > Bacillati > Actinomycetota > Actinomycetes > Kitasatosporales > Streptomycetaceae > Streptomyces > Streptomyces sp. NPDC006385. The sequence goes on from NZ_JBEXQG010000151.1 coordinate 1,234, forward strand.
GCTTGTTTGGGACGGAGTTTCAACATCAGGTCCCTTTGGACTCCGCGATACTGGTACGCCGACAATGCACCTAGTGATTGACGTACCACACAAGTGAGCACTCGCCTCGGCTCTGGTTCATTGAAAGATTCGTCCCGGGCGGCATGGACCTTCTGCCTGTCCCGCGCACTTACCACTGGCGATTTGCTTTCCCCTAACAACACATAGGCTGGCACTGCTCCTACACTTCGTACTCACCGCCTATTGCCGACACAGACTCATTCCCTCTCCACAGCTCACGCACTGACTGCTAGGGATTTACTAGTCAACCCGTCCCTGTAGGCATGCTAGTAGGTATGCCTGTAGGTACGTAGGGATCTCTGTAGGGATCTCTGTAGGGATGCTCGCACCTCTGTAGGTTTCGATTGATGTAGCCAGGTCAGTCGCCTCTCCACCTCACACGCTTCTCCGGCGACAGCCACTGCACCTACATCGACTGTTGTCCACTATCAACCCGCTCACCTGCGAGTACGTCGCTTCCTGCGCGTCGATCTGCCCGTTCCACGCTTCGAGTGCATCCTGCTCGGACTTTCCGCCCCTTGTCAGGTCTGCCCTTGTCACTCTGCCCGTACGCGCACCACGTCCCTTCGCACTATCCAGATGCATGACCTCTTGTCGCCGTCCGCGCACCCCCCTGCCTGCGCGGCAGTCCCTCAAGCTCCGCGGCCTTGGTACTGGCGTCGACTCGGCACACCGCAAGACCCGCGACACGCCCCGCGCTATGCCACAACACCAACACTCGTCGCATCTTCCTGTTATGGTCGCCCGTGTCGCGTCGTGACACGGACTGCAGACATCCAGTGCACGAAGCACGCCCCCAATGTCCGTAATAGCCAGCAGAGCGCACTCATGATGCAGCAAATGACAAGTACCGTCACTCAGATACACCTGAAGCGCGTGACACGACGCGACAGTCACCCCGCCGTCTCCCGCAGCCACCCTCTCTCCCAACTCCGGAGGCCCTCGCGATGACCACAACCCTTCCGAGCGACATCGAAGTCGCCGACGAGGCATCGCTCCCGGCGCCGGTGGTGCTTGCCATCGCCACTCAGAAGGGCGGCGTGGGCAAGACCACCACTACGGTGAATTTGGGCGCACGCCTCTCCATGGCCGGCTACAACGTCCTAATTGTTGATCTTGAGCCCCAGGCGCAAGCTGGAACCGCGCTCGGCATCACGCTCGGCGGCCATGAGGATGAGGCTGCGAACGAAGCGGAGCTCCAGCGGTCCCTCGGCTACATCCTGCAGATGGCTCTCCAGAAGTTCCCGCGTCCGCATCTCAAGCAGGCGATGTTCGACCGCACCGACGAGGTACTGGGAGACTTCGAAGGTCACGGTCAGCTCTGCGTCCTTGCCTCGGAAGAGGCATCCATGTCAGCGGCGCAGAACGCCTTCGTGACGAAGCCCTACAAGGAGATCGTCACCCTTCGGCACCTCTTGCTCCAGGAGGCACGGGGCTTCCACTTTGTCCTCATCGACACACCGCCGGCCGTATCCCACCTCAACGCAGTGGCGCTGGCGGCCGCTGACTTCGTGGTAACCGTCTGCATCCCGGAGTACCAGTCCATCAAGGGCGCCCTGGTTCTGAGCGCAGCCACGCAGGCGATCGCAACGAACACCCAGGGGGTCTGCGAGCCGCAGCTTCTCGGCGCTCTACTCAATCGCTCCAACCCGGAGTCTGCGTGGACGGCTCAAGACGTGGATATCCGGAACGCGATGATTGGTGACGGCATCAACGCCGAGCCAGGACGGGGCCTCTTTCCGTTCGTTACAGATGTGCGACGCGACGTCCGCATCTCGGAGTCCTACATCCACGGCCGGCCCGCCGTAACGCGGTTCCCGAATCACTCGTGTGGCAAGCAGTACACGGGCGTCGTGGAGGAGATCCTGGACCGCATCCAACTGCCGCGCCAGAAGTGGACCATCGCCGATCCGGTCCTTGTCGAGGAGAACGTCGATGCCTGAGGAAGAGACCTCCGGAGCGGAGCGCAAGCAGCCCAAGAAGAGGACGGCGAAGAAGGTCGCGGGGCTCAGGCCTCGTCCAGACTTGCTCAGCAATCCCGCCCTGTCGGGTGCGGCAAGCGTGGCGGCCCGCTCAGTCCTGGGCCAGGGTGCCGGAGTTCAGCCAGTTCAGTCTGTCCAGGTTCCGGCCTCAGCCGCACAAGACGCCATTGCCGTACCTTCCCCCAGCACACCTTTTGACTCGCAGGGCGCGGCTGAGGCGGTTGCGCCGGACACGACGCAGACGCCAGTCGAGGACCAGGCGTTGAGCGAGGGAGCGGAAACCGGCTCCGTCACGCCTCTGTCGGTCTCCGCCACGGATGTGCACCCCAGCCAACCGGCACGACCGGATCTCGGTGATCTTTCATCTCCAGACACTGCTAGCTCTGGAGCAACACACGGAAAGACCCCGCATGCCTACCAAGGCCTCCCCGACGACGGGGAGGCCCCTGACCAGCACCTCGTTGCTCATGACGACGAGCAGCCGGGACCGGGGGAGGAGGCGACCACAGCCGAGACGTCCGAGGCTGAGCCAAGAGCGGGGGGAGCACCTTCATCAGGGTCCCGGCGAAAACGCTCTGTCTCCACCCGCCAGGGCTCCAAGGTAGGGCCCGCACACACGGCACTGCTCAACTCATGGCGTAGCAGCAGGGTGGACCTCAAGCTCCGTCGGGACGCCTGGCAGACGCATCCGTTCCGCTTCGCGGCGGACTTGGTGACACAGCTAAGCAAGCGGGTGGCGCAAGATTGTTCGTCTTCCGGCAAGTCGCTGACGGCTGCGCAGTATGTCGACGCTGCAATGAGCCAGTATCTGCCGGCGACCATAGAGGAGCAGTTGGCGCTCGCCGAGGAGTTCCTTCTCTCTCGTGAGACGGACGTGGGCACGGGGAAGCAGGCCAGCCATCGGGTCAGCCCTGAGGTCTATGCCGTCGCAGCGCCCCTTGCCAATGATCTCCGGGAAGCAGGGCACGCGCGCATCGCCGTTCACGTCTACTCAGGGGCCCTTGACAGCTTCCTCCGCGATCTCGAATCAGAAGGGCCGCTCGGGAAGTAGGGCAGAGGCACCCCATCGGATCCGCGGAGGCGCCGACCACAGCGATGTGGTCGGCGGCGCCGCCAATTATGAGGGGCCGCCCAGAGGAGGGAG
>NZ_JBEXQG010000152.1:0-4203 GCF_040612485.1 Streptomyces sp. NPDC006385
GTGATCGAGGTCGGCGACCGCGACTCCATCTACACCCGCCCCCGGCACCCCTACACCCACGCCCTGCTGTCCGCCGTCCCCGAGGTGAACGTGGCCGGCGAGGACGTGCCCCAGCGGGAGCGGATCCGGCTGGCCGGTGACGTGCCGTCGCCGATCTCGCCGCCCTCCGGCTGCCGTTTCCGCACGCGCTGCTGGAAGGCGCAGGACAAGTGCGCGGCCGAGGAGCCGCCGCTGGTCCAGATCTCCGGCAACCACGCGGACCATCTGACCGCCTGCCACTTCCCGGAGGAACCGACGACCGAGGCGCGGGACGAGGACATCGTGCTGGATCCGGCGCTGGCGGCGCTGGAGGGCTCGGGCGACAGGCCCTAGGACTGGCCGGGCACCGTGAGGTCGTCGCGGCCGCGGCGTCCCGTCGTGGAGGCGAAGCCCAGCCAGGTGTGCCGGTTGTTCCACCAGCACCAGCCCACCTTGGGGGCGTTGCGGCGCTCGCGGCCGTCCCGCCCGGTGCCGTTGCTGATCCAGATGGCCGGGGTGCGGGCGTCCAGGGCGCCGTCGGCCTTGCGCAGCCGGGAGCCGATGGTCATGAAGCAGTGGTTGCGCTCCAGGGCAGCCGGCTGCTGCAGCACCCAGTGGATGCCTTCGGTGAGCAGCAGCGGGGTGCGGTCCTCCTTGGTGAGGGCGGGCAGTGCCTCGTCGGGGCTCCAGTTGGACATGTGGTCGCCGCGGTCGAGGCCGGTGACGAGGTAGAGCGGGGCATCGGGCAGTTCGACGGCAGCGGGGGCGAAGAGGTCGACGTCGGGCATGTCGGTGACGACGAAGCCGGGTTTGTCGTCGCGGCGCAGCAGTGGCGCGAGGGCGGAGGCGGGGGCACGGTCCGGGTGAACGGCGAGCAGCGTGCCCTCGGCGCCCGCGCGGCCCTCACGGCCGACGGCGGCCTCACCGGCCTCGGCGAAGGCACGGAACTCGGCGGCGGGCAGCCCCGCCACCTCGTGCACCCCCAGCTCGATCAGCCGTTCGGCCTGTGCGCTCAGGGCCGGGAGTTGAGGGAGGAAGGCGGAGGTGACGGGCGTGGTCTCGGGCACGTTGCTCCCAGGGATACGAGGTGGACGGGCTCATGCCGAACGAAGCGGTCAGGCGGAACGTTCCCATCCGCCGCTGCCTTCCGTCAGGGCCGGCGGCCATGGCTCCGTACCGGCACTACGCGGCCCGCCGTGCCACGGTGATGATCTCGGGCGCGTCCGGGGTGAGCGGCGTCCGCCCCCAGTCGCCGTACCGCTCGTCCACGGTGAGGCCGGCCTCGTGGAGGAAGGCGGACAGGGCGTCGGGGGCGAGGAAGCGGAGGGTGCTGCGGCTGACGGCGGGGGCCGCCCAGGCGTCGCAGTCGAACGTCTCGGTGAAGGTCACCCGGTCTCCGGCGAGGGTCCCATCGACCTCGTGCCACACGCGTACGACGCGCCCGTCCTCGTCGGTGACCTCGCGCACCCGGTCCCGAGTCCATCTCTCCCAGGCCCGCGCGGCCGGGTTCCGCGTCTCGAACACGAACCGCCCTCCGACGCGCAGGGCGTCACGCACGGCGTGCAGGGCCGCACGCACCTCCTCGTCGCGGAGGAGCACTTGAAACGCGTGCCCGGTCATCACGACGAGATCGAACTCCGCCCGCCAGCCCCGGCTGCGCAGATCGCCGAGCACCCACTCGACACCACTGCCGTGCCGCCGTGCCTGCACGAGCATGGCGGCGGCCGGATCGAGTCCCACGAGCCGCCCGGGATGACCGGCGGCACGGGCCTCCCGGAGCAGCCTCCCGGTCCCGCAGCCGACGTCGAGCACGGCCCGGGCGGACCTCACATACCCGAGGCAAAAGTCGTCACCCGGCCCCCACGGGTTGAGGCTGTCGTACAACGCGGCGAGCGAGAGATCCGCGAACGAACGATCGACCATCGCGGCAGTCTGTCACAGGGACATCCAACGCGAGGGAAGGGAAAGGGAGTTGTTGCATCACGTGGAGCTGTGGGTGCCCGACCTGGGGCGCGCGGTGGCGTCGTGGGGGTGGCTGCTGGAGCGGCTGGGCCATGAACGGCACCAGGACTGGGCGGCGGGCCGTAGTTGGCGTGCGGGGGAGACCTACCTCGTGGTCGAGGAGTCGCCGGCGCTGCGCGGCGACCGGCACGACCGGCTGCTGCCGGGACTGAACCACCTGGCCTTCCACATGCCGGGTGGACGCACGGACCTCGACGCACTGGTCGAAGAGGCGCCACGGCACGGCTGGACGCCGATCTTCCCGGACCGGTATCCCTTTGCGGGCGGGCCGGACCACTGCGCCGCCTATCTGGAGAACGAGGACGGCTTCGAGGTGGAGCTCGTCGTGCGACAGCCCTGAGGACCTCCGCCGGCGTCGCTCGGCCTCAGCGGACGACCCGCCCCCGCAGCACCATCCGTCGTGGATGCCGCAGTACCCCCGGCTCTCGTCGCGGATCCGCGTCGTACACGGTGACGTCGGCGAGCCCGCCCTCGACCAGGCCCGGCAGCCCCAGGAAGTCCCGTGCCGCCCAACTGGCCGCGCCCACCGCCACGTCCGCCGGCAGCCCGGCGGCGATGAGGTGTTCGACCTCGGTGGCGACGTTGCCGAAGGGCGCGCAGTCCGTGCCGGCGAGGACGGTGACGCCGGCGTCGTGGGCCTCGCGGACCCGGCGGATCATGATGCGGTGGCCTTCGTGCCAGAGCCGGCCGCGGGGGTTGTCGATGATCCGGGGCGCGCTGCGGGCGAAGGCGGTCAGTGTGGGGACGTAGGCGGCACCGTGCGCGGCCAGCAGCCCCACGCACTCCTCCGGCATCCCCATGCCGTGCTCGACCGAGTCGACGCCGGCCCGGGCCGCGTTGAGCACGCCCCGCGCGGACTGGCAGTGCGCGGCGACCCTGCCGCCCGCCGCGTGCACCGCGTCGGTGACGGCGCGCAGCAGTTCGTACGGCACGGGGTCCGCCTCGAAGTCCCAGTCACCCATGAGCTTGCACCAGCCGTCATGGGCCTTGGCCTCGGCGACGGCGGCGGCCACGAGGTCGTCGGTCACGGTGTGGAAGTCGGCGTTCCTGGACAGCCCGGCCCAGGCCAGCCAGCGCCCGGCGGTGACCATGCGCGGCGCGTCGGGCGCCTCCCGCACCTCGTCCGGGATCTCACCCAGCAGCCCCGGGAACCGCAACGCCGTCGTCCCGGCGTCCCGATGCGCGGCGATCTGCTCGCCGAACGCCTCGGGGTCCCAGCGTGCCTCCTCCTGCGACCGGGACCCCGGGTGCGTGTGCGCGTCGACGAGTCCGGGGAGCAGGAAGCCACCGTCGGCCACCGTCTCCACCTCGACCGACGGGCGGTCGAAGGTGATGCGGTCGCCGAGGAGCCAGACGTCGCGGGTGATGCCGTGGGGGAGGACGGTGCCGCGCAGGTGAAGGGCCATCGGCCCAACCTAGGCGAACGGCACGGGTACGGGTGCGTATCGGCAACCTGAGTGCGGATTCCCTGCTCACGCCGGCCGAGCGGGCCGAGCGCGCTCGGCCGGCCATGCGGGAGTGGAACGGCTACGACCCGAGTGACGTCGAAGAGGCTGACCCGGACGCGGAACTCGATCGTCGACTCGCAAAGGCGGCCGCCTCGTGACCGACGCTCTCCATGTGATCTTCGACGACACGGCCACGGTCGCCGCGGGCTCGGGCGACGTCCGCCCGACCGACGTCGGAACGCCGGCGCCAAAAAGGCGAGGGCCCGCGCCGCGGGGGCACGGGCCCTCGTTCCCCGGGAACCGGACGATCATGGGCTCGGGTCAATGGGCCGGTGAAGGTCCGTTCCGTGAGCGGCGGCCGACTGAAAGGGGTGTGTCAGGCCGCCGTCTGGGGGTCCTTGGAGAGACGGGGCGCGGAGGCCGCTTCCTCCGTCTCCGGGTAGTGGCAGGCGGTCAGGTGGCCGGGCTTGTTGCCCTCGACCTGGACCAGCGGCGGGGCCTCGCTCGCGCACTTGTCCGTCGCCTTCCAGCAGCGGGTGCGGAAGCGGCAGCCGGAGGGCGGGTTGATCGGGGACGGCACATCACCCTGGAGCCGGATGCGGTCGCGGGCGGGGGTCTCCTCCACGGTCGCCTCGGGGACGGCGGACAGCAGCGCCCGGGTGTAGGGGTGGCGCGGGTTGCCGTACAGGTCCTCACGGTCGGCGATCTCGACGAT
>NZ_JBEXQG010000153.1:0-4158 GCF_040612485.1 Streptomyces sp. NPDC006385
TGTCGCTGCACGCGTCGGGTGCGTCGGTGCTGCGGGTGCGGTTGGCGCCGGTGGGCGCGGACGCGCTGTCGGTGACCGTCGCCGACGGCACCGGAGCGCCCGTCGCCACCGTGGAGTCGCTGGTCTGTCTGCCCGTCGACCGTGAGCAGCTCGCGGCCGCCGCGGACGCGGCCCGTACGCCGGGGCACGACGCGCTCTTCCACGTCGACTGGACGTCGGTCCCGGCGTCGGCCATGGCGGACCATGCCTCCGCCGCTGGCCGCTGGGCGCTGATCGGGGACGACCCCGCCGGCGTCGGAGCCCGCCCGACGGCCGGCAGCCACCACGACCTGGCCGCGCTGCGTGACGCGGTGGCCGCCGGTGGCGCTCTGCCGGAGATCGTCGTCCTGCCCGTTCCGGCGGCGTCGGAGGGGGCGGGCCGGGTGGTGGAGGCGGCGCGCGCCGCGGCCCACCGCGCCCTGGACGTCGTACAGGCATGGCTGGCGGACGAGCGGTTCGCGGCAGCCGGGACCCGGCTGGCGCTGGTGACCCGGGGTGCCGTGGCCGCGGGCCCGGACGAGGGGGTGGCCGACCTCGCGGCGGCGCCCGTGTGGGGGCTGCTGCGGTCGGCGCAGACCGAGAACCCGGACCGGTTCGTGCTGCTCGACACCGACGACAGCGAGGCCGCCAGGGATGCGCTGCCGGGTGCCCTGCTGTGGGCGGTGGCGCAGGACGAGCCGCAGGTGGCGCTGCGCGGCGCCGAGGTCCGGGTGCCGCGGCTGGCCCGGGCCGGCCGGGCCGGGGGCGCGCTGGTCCCGCCGGCCGGGACGTCCGCCTGGCGGCTGGAGATCCCGGTCAAGGGCTCCTTCGGCAACCTTGAGCTGCGGGAGTGCCCGTCGGCCGCGGAGCCGCTCGCGCCCGGCCAGGTACGGGTCCAGGTGCGGGCCGCCGGCATGAACTTCCGGGACGTCCTGCTGGCCCTGGGCGTGGTGCCGAACCAGCAGGTGATGGGCAACGAGGCGGCCGGCGTCGTCCTCGAGGTCGGCGACGGCGTGACCGACCTGGCGGTCGGCGACCGCGTGCTGGGCGTCTTCTCCGGGGCGTTCGGCCCCGTTGCCGTCACCGACCGACGGATGCTCGCTCCCATGCCCGCCGACTGGTCCTTCGTCCAGGCCGCGTCCGTGCCCGTCGTCTTCCTCACCGCCTACTACGGCCTGCGTGATCTGGCCGGCCTGCGCGCCGGGGAGTCGGTGCTCGTGCACAACGCCGCCGGCGGCGTCGGCATGGCCGCCGTCCAGCTGGCGCGGCACTGGGGGGCCGAGGTCTACGGCACGGCCAGCGAGGGCAAGTGGGACGCGCTGCGCGCCGCCGGACTGGACGACGCGCACATCGCCTCCTCCCGCACCCTCGACTTCGAGGAGCGCTTCCGCACGACCAGCGGCGGGCGCGGGATGGACGTGGTGCTGGACGCGCTCGCGGGCGAGTTCGTGGACGCCTCCCTGCGGCTGCTGCCGCGTGGCGGACGCTTCCTGGAGATGGGCAAGACCGACCAGCGCGACCCCGCCGAGGTCGCCGGGGCCCACCCGGGCGTCACCTACCGCGCGTTCGACCTCGGCGAGGCCGGGCTCGACCGTACCCAGGACATGCTCACCGAACTGCTGGAGCTGTTCCAGCAGGGCGTGCTCACTCCGCTGCCGGTCGCCTCCTGGGACGTGCGACGGGCGCCCGAGGCGTTCCGGTACCTGAGCCAGGCCCGGCACATCGGCAAGGTGGTCCTCACCGTGCCCGCTCCGCCGGCCGGCAGTGGAACCGGCACCGCCCTGGTGACCGGCGCCACCGGCACCCTCGGCCGACTGGTGGCCCGCCACCTCGTGGAGCGGCACGCCGTACGCAACCTCCTGCTGGTCAGCCGCAGCGGCCCGGCCGCCGACGGCGCCGCCGAACTCGTCGCAGAACTCTCCGCTCTCGGCGCCAGGGCCGACCTGGCGGCCTGCGACGTCGCCGACCGGCAGGCGCTGGCGGACCTCCTGGACGGCATCCCGGCCGACCGGCCGCTCACCACCGTCGTCCACACCGCCGGCGTGCTGGACGACGGCATGCTGCCCGCGCTCACCCCCGAGCGCATCGACACGGTGCTGCGCCCGAAGGCCGACGCCGCCTGGAACCTGCACGAGCTGACCCGCGATCTCGACCTGTCCGCGTTCGTCCTGTTCTCGTCCGTCTCGGGCGTACTGGGCAACGCCGGCCAGGGCAACTACGCGGCGGCCAACACCTTCCTCGACGCCCTGGCCGCCGCCCGCCGCGCCGAAGGACTGCCCGCCACCTCGCTGGCCTGGGGCTTCTGGGAACAGCGCAGTGCCATGACGGGCGAGCTGGACGACGTCAACCTCGCCCGTATCGCCCGCTCCGGCCTGACCGCCCTGCCCTCCGAGGAGGCGCTGGCCCTCTTCGACACCGCCGTCGCGGCCGACGCTGCGCTGACGCTGCCCGTCCGCTTCGACACGGCCGCGCTGCGCGCCGCCCCGGCACCCCTTCCGGCACTGCTGCGCGGCCTGGTCCGCGGCACCGCCGTACGCCGAGCCCGGGCCGCCGCCGCAGGGGAGCAGTCCACGGCCGCGCCCTCGGCCCTCGTACGGCAACTGGCCGGACGCCCGGAAGACGAACAGCTGGCCCGGCTGTCGGAGTTCGTCCGGGGGCACGTCGCGACCGTCCTCGGCCACGGGTCCGCTGCCGCGGTGGGGGAGAACCGCGCCTTCAAGGAACTCGGGTTCGACTCCCTGACCTCGGTGGAACTCCGCAACCGCCTCAACGCCGCGACCGGCCTGCGGTTGCCCGCCACCCTCGTCTTCGACCACCCGACCCCCGGCGCCCTGGCCGGTCACCTGCGCGACGAACTGCTGGGCACCGAGCCCGGCCCCGACGCGACCCCGGTCGGCGCGACGCCGAAGGACGACGACCCCATCGCGATCGTCGGCATGAGCTGCCGCTATCCCGGCGACGCCGATTCCCCCGAGGCCCTGTGGGAGCTGCTGGCCTCCGGTGGTGACGGCATCACCGGGTTCCCCACGGACCGTGGCTGGGACCTCGACGCGCTGTACGACGCCGACCCCGACCGCCCCGGCACGTCGTATGTCCGCAGCGGCGGATTCCTCCACACGGCCGCCGAGTTCGACGCGGGCTTCTTCGGGATCTCGCCGCGTGAGGCGCTGGCGATGGACCCGCAGCAGCGCCTGCTGCTGGAGTCGTCGTGGGAGGCCCTGGAACGCGCGGGCATCGACCCCACCTCCCTGCGCGGCCACCATGCCGGCGTCTTCGCCGGCGCCGCGGCCCAGGGTTACGCCTTCGGCCAGGAACAGGCCGGCGAGGGCAGCGAGGGCTACTACCTCACCGGCAGCACCACCTCCGCCATCTCCGGCCGCGTGGCCTACACCCTGGGCCTGGAGGGCCCGGCGGTGACGGTGGACACGGCGTGCTCGTCGTCGCTGGTCGCCCTGCACCTGGCGGTGCAGGCGCTGCGGTCGGGCGAGTGCACCCTGGCCCTGGCCGGCGGCGTGAACGTCATGGCCACGTCCATGGCCTTCGTGGAGTTCAGCCGGCAGCGGGGGCTGTCGCCGGACGGCCGCTGCAAGTCGTTCTCGGATGCGGCGGACGGTACGGGCTGGTCCGAGGGCGCGGGCATGCTGGTGCTGGAGCGGCTGTCGGACGCCCGGCGGAACGGGCATCCGGTGCTGGCGGTCGTGCGCGGCTCGGCGGTCAACCAGGACGGGGCCAGTAATGGTCTTACGGCGCCGAACGGGCCGTCGCAGCAGCGGGTGATACGGGCCGCGCTGGCGAACGCCGGGCTGTCGGCCGGTGAGGTGGACGCGGTCGAGGCGCACGGCACCGGCACGACCCTCGGCGATCCGATCGAGGCCCAGGCTCTGATCGCCACCTATGGCCAGGGCCGGGACCGGGAGCGGCCGTTGTGGCTGGGCTCGCTGAAGTCGAACATCGGGCACGTGCAGGCGGCCGCCGGTGTCGCGGGTGTGATCAAGATGGTGCAGGCGATGCGTCACGGTGTGTTGCCGCGGACGCTGCATGTGGATGAGCCGTCGTCGAAGGTGGATTGGTCGGCGGGGGCTGTGGAGCTGTTGACGGAGGCGCGGGAGTGGCCGTCGGCCGACGACCGTCCGCGTCGGG
>NZ_JBEXQG010000154.1:0-4113 GCF_040612485.1 Streptomyces sp. NPDC006385
GAATGGATTTCGACTCTCCATTCATCGCCATCGGTGAGAAGTCGAATAGCTTGCCCCTCATCCCCTGTTCGCACATAGGGATGACGCAGCCCCGTATCCGGCTGTTTCGGCAGTGACCGGAAACCGGTCGCCCGGTATTCGGCCACGCGGAACGCGGGTCACCCCTTCCCCATCGCCCGCCGCAACGCGATCTCGATCACCACCCGGTCGGGATTCGGCCGCGGTGTCCGCCCGTACCGTTCCGCGTACCGCCGTTCCGCCTCGGCGATCAGCTCCGGCTCGTTCCGGACGCGTGCCACTCCCTCCAGCGTCGCCCACCGCCGCCCGTCCACCTGGCAGACCGCGACCCGCGCCCCGTCCGGGCCGGCGGCGAGTACGTGGCCCACCTTCCGGCTCGTCTTGCTCGCGATCACCCGGGCCAACCGCGCCTGCGGGTCGTAGGTGACTCCGACGGGTACGACATGCGGAGTGCCGTCCGGACGCAGGGTCGTCAGGGTGCACAGGTGCTTCTCCTGCCAGAAGGCGAGGTACGGCGCGTCCGGCGCGCCAGGATCCTGGGGGTATGCGGCCATGGCCCGGAACCCTAAGCCCTGTCCGGTGGCCGCACATCTCCCAGGGCCGCCTTGAGTGAAATAGACTCAACTTTGTGTACGCTGTTTCAGTCAGTAGTGGGAGACGCTGACGCCAGGAGGAGAACGGATACGTGGACGCCGAGCTGACCAACAGGAGCCGAGACGCGATCAACGCGGCCGGCAACCGGGCCGTGACCGAGGGGCACCCGGACCTCACCCCCGCCCACCTGCTCCTCGCTCTGCTCCAGGGGCAGGACAACGAGAACATCATCGATCTTCTCGCCGCCGTCGACGCCGACCAGGCCGCCGTCCGGGCCGGCGCCGAGAAGGTGCTCGCCTCGCTGCCCAGCGTGACCGGGTCCACGGTCGCGCCCCCGCAGCCCAACCGTGAGCTGCTCGCCGTCATCGCGGACGCCCAGGCGCGGGCCAAGGACCTCGGGGACGAGTACCTCTCCACCGAGCACCTGCTCATCGGCATCGCCGCCAAGGGCGGCCAGGCGGGTGAGGTGCTCACCCAGCAGGGCGCCGGCGCGAAGAAGCTGCTGGACGCCTTCCAGAAGGCGCGCGGCGGGCGCCGGGTGACCACCGCCGACCCCGAGGGGCAGTACAAGGCGCTGGAGAAGTTCGGCACCGACTTCACGGCCGCCGCGCGGGAAGGCAAGCTCGATCCCGTCATCGGTCGGGACCAGGAGATCCGCCGGGTCGTGCAGGTGCTCTCCCGGCGCACCAAGAACAACCCCGTCCTCATCGGTGAGCCCGGCGTCGGCAAGACCGCCGTCGTCGAAGGGCTCGCCCAGCGGATCGTCAAGGGTGACGTGCCCGAGTCCCTCAAGGACAAGCGGCTCGTCGCGCTGGATCTGGGGGCCATGGTCGCGGGCGCCAAGTACCGCGGTGAGTTCGAGGAGCGGCTGAAGACCGTGCTCGCGGAGATCAAGGACTCCGACGGGCAGATCATCACCTTCATCGACGAGCTGCACACCGTCGTGGGCGCCGGTGCCGGCGGTGACTCCGCCATGGACGCCGGGAACATGCTCAAGCCGATGCTCGCGCGCGGTGAGCTGCGCATGGTGGGCGCCACCACGCTGGACGAGTACCGGGAGCGGATCGAGAAGGACCCCGCCCTGGAGCGGCGCTTCCAGCAGGTGCTGGTCGCCGAGCCGACCGTCGAGGACACCATCGCGATCCTGCGCGGGCTCAAGGGACGCTACGAGGCCCACCACAAGGTGCAGATCGCGGACAGCGCGCTGGTCGCCGCCGCGACGCTCTCCGACCGGTACATCACCTCCCGCTTCCTGCCCGACAAGGCCATCGACCTCGTCGACGAGGCCGCCTCCCGGCTGCGCATGGAGATCGACTCGTCCCCCGTCGAGATCGACGAACTCCAGCGCGGCGTCGACCGGTTGAAGATGGAGGAGCTGGCGCTGGAGAAGGAGACCGACCCGGCCTCCCGCGAGCGCCTGGAGCGGCTGCGCCGCGACCTCGCCGACAAGGAGGAGGAGCTGCGGGGGCTGACCGCCCGCTGGGAGAAGGAGAAGCAGTCCCTCAACCGCGTCGGTGAGCTGAAGGAACGCCTCGACGAGGCGCGCGGACAGGCCGAACGCGCCCAGCGCGACGGTGACTTCGACACCGCCAGCAAGCTGCTCTACGGCGAGATCCCGGCCCTGGAGCGGGACCTGGAGGCCGCCTCGCAGGCCGAGGAGGAGGCCGCCAGGTCCACGATGGTCAAGGAGGAGGTCGGCGCGGACGACATCGCCGACACCGTCGCCGCCTGGACCGGCATCCCCGCGGGCCGCCTCCTGGAGGGCGAGACGCAGAAGCTGCTGCGCATGGAGGAGGAGCTGGGCAAGCGGCTCATCGGGCAGACGGAGGCCGTGCGGGCCGTGTCCGACGCCGTACGGCGCACCCGCGCCGGCATCGCCGACCCGGACCGCCCGACCGGCTCCTTCCTCTTCCTCGGCCCGACCGGCGTCGGCAAGACCGAGCTCGCCAAGGCGCTCGCCGACTTCCTCTTCGACGACGAGCGGGCGATGGTCCGCATCGACATGTCGGAGTACGGCGAGAAGCACAGCGTGGCCCGGCTGGTCGGCGCGCCCCCCGGGTACGTCGGCTACGAGGAGGGCGGCCAGCTCACGGAGGCGGTGCGCAGGCGGCCGTACAGCGTGGTGCTCCTCGACGAGGTGGAGAAGGCGCACCCGGAGGTCTTCGACATCCTGCTCCAGGTGCTGGACGACGGACGGCTGACGGACGGTCAGGGCCGTACGGTCGACTTCCGCAACGCGATCCTGGTGCTGACGTCGAACCTGGGCAGCCAGTTCCTCGTCGACCCGATCAGGAGTGAGGCGGAGAAGAAGGAGCAGGTCCTGGAGGTGGTCCGGGCCTCCTTCAAGCCCGAGTTCCTCAACCGGCTCGACGACCTGGTGGTCTTCTCGGCCCTGACGAAGGACGAGCTGGGCCGGATCGCCCGTCTCCAGATCGGCCGCCTCGCCAAGCGGCTCGCGGAACGCCGCCTCACCCTGGAGATCACCGACGAGGCGCTGGCCTGGCTCGCCGACGAGGGCATGGACCCGGCCTACGGCGCCCGCCCCCTGCGCCGCCTCGTCCAGACCGCCATCGGCGACCGCCTCGCCAAGGAGATCCTGTCCGGCGAGGTCAAGGACGGCGACACGGTCCGGGTCGACGCCTTCGGGGACGGCCTGATCGTGGGGCCGGCGACCCGCAAGACGCTGTGACGAGCGGGCCCGCCGGTGCGGTGGTGACCGGATCGAGTCAGCTCACGGCTGACAGCCCCGTCTGGGGTTGCCACCCCCCTCCCCGCATGGGAGAGGATGGCGGAATCCGTACGAAGGGAAAATCACGGTGAGCATCGACCCGTCCTCGATTCCGAACTTCGGGGGCCAGCAGCCGCAGCCCGGGCCGCCGCCCGGCCCCGTAATCCCGGATCAGGACCTCGTGAAGCAGCTCCTCGACCAGATGGAGCTGAAGTACGTCGTCGACGACGAGGGTGACCTCGCGGCGCCGTGGGAGCAGTTCCGTACGTACTTCATGTTCCGCGGCGAGGGTGACCAGCAGGTCTTCTCGGTGCGGACGTTCTACGACCGGCCCCACAAGATCGACGAGAAGCCCCAGCTCCTGGAGTCGATCGACGACTGGAACCGCCGGACCCTGTGGCCCAAGGTGTACAGCCACACCCACGACGACGGCACCGTCCGCCTGATCGGCGAGGCGCAGATGCTGATCGGCACCGGTGTGAGCCTGGAGCACTTCGTCTCGTCGACGGTCAGCTGGGTGCGGGCCGCCATCGAGTTCGACAAGTGGCTCGTCGAGCAGCTCGGCATCGAGCAGGAGATCAACGACGCGGAGAAGCCCGAGGACGGCGAGGAGTAGCTCCTCGCGGCAGTCGTACCCGCGGCGGCGTAGCGGCGATCACGACCGGATCGCGCCGTGGGGGGGGGGGCCGCGCGGGGGGGCGCCCCCCCCCCCCCCCCCCCGGGGTCCACCGGGCCCGGGGTTTTTTTTTATACACACGCCTATAATCACTCAA
>NZ_JBEXQG010000155.1:0-3819 GCF_040612485.1 Streptomyces sp. NPDC006385
CCGTACCAAGCAGCTCGCGGTCTCGCACGCGTTTCATTCGCCGCGTATGGAGCCGATGCTGGAGGAGTTCCGGGCGGTCGCCGAAGGCCTGACCTACTCGGTCCCGCAGGTGCCCCTGGTCTCGAACCTGACCGGCCGCCTCGCCGCCGCAGCCGAGGTCTGCACTCCGGAGTACTGGGTGCGGCACGTCCGTGAGACGGTCCGTTTCGCCGACGGCGTGGCAGAGTTGGCCGCCCAGGGCGTGTCGGTGTTCGTGGAGTTGGGTCCGGACGGTGTGTTGACCGGGCCGGGCTCGCAAGTGGCTGCGGATGCGGTGTTCGTTCCGGCGTTGCGCGGCGGCCGGCCGGAGGAGCAGGCGCTGCTCTCGGCCCTGGCCCGCGCCTGGGCGCACGGTGTCGGCGTGGACTGGAAGGCGGTGTTCACGGGCACCGGAGCCACCCGCGTGGACCTGCCCACCTACGCCTTCCAACGCCACCGCTACTGGCTGGAGGACGGCCCCGGCGCAGGCCACGGCGACCTGAGTGCCGTAGGTCTGAATGCTGCCGAACACCCATTGCTCGGCGCGGCGTTGGAGGTCGCCGGAGACGGGAGCCTCCTCTGGACCGCTCGCCTCTCGCAGCAGGCGCAGCCCTGGCTGACGTACCACCGTGTCGGTGGGGTGGCCGTGCTTCCGACGGCTGCCCTGGTCGATCTGCTGACCCACGTCGGTGAGCAGGTACAGGCGCCGGTGATCAGGGAACTGAGCGTGTCCGCGCCGATCGTCGTACCCGCAGCCGGAGGCACGCTCGTCCAGCTCGCCCTCGCGGTGCCGGACGCCGAGGGACGCCGTTCGCTGCGCGTCCACGCGCGCGCCGATGCGACCGTCGCCGGCCAGGACGGCTGGCGCGAGCACGCCGTCGGCACGCTGGCCCCCTGGGGCGAGGCCACCGCGCCGCCGGAGGCCGACCTCACCTCCTGGCCCCCGGCGGGCGCCGTGGAGGTGGCCGGGCCGGTGCCCGACGGCGTGGGGGCGGTCTGGGAGGCCCAGGGACGGCTGTATGGGGAGGTACACCTCCCGGAGAGCGCGGAGGACGACGCGGACGCCGACCGCTACGGGGTACACCCCACGGTGCTGGACGCGGCTCTGCAACTCGCCGGTCGCCTCGGCACCGTCACCTCCGCCGGACAGCTCCTCGCCCACTCGGTCCGCGGGGTGCGCGCCCATGCGACCGGTGCCCGGTCCCTGCGCGTGTGTCTGACACCCGCGGGCGCGGACACCGTGGAGGTCAGCGCCGTCGACGATGACGGGGCGGCCGTACTGGCCGTCGACGCGGTGGCGCTGCGCCCGCTCGCGGCCGCCGAACTGCCCGTCGCCACGGCCCCCGTCGGGCGGGACTCGCTGTTCGAGGTGGAGTGGGTCCCGGCGCCGGCCCGCCCGCTGGACGCTCCGGTGGAGTGGAGCCCGTACGAGGTCGTGGCCGGTCTGCCGGGCGGCCGGGCGCTGCCGCCGGTCGTCGTCTACGAGCCGGGCAGCGGTGATCCGCGGCGCCCGCCGCCCGAGCGGGTGCACGCCGTCACGCAGCGCCTGCTGAAGGTACTCCAGGACTGGCTGGCCGACCCGCGGACGATGGACTCCCGGCTGGTCGTGGTGACCCGGTCGGAGCCCGCCGGGACGGACGCCGAGCTGGTGGCCGAGCCGGTGCGCGGACTCATGCGCTCCGCCCAGTCGGAGAATCCGGGCCGGTTCGCCCTGCTCGAAGCCGAGCCGACGGTGACGGCAACGGGGGCGGCCACTGCGCCGATCGACACCGAGACGCTTCGCGTGGGCCTCGCCGCCTCCGACGAACCGTGGGTCGCGGTCCGTGACGGCCGCGCCTACGTCGCCCGCCTCAAGCCGGTCGAACTCACCGCCCCGGCATTCACCGGGGCCGCGGGCCCCTCGCTCTCCGACGGCGTGGCCCTCGTCACCGGTGCGACCGGCGGCCTGGGCCGGCTGGTGGTCCGCCACCTCGCCGAAGCCCACGGCGTACGGGAACTGGTGCTGGTATCCCGCTCCGGGCGCGACCCGCGCTGGACGGACTGGCTCGGTGAATTGGCCGCGCTCGGCCTGAACGTGCGGATGGTGGCCGCCGACGCCGCCGACCGCGAGGCCATGACCGAGCTGGTGGGCTCGATCGGCGACCGGCTGACCGCGGTCGTGCACACGGCCGGCGTCGTCGCGGACGGCCTCCTGAGCACGCTCACCCCGGACGACCTGCACGCCGTACTGCGTCCGAAGGTCGACGCGGCCTGGCACCTGCACGAGCTGACCGCCGATCTGCCGCTGCGCGCCTTCGTGCTCTTCTCCTCGGCGGCGTCCCCCTTCGGCGGCGCCGGACAGGGCAACTACGTCGCCGCCAACGCCTTCCTCGACGCCCTGGCCGCCCATCGGCACGCCCGCGGCCTGCCCGCCGTCTCCCTGGCCTGGGGCCTGTGGGAGCCGGAACTCGGCGGCATGGGCGGTGACCTCGGCGAGGTCGACCTGGCCCGGATCGCCCGCGAGGGCATCCTGCCGCTCTCCGGCGAGCAGGGCCTCGCGCTGTTCGACGCGGCCCTGGCCGCCGGACGGCCCGCGCTCGTGCCGGTACGACTGGACCGCGCGGCCCTGCGCGCGAGCAGCCACCTCCCCGCCGTCCTGCGCGCGCTGGCCCCGCGCGCCACCCGCCGCGCCGTCACCCGACAGCCCGCGGCGACCGCCCAGGACGGCACCGCCCTGCCCCGCCGGCTGGCCGGCGTCGCCCCGGCCGACCGGCACAAGGCGCTGCTCGATCTGGTGCGCGAGAGCGCCGCCCAGGTGCTGGGCCACACCTCCGCCGATGTCATAGGCGCCGGGCGCCCCTTCAAGGAGACCGGCTTCGACTCGTTGACCGGCGTCGAACTGCGCAACCGGCTCGCTGCCGAGACTGGTCTGGCCCTTCCGGCCACCCTGGTCTTCGACTACGCCACACCCACCGCGCTCGCCCAGCACCTGCTGGCCGAACTCCTCGGTACGGCGGACCAGGTCCCCGAGGCGGCCCCGGCGCCCGCCGCCCCCGCGGCCGACGACGACCCCATCGCCGTCGTCGGCATGGGCTGCCGCTTCCCCGGAGGCGCGGACTCCCCCGAGGGGCTGTGGCGGCTGCTGGCCTCCGGCGGCGACGCGATCGTGGAGTTCCCGGCGGACCGCGGCTGGGACATCGACAGCCTCTACGACCCCGACCCGGACCACATCGGCACGACCTACGTGCGCACCGGCTCCTTCCTGGAGACCGCCGCCGACTTCGACCCCACCTTCTTCGGCATCGCCCCCCGCGAGGCCGTCGCCATGGATCCGCAGCAGCGGCTTCTGCTGGAGACGGCCTGGGAGGCCATCGAACGCGCCGGCATCGACCCCACCAGCCTGCGCGGCAGCAGGACCGGCGTCTTCGCGGGCACCAACGGCCAGGACTACAGCACGCTGATGCAGCGCTCGCCCAAGGAGTCCGAGGGCTACCTGGCCACGGGCATCGCGGCCAGCGTCGTCTCCGGCCGGCTGTCCTACACCCTCGGCCTCGAAGGCCCCGCGCTGTCCGTGGACACCGCGTGTTCGTCGTCGCTGGTGGCGCTGCATCTGGCGGTGCAGGCACTGCGGGCGGGCGAGTGCACCCTGGCCCTGGCCGGCGGCGTGAGCGTCATGACGAGCCCCGGCCTCCTGGTGGAGTTCAGCCGACAGCGTGGCCTGTCCGCGGACGGCCGCTGCAAGTCGTTCTCGGATGCGGCGGACGGTACGGGCTGGGGCGAGGGCGCGGGCATGCTGGTCCTGGAGCGCCTGTCGGACGCCCG
>NZ_JBEXQG010000156.1:0-3806 GCF_040612485.1 Streptomyces sp. NPDC006385
TCGAGCCAGACCTGCGGGGTCTGGCTGACACCCCACACACGCGGCGGGAACCCGTCGCTGCTCACCGCGCTCATGACGTCTCCTCGGAGTTCCTCGGGTGTCCTCGCCTGCTTCCGTCACGAACGTAGGCGCGGATCGTGCCGAGGTCAGTCGTCCCAGCCCCCCGTTCAGGGTGGTGCCAGCACCCCGATCGGCTGTCCTGCGGGGAAAATCAGGTGCCCTGGCACGGTGGCCGGCAGTACGGTCCCGGCGTGATCGAGGACGACGGCTACTTCGGAGAGAACATCGCGGCCGACTACGACGCGTCGACAGCGGACATGTTCCGCCCCGACGTGGTGGACCCGGCGGTCGACCTGCTGGCCGAACTCGCCGGGGACGGCCCGGCCCTCGAACTCGGCGTCGGCACCGGCCGGATCGCGCTGCCGCTGGCCGCCCGTGGGGTGCCGGTGCACGGGATCGACATGTCCCGCGCCATGGTGGACCGGCTGCGCGCCAAGCCCGGCGGTGACGCCGTCGACGTGACGATCGGCGACTTCGCGACGACGCGGGTGGCGGGCGAATTCGCCCTCGCCTACCTCGTCTTCAACACGATCGCCAATCTGACGACCCAGGACGCGCAGGTCGAATGCTTCCGCAACGCGGCCGCCCATCTGCGGCCCGGCGGCTGCTTCGTCGTCGAGGTGGGCGTACCCGAGCTGCGCAAGCTTCCGGCCGGACAGACCGCCGTGCCGTTCCACATCAGCGACACGCGCTGGGCGTTCGACACCTACGATGTCGCCACCCAGGCGATGAGCTCGAACTACGTCACCCTCGTCGACGGCCGCGCCGAACACTGGTCCATCCCGTTCCGGTACGTCTGGCCGGCCGAGCTGGACCTGATGGCCCGGCTCGCCGGGCTGCGCCTGCGCGACCGGTGGGAGGACTGGACGCGCGAGCCGTTCACCAGCGAGAGCGCCAAGCATGTGTCGGTGTGGGAGAAGCCGGCCGACTGAGGATCGACGGCCCCGTCCACGACCGGTAGCCGTCCGGCCGGTCGTTCCGTCAGGGATTCGTCCACGCCTCGGGATCGTCCGCGAGGCTCAGGACGTCGTCGGGCAGCTTGGCCGCGGCGACATGGGCCAGCGTGACCTCTCCGAGGATCTTGCGGACATTGGCGCGTACGGCGATCCACAGCGGCAGCAGGGACTGCGCGGGGCCGATGTAGGAGAGGTCGGGCGGGCGGACGCCGCGCACCGAGACCAGGGGGCCGTCCGCCACCCGGATCACGTCGGCGATGGCGATCGACTCGGCCGGGCGGGCGAGCCGGTAACCGCCCTTGCCGCCGCGCTGACTGACCACGAGGCCGCCCCTGCGCAGGTCGCCCAGGATGCCCTCGAGGAACTTGTGCGGAATGCCCTGTGCCTCGGCGATCGCTTCGGCCTTCAGCGAGGTGTCGTCCCCTGCCGCGGCCAGCTCCAGCGCCGCCCGCACCGCATAGTCCGCCCTCGCCGAGATCCGCATGCTGAGATTATCCATCACCGCCGTGCCGCGGCCGGCCTCGCCCACCCGCCTCTCGGTCAGATGGGAAGGCTGAAGGCAGGATGCGCGCCGTGGAGGACGTAGTCGCCCACCTCGCGCAGTCGGTGGGCGACCGGCTCGCGCAGGGTGTGCGTACGCGTGTCACGCCAGAAGCGGTCCAGGCCGTGTCGCGTGAAGGCGGCCGACGCGCCGACGGCGTCCAGGGCGCGGGTCGTGATCTCCTGCGCGGCCCGGGAGGCGGCGGCCTCGGCCGCGCTCGCGAGGACGGCGATCTCCGCGCACTCGTCGTCGTCGAGGCCCTCGCCCCGCGCGAGGCCCTCCGACAGCGCCGCCACCGCCTGGTCGGCGAGGGCGGACGCGGCACGCGCGGCGACGGCGAGCTCGCCGTACGCGGTCAGCACGTACGGGTCCGGTGGCGGGCACCCCGGCCAGGGATGGGGCGGCTTGCCCGGCCGGAGAGTGGCGGAGAGCGGCTGCCAAAGGGGCCGCACCGCCCTTGCGTGCTCGCGGACCTCACCGAGCAGCCCCTCGGCGACACCGAGGCAGAACTGGGCGGAGACCAGCCGTGCGGCCGGCGCGGCCAGGCCGGCGAAGGGCGACAGGGCGCCCTCGTCGGCGGACAGGGAGCCGAGTACGCCGTCGCTCGTCACCGGCACGGAGTCGAACCCCACGGCGCCGCCGGCCGCCAACCGCTGCCCGAAGGTGTCGCCGCCGCTGCCGCTCACCACGCCCGGGTGGGTGGGGTCGACCAGGACGGCGAGGGGCTCGCCGGTGCCGGGCACGGCGGCACGGACCACCAGCCGGTCGGCGACGCCGACGCCGGAGCCGTAGCCCTGATGGCCGTCCAGGAGATGGCCGTCGGCCGTGGGGGTGAGCATGAGCGGCGGTTCGTGCGAGGCGAGACCGCCGCCCCAGAACCACTGCCCCGCCGTGAACGCCCGCTCGACGCGTGCGGCGCGCTCGGGGCGGGCGAAGAACCGGGGGCTGTGCGACAGGAAGTAGTGGCTGCCCAGGAGGTGACCGACGGCGCCGTCGGCGGCGGCGACGGTCCGCACGACCGCGTAGGCGGTGCGCCAGTCGGCGCCCCCTCCACCGTGGGCAGCCGGTACGAGCAGGGTCAGCAGCCCCGATTCACGCAGCCGGGCGACCTCGTCGAGCGGCGGTCCGCCGACCTGTTCCCGCTCGACCGCGTCCGTGGCGAGGTCGTCCGCCAACTCACGGGCGATGTGCGGCCAGTCGACCGACCCGGCCACGGCTTCGGTCATGTCGTCGGCCGGCGGTGCGCTGGTCATGGCGGACTTCCTTTCCGGCACAGGGGAACGCTGTCCCGGGCTGCCCGGCCGACCCGGTCGGCGTCATCCTCACTCGCCCCACGGAGAAGGGTCAACACTTTCCTAGTAATTCGGTCGGGAACATAGGGAATATGCGTGACCTTGACCGCTTCCACTCCGACATCCGAGACGAGCGCGTCCATCATGTGAACACCCCCTTGGGATGCGGGCCGACTTCTGCCACGATCCCCATCAACCAGGTAGGAAAACTAGGAATCTGTGGGGTGGGGTGGCCATGCGTACGCGCAACCGCACGGACCTGCTGCCGCCCCTTCTGACCTCGCGTCGTCACATCGACTACGGGCATACGTGCAGCGCCATCTGTCGGCTCGTCTGAGACCGCCGCAGTACCCGCCCGCACCGCATCACCGCAGCACCCCCTGCCCCCCACCCGGCCCACCCGGACGGCAGGCGAACGGCGTGCCGGTGCGCTCCCGAAGGCTCCTCGCCTCCGTCGCCGTACCTTCCCGACCGCTCGTTCCCGAGAGGACACTTCCGTGTCTGCCGCAAGACCGCTCACCACCCTGCGCACCTTCGCCGTCATGGCCGCGCTCCCCCTGCTGCTGGCCTCCTGCGGCTACGGCTCCGAGTCCACCGCCGCCGGCAAACAGGCCGAGGTCGCGGCGGGCGCCAAGAAGCTCTCCGCCGACGAGGTGAAGATCGGCTACTTCCCGAACCTGACGCACGCCACCGCTCTGGTGGGCATCCAGGAGGGCCTGTTCCAGAAGGAGCTCGGCGGCACCGAGATCAAGCCGTCGACCTTCAACGCCGGGCCCTCGGAGATCGAGGCACTGAACTCCGGTTCCCTGGACATCGGTTGGATCGGCCCGTCCCCCGCGATCAACGGCTACACCAAGGCGGCCGGCAAGAACCTGCGGATCATCTCCGGTTCGGCGTCGGGCGGCGTGAAGCTCGTCGTGAACCCGGAGAAGATCAAGTCCCTGAAGGACGTCAAGG
>NZ_JBEXQG010000157.1:0-3761 GCF_040612485.1 Streptomyces sp. NPDC006385
TGGTCCACCTCAGCTACGGCCTGTCGATCATCCTGGGCTTCATCGGCGTCAAGCTGATCCTGCACGCGATGCACGAGTCCGGCGTCCACGTCCCCGAGATCAGCATCCCCTTCTCGCTGAGCTTCATCGTGCTCGTCCTGGCGGTCACGACGCTGACCAGCCTGCGCGCCGCGAAGAAGCAGGAGCAGGCAGCGGCCGAGGACGCGGGATCAGATGCCGCGCGAGCGCCACGGCAGTGAACGCGGCGACCAGCGCGCACACGCCGGTCCACCCGAAGCGGCCGTAGGCGCCGGCGCCCAGCCAGGAGCCGGCCGTGCCGCCCAGGTAGACGCAGGTCATGTACGCGGTGTTCAGGCGGCTGCGGACGTCCCCGCCGAGGTCGTAGATCCGCACCTGGTTGGCGACCATCCCGGACTGCATGCCGATGTCGAGCAGCAACGTGCCGACGACCAGCGCGCTCAGTCCGGGCACGCCGCCGAGGCCGCCGAACGCCAGCACCACCGCCGACACGGCGACCATGACGAAGCACACGAGGGTGACCCGGTCCGCTCCCCGGCGGTCCACCAGCCGGCCCGCGACCGGTGTGCACAGCATCGTCACCGCGTTGACGAGCGCCAGCAGCCCCGCCGCCCTGGCGCTCATGCCGTACACCGGGCCGGTGAGCAGCAGGGCCACGCCCGTCCACACCGCGGAGAACCCGGCGAACACCATGGCCTGGTACAGACACGAGCGGCGCAGCTCGGGCTCGGTGCGCAGCAGGCGCAGCGGCGCGGCGAGCAGCGCCGGGTAGGTCTGCGAGGTGGCCGGCGGCAGCGCCGGGAGCGTGCGGGCCAGCAGGGCGGCGACCGTCAGGGAGAGCGCGGCGGCGGCGACGTACGGCGCCCGCCAGCCGAGCCAGTCGCCGAGCGTGCCGGCGAAGGTGCGGGACAGCAGCATGCCGGCGAGCGCGCCGCTCAGCAGGGTGCCGCCCACCACGCCTCTGCGCTCGGCGGGCACCAGGCCGGCCGCCAGCGGGCCGGCGAGCGGGGCGATCACCGTCGTCGCGCCCACGAGCGCGCTCGCGGCGACGAGCGGCACCAGGCCCGGCGCGGTGCTCGCGGCGAGCAGTCCGAGGCCGGTCAGCATGAGCAGGGTGACGAGCAGGCGGCGGGGCCGCAGGCGGTCGCCCAGCGGGACGAACAGGAAGATGCCGGCCGCGTAGCCGAACTGGGTCGCGGTCACCACCGTGGCCGCCGCGGCGGGGGAGACGCCCAGGCCCGAGGCCACCAACGGGCCGATCGCCTGCGGGAAGTAGACATTGCCCACCGCGACTCCGCACGCGAAGGCGAGCAGCGCGATCGCCGGGGTAGTGTGCCGTTGCCCTTGATCCGTCATACGCCCAAGTCCAGGCGGCGACGGGCTGTTCGGCAAAGGATGTAGCCGGAGACTTAATGATCGGCTTCCTGCTCGACGTCGACGACCTTGCGGACACCCGGTTCGCGATCTCGCCGTTGCGTGAGGTCATGGGCAGCCTGCGGGCCCTGCGCGCGCCCGGCCTCTACCCCTTGCACACCCCGTGGCGCCGCTCCGTCCTCGACCGGCTCGACCCCGCCGACGCCCGGCTGCTGGGGGCCCTGGTGAGTCCGGCCCTGACCCTGCCCGACTTCCTGACCCCCCGTCCCACGACCTTCGCGCCCGCGATCGAGGACCAGCTCGCGGTCGTAGGAGCGACGCCACCCGAACTCATGCGACGAGACCTGTACGCGACCCACGCGCCGCACCCGCTGCCGGACGCCCTGCGGCAGATCACCGCACGGGGCGACGGGCCGGTGGCGGAGCTGCTGGAGGAGCTGTGCGCACTCCTGCTGCGTTACTGGGAGTTGGCCATACGCCCGGACTGGCGGCGGATGCGGCTCGTGCTGGAGGCCGACGTCACCCACCGCTCCCGGCAACTGGCCACGGGCGGGGCCCACCTGATCTTCTCCGACCTGCACCGCAACGTGCGCTGGCGCGACGGCGTCCTGAGCATCGACCGGATGATCGGCCGGCATGAGGTGGCCGGATCCGGCCGCGGGCTGCGTCTGGTGCCGTCCCTGTTCGCGCACAAGCCCGCGCCCCCGCTCAGCGCCGACGAGCCGCCGATGCTGGCCTATCCCAGCAGAGGCGCCGCCACCCTGTGGGAACCACGACCCGAGCCCGACACCTCCGCCCTCACCTCGCTGCTCGGCGCACCCCGCACCACGGTTCTGCGCCTGCTAGCCGAACCGCTCCCCACGGTCGAGCTCGCCCGCCGCCTGGACGTGACACCCAGCGCGGTCTCCCAGCACCTCCGGGTGCTGCACGCCACCGGGCTCGTCGCCCGGGCCCGGGACGGACGGCGCGTGCTGTACCGGCGGACCGCGCTGGGCGACCAGCTCGTGGGCCGGCCCTGAGGGCGGCGGCCGTTCAGCGGCCGGCCGGGCTCGGCTGAGCCACCGCGGGGCGGCTGCGGGAGACGACCCGCATCCCGCGGTCGTCGACGACCCGTACCTGCAGCGAGCCGCAGCCGCACCGCGTCCACACCGTGCGCCCCGCCGCGGTGCCGTGCCGGGACACCACCTGGAAGGGCTCGGCGCCGTCGGGCCACCCGCAGTGCGGGCAGACGGTGGTGGTCGTGCTGGTCATGGCGACTCCTCGTACCTCGTGGCTGATGGACCGTCGCGACACGACCAAGGGTGCGGTGCCCCTTCGTACACGTCCAGGTTGACTTTGTGGACCTCACCGTGAAGCGTGGGCTTCATGATTGACCTGCGTCGACTGCACGTCCTCAGGGCGGTCGCCCACTACGGCACGGTCACCGCGGCAGCCCGCGCCCTGCACTTCACGCCCTCCGCCGCCTCCCAGCAGATCCGCCAACTGGCCCGTGACCTGGGCGTCGACCTGCTGGAACCGCAGGGCCGCGGAGTGCGCCTGACCGCGGCCGCCGAGACTCTGCTCGCGCATGCCGACGCGATCGCGGAGCGCTGGGAGGCGGCCGAGCTCGACCTGCGCGCCGAGTACAGCGCGCCCACCGGGCAGCTACGGGTCGGCGGCTTTCCCACGGCCGTGTCGGTGCTGCTGGCGCCGATGGCCGTACGGCTGCGCGAGCGGCATCCGCGGCTGACCGTACGGATCCAGGAGACGGGGGTGCCGGAGTGCTTCGACCTGATCTTCGAGGGGGAGGTCGACCTGGCCGTGGTGGAGGTGACCCCGCACAACCCGCCGCTCGGCGACGCCCGCTTCGACCAGCGGCCGCTGCTGGACGACCCGTACGATCTCGTCGTCCCCGACGACCATCCCCTGGCCGGACGCGAGCGCGTCGACCTCGCGGAGGCGGCGCACGAGGACTGGATCGCGCCGGTGCCCGAGAGCGCGTGCCGTCCGCATGTGATGTCGGCGTGCGGGGCGGCGGGGTTCACCCCCGACGTGATCCATCACGCCCTGGACTGGAACGTCACCGCTCATCTGGTCGCCCACCGGCTCGGCGTCGCCCTGATCCCGCGGCTGGCCCAGCTGACCGGGCACCTGCCGATCAGCCGCGTCCGCTGCGCGGGCGACCCGCACCGCAAGCTGCTCACCTGCACGCGCCGGGGCTGCCGGGAGCGCCCCGCGGTGGCGGCGGCGCTGGAGGAACTGCGGGAGCTGGCGGCCACGGCGGTGGCCTGAGACGCCCACGGCGGTGACGCGGACCCCGGCGAACACGAACAACAACCCCACCGGTGCCAGCAGCGGCTTCAGCGCGGCCGCCGCACCGATCACCAGCC
>NZ_JBEXQG010000158.1:0-3597 GCF_040612485.1 Streptomyces sp. NPDC006385
ACGGTCGGCTGCCTGAAACCCAGGCACTCGGTCAGGTCGCACACGCACGCTTCACCGGTCGGTGACCGTTCGATCAGACGGAAGATCTGCAGGCGTGCCGGCCCCCAGGCTCGCGTCAGCGGTTCAGCACCAGAACCCGGCCGTGGTGACGATGACGAGAGCGGGAAGGACGACAAGTCCGACAAGACAAGTCGCTCCGCTGACGACCGACCGCCTCTCCTCTGCGCGGCGACGCATGTCCAGAAGCCGATTGATGCGTTCGGCCACATGATCCGCAGACACCTGGAGAACCGAAGTGCTGAGAGCGTTCCGGTGCCCTGCTCCCGCCTCGACGAGAAGGGCCAGCCCTCGCGCCACAACTTCGCTCCGTACGCCACGGGCCGCCGCGTCGTCGGCCGCCATCTCTGCAAGCCGCGCCACCGCAGGGCCTGCCGAGGTGAACAAAGGAATGCGAGGAAGCGCCCGGCCGAAGGATGCAGCAGCTGTCGTCAAGAGGTAGTGGCGGCCCTCCAGATGGGCCCTCTCGTGTGCGACTACGGCTGACAGCTCGGCCTGCGGAAGCGCCCTGAGCGCCGCTGCGGTGAGAACGACCCGCCCTCCTCGCGCTGCCACGCAATAGGCCGCCGGACACTCATGGTCGATCACCAGAGCTCCTCCGCCCAATGCTCGCACCGGCCGGCCGAGCATGTCCAGGGCCTCGACGAGGCGCAGTTGGCGACGGCGCAGGCTGAGCACATCCCACAGGAGGACGGCGAGGACCCGGGCCGGCAAACCGAACATCAGGAGCACTGTCACCCCGGCGGTGGCCACCTCGGCCTTGGTGAATACGGCCGTATCCAGAAGCTCCCGGCAGCACGTCCACAGGCCGCTGCCGAAGACGCCCTCGGTCACCTCACAACCGAGTAGGACCGCTCCGCCCAACGAGGAGATGATCAATCCGAGCCAGACGACGATGGCGATCCGCGGTGCGCGCACGGCCCAACGGGCACGTCGCAGCATCAGCGGCACAGGCACCGCCGCAACCACCAGATATAAGCCCAGCAGGAGAGTGGCCGTCATCCGTCATGACCCAGGGCTCGGCGTACAGCGCTCAGGAGAGCGGGCGAACCGGTGGAGGTCACTCGCTCGACGAAGTGCAGCATCACAGCCTCCGGGTCGCCGCCGCCGGTCAGGACGTCCGCCATGAGCCGGGCCGTGCACGCCTCGCGGCTCTCACGAGGCTCGTAGAGGTACTGCTTCCCGGAGCGGATGCGATCGAGCCAGCCCTTGCGGTGGAGCTTGGCCATGGTGGACATGACCGTCGTGTACGCCAGCGGTGTACTGCGGCCGGCGTTCATGACGTCGACCACTTCACGCACGGGAAGCGGATGATCAGCGGACCAGATCCGCTCCATCACCTCGGCTTCGAGTGATCCCAGACCCCACACGCTGCCCTCCGACGGATTCGACTGCATCGTACCGGTCCTACGAGCAGCGAAGCGGGGTGGTGTCTGTCCGTGCCGGTGCGCACGGACAGACACCACCCCGTGTGTGGTCGTTGATCAGTCAGCGGCGGCCGGCGACAACCAGCGCCTGAACGTATCGGCCAGTGCAGCCCCTCGGGTGTCCCGCCCGTTGGCGGCAGCAGGTCGCTCTACCGCTGCCTCCACGCCTCGCAGCTCGGCCATGAAGTTCTTCAGCAGGTGCTCGGCCTCGGGCTGATCGATCCCTGGGCACGTCAGCCCGATCAGCAGCTCTCCCTCGACCGTCCCGCACAGCAGCTCGAACCTGTGCCGAAGGGGTGTCTCCGGGTGGACCAAGGGGCCCGGCCGGTGCCCGGACGGACGCAGACCGGTGATCGCGTACAACTCATCGACCGTGCCAAGGTAGTTGAAAGCGAATTCCGGGGCGGGGGCGGACAGCCCGTCCGCTACGGCCGTGGTGCCGTACGCAGTGACCGCGTCGTCGAGGCCACCGTTGGGAAGGGCGGCACGCACAGCGGCGACGGTCTTGGCAGCTCGTACAGGGTCCTGCAGGGCGGGCACCTCCAGCTGGTTGCGGACCGAGAGCCTGCCGACCGTGCGCGACAGGTCGATGGGACTGGCCACACCGGGCAGCACTGCGCCACGCCCATGTCCATCCACGTCGACGCGGATCGACTCACCGAGACCGGTGGCGCGGGCGGCCCGAGCCAGGGCCGCGAGAATCACGTCTCCCAGAACCACGGAGGAGTTGGTCTGCTCACGCAACCGGTCGGTCGCCCGGGAGTCGAGTACCTCCACGAGCGTCACGGCGTCACGGGCCGTACCGTGGCGCGCACGCTCGAACGGTGGCTGAGACGTCACCCTCGTCTGCTCCGTCTGTCGTGCCACCTGTTCGGCCCACACCGCGGCGGGCGTGCCGGGCGCGGGCAGCTCCGCATGTCCGTACTCCGCGATCTGTGCGTGCGCGGCGAGCAGATCGCCCAGAACGATCCGCAGGGAGAAGTTGTCCACGACTAGCCAGTGGGCGACCAGGAGGAGCTCCGGCTTCCTGTCCCGGCCCCGATCGAAGTACAGCACGCGCAGAAGGGGCGGTTCAGCGAGGTCGAAGCTGCGTTGCGCCTGCTCGGCGAGCTCCTCGATGGTGCGTCCCTGCTCCTCGGCGGGCATGTCGCCGAGGTCGAGCCACTCCATGGGAACGACGGACACCTCGTCCACCGTCGCCACGTGCTGCCGCCAGCCCTTCGGGCCGTGGACGAATCCTGTACGAAGGGAGTCGTGTCGGCTGATGAGGGTCCGCAGAGCGACGCGCAGCGCCACCTTGTTCAGCGGCTCGTCGAGTTCGAAGAACAGGGCGTAGTTGTGATGGCGGGCCACCGTGGCGTCCAGCCCGGCGAGCAGCATGGCCTGCGCCGGCAGCAGTGGTACGTCGCCGATGACCTCGGTCGGTTGTTCTTCGGCCGGGCGAGGCACCGCGAGTGTGGCCACCCCGGCCAGCCCGGCGATCGTCGGGTGCTCGAAGAACTGCCGCGGAGTGAGTTCCAGCCCCGCCTCGGCCGCCCGGCTGATTACCCGAAGGGCGAGCAGAGAGTCGCCGCCGAGCTGTCCGAAGTCATCATGGACGCTGACGGCTTCGAGACCGAGTACCTCCTTCCAGATGTCCCGCAGTCGCCGCTCCATGTCGTTGCGTGGCTCCGAGCCCTGGGCGCCGACCGGGTCGGCGTCGCCGCGCGACGGGCTACCTCCGGTCGGCTGCGGGAGAGGAGCAGGCAGGGCTCCGCGGTCGACCTTGCCGTTGGCCGACAGGGGCAGAGTGTCGAGGAGTACGAAGTTGCGGGGAATCATGTAGTCCGGGAGCGCTACGGCGAGAGCCGCCCGAAGAGACCCCACGAGCTGGTCCGGATCGTCCGGGGCGGATTCGGCGCGCGTGACGTATGCGGTGAGGTGGTTGTCGGTGGTGGTGACGACGGTGTCTTTGACGTTGGGGTGGGTGGTGAGTTTGGCTTCGATCTCGCCGAGTTCGATGCGGTAGCCGTTGATCTTGACTTGGTGGTCGTTGCGGCCGAGGAATTCGATGGTGCCGTCGGGGTGGTAGCGGCCGAGGTCGCCTGTGCGGTAGAGGCGTTCTCCGGTGGCC
>NZ_JBEXQG010000159.1:0-3575 GCF_040612485.1 Streptomyces sp. NPDC006385
GGCGACGGGGCGGGCGCGGTTCGAGCACCGGGCGGTTGTGGTGGGCCGTGATCGGGAGGAACTCCTCGCCGGGCTTGGTGACGTGAACGCCGGGACGGGTTCTGGTGGCCGGGTGGTGTTCGTGTTCCCGGGTCAGGGTGCGCAGTGGGCCGGGATGGGTGTGGAGCTGCTGGACTCGGCTCCGGTGTTCGCTGAGCGGTTCGCTGAGTGTGCCCGGGCTCTGGCTGAGTTTGTGGACTGGGATGCGGAGGCGGTTCTTCGCGGTGTTCCGGGTGCTCCGTCGTTGGAGCGCGTCGATGTGGTGCAGCCGTTGTCGTGGGCGGTGATGGTGTCCCTGGCCGCCGTGTGGCGCTCCTACGGCGTGGAGCCGGCTGCTGTGGTGGGTCATTCGCAGGGTGAGATCGCTGCCGCGTGCGTCGCGGGCGGGCTGACCCTCAAGGATGGCGCCCGGGTGGTCGCCCTGCGGTCGAAGGCGATCGCGGCCGGGCTGGCCGGTGACGGTGGCATGGTCTCCCTGGCCCTGGACGCCGGGCAGGCGGCTGATCGGATCGCCGCCTGGGACGGTCGTATCGAGATCGCCGCTCTGAACGGCCCGGCCTCGGTTGTGGTGGCGGGCGAGCCGCAGGCTCTGGATGAGCTGATCGTCGGCTGTGAGGCCGACGGCGTGCGGGCTCGTCGTATCCCGGTGGATTACGCCTCTCACACCTCTCACGTGGAGCGGATCGAGGAGGAGCTGGGCCGGGTCTTGGCCGAGGTCCGTCCGCAGATCTCCAGCGTTCCGTTCTTCTCCACGGTGGAGGGTGACTGGCTGGACACGCAGGCTCTGGATGCCGGTTACTGGTATCGCAACCTGCGTCGCACGGTCCGTTTCGAGGAGGCCGTACGCACCCTCGCCGGCCAGGACCATGCCGTGTTCGTGGAGGTGTCGGCGCATCCGGTGCTCGCGATGAGCATCCAGGACACCGCCGACGATGCGGCCGTGACGGGCACGCTGCGCCGTGAGGACGGCGGCCTGGACCGCTTCCTGACCTCCCTGGGCGAGCTGTGGGCCCACGGCGTGGAAGTGGACTGGGCCCGGGCCTTCGTCGGCACGGGTGCGCGCCATGTCGACCTGCCGACGTATGCCTTCCAGCGCAGCCGCTACTGGCTCGACGTCAGCCCGACGGCCGGTGCCGGTACGGCGGCCGTAGGTTTGTCGGCGGCCGGGCACCCGATGCTGGGGGCGGTCATGGACCTGCCCGACGCGGACGGTGTGGTCCTGACGGGCCGGCTGTCGCTGCGGACGCATCCGTGGCTGGCGGATCACACGGTCGGCGGTGTGGTGCTGCTGCCGGGGACCGCCTTCGTGGAGCTGGCCGTGCGCGCCGGTGACGAGGTCGGCTGCGGGGCGGTCGAGGAGCTGACCCTCCAGGCCCCGCTGACGCTGCCCGAACAGGGCGGGGTCCGGCTGCGGGTCACGGTCGGGGAGCCCGGTGCCGATGGTCGGCGGACGGTCGGCGTGTACTCCTGCGCCGACTCCGCGGCGGAGACCCTGGCGGAGTCGCCCGGAGACGCCTGGACGTGCCACGCCACCGGGGTGCTGGCGCGGGAGGCCGTCGAGGCGGGAGCCGACCTGGTGGCCTGGCCGCCGTCGGGCGCCGTGCGCGTCGAGACCGACGAGCTGTACGACGATCTGGCCGGTGCCGGATACGGCTACGGCCCGGCGTTCCAGGGGCTGCGTGCCGCCTGGCGGCGCGGCGACGAGGTGTTCGCCGAGGTCGAGGCGGCGGAGGAACAGCGGGACGAGGCGGCTCGCTTCGGTCTGCATCCGGCGCTGCTGGACGCGGCGCTGCATGGTGTGCGGCTGGGCGGGTTCTTCGCCGACGCGCAGGCGCGGTTGCCGTTCGAGTGGCGTGGCGTCTCGCTACACGCGTCCGGCGCGTCGGTGCTGCGGGTACGGCTGGCGCCGGCCGGTGCGGACGCTCTGTCGGTGACCGTCGCCGACGGCACGGGGCGGCCCGTCGCGACCGTCGGCTCGCTGCTGACCCGACCCCTCGACCGGGAACAGCTCGCCTCGGCCCAAGGCGTCCTGCACGACGCCCTGTTCGAGCTTCAGTGGACCGCTGCCACGCCGACGCCGACGCCGGCGCCGGAGGCCGTGGCGACGGTCACGTGGGCCTGCGTCGGTGAGTCGCCGATCGACGGGCCGACGTACCCGGATTTCGACGCTCTCGCCGCCGGGGAGCCCGTACCGGACCTGGTCGTCCGCCGCTTCGTGAGCTCGGCTGACACCACCGGGACGACCGCGGACGCCGTGCACACGGCTCTCCGTGACGCCCTGGAGCTGGTGCGGGGCTGGCTGGCGGAGGAGCGGTTCGCCGGGTCGCGGCTGGTGCTGGTGACCTCGGGAGCGGTGGCGGCCGGTGCCGAGGACGGGGTGGCCGACCTCGGGGCCGCCGCGGTGTGGGGTCTGCTGCGGTCGGCCCAGACGGAGAACCCGGGCCGGTTTGTGCTGGTGGACGTCGACGGTGCCGAGTCCTCGTGGAGCGTGCTGCCGACGGCGCTGGAGTGGGCGGTCGAGCGGGACGAGCCGCAGCTGGCGGTGCGTTCCGGTGACGTGCGCGTGCCGCGGCTGGGTCGGGTGCGCACGGGTGCCGTGGCGACGACCGGCGGGTTCGGTGCGGGCACGGTGGTGGTGACGGGCGCGACCGGCACGCTGGGTGCTCTCGTGGCCCGGCATCTGGTGACGGCGCATGGGGTACGGCGGCTGTTGCTGCTCAGCCGCAGCGGCCCGGAGGCCGCCGGTGTCGCCGAACTGGTCGCCGAGTTGGGCGAGTTGGGCGCCAAGGCCTCGGTGGTGGCGTGCGATGTCGCCGATCGCGGGTCGCTGGCCCAGGCGCTGGCGGGGATCCCGGCCGAGCACCCGCTGACGGGTGTGGTGCACACGGCCGGTGTGCTGGACGACGGTACGGTGTCGTCTCTGACTCCGGAACGGCTCGCGGCGGTGCTGCGGCCGAAGGTGGACGGCGCCTGGAACCTGCATGAGCTGACCCGTGGCCTCGGTCTGTCGGCGTTCGTGCTGTTCTCGTCGGCGTCCGGTGTGCTGGGCAGCGCGGGCCAGGGCAACTACGCGGCGGCGAACGCGTTCGTGGACGCGCTGGCCGCCGCCCGCCGCGCCGAGGGACTGCCCGCGGTATCGCTGGCGTGGGGCTTCTGGGAGCAGCGCAGCGGCATGACCGGTGAGCTGAGCGACGTGGACCTCGCGCGCATCGCACGGTCCGGGCTCAAGGCGCTGACCTCCGGTGAGGGACTGGAACTGCTGGACGCTGCCGTGGCCGCGGGACCGGCGTCGGTGGTGCCGGCGCAGTTCGATGCGGCGGCGCTGCGCGGGCTGGGGGCTGGTGTGCCAGCGGTGCTGCGCGCGGTGGCCGGTGGTGGCCGGGTGCGCCGGGCGCGCGCGAGTGAGCACTCGGGTACTGGTGCGGGCCTGGCGGACCGGCTGGCCGGGTTGTCGCCGGACGCGCGGATGCGGGAGCTGTCCGGGCTGGTGCGCGGTCAGGTGGCCGCGGTGCTGGGGCACGGCTCGGCGGCGTCGG
>NZ_JBEXQG010000160.1:0-3445 GCF_040612485.1 Streptomyces sp. NPDC006385
TTACATTCCGAACCCGGAAGCTAAGCCTTACAGCGCCGATGGTACTGCAGGGGGGACCCTGTGGGAGAGTAGGACACCGCCGAACAATTCTTGAGAAAGCCCCCGGCCGGGGATACCGGCACGGGGGCTTTCTGCATTTTGCGTGTCGCTTAGGCTCGTAGGCATGCGCTATGAACTCGTCATCTTCGACAACGACGGCGTGCTCGTCGACAGCGAGCCCATTTCGAACCGGCTTCTCGCCGCGTATCTCACCGAGCTGGGGCATCCGACGTCGTACGAGGACTCCATTCGCGACTACATGGGTTCGGCGATGCACCGGATTCATGATCTGGTGCTGGAGCGGACGGGGCAGCGGTTGCCTGAGGACTTTGACGAGGTCTTCCATGCGCGGGTGTTCGCGGCGTTCGAGCGGGAGTTGAAGCCGGTGGCCGGCGTCGTGGACGTGCTCGAGAAGCTTGCGGGGAACGGGGTGCCGTACTGCGTGGCGTCGTCCGGGAGTCATGAGCGGATTCGGGTGGGGCATCGGACGACCGGGCTCGAGCGGTTCTTCGATGACCGGCGGATCTTCAGTTCGCAGGATGTGGGGCGGGGGAAGCCGGCGCCGGATCTGTTCCTGTACGCCGCCGAGCGGATGGGCGTCGCGCCGGAG
This sequence comes from Streptomyces sp. NPDC006385, assembly GCF_040612485.1. Classification (NCBI taxonomy): domain Bacteria; kingdom Bacillati; phylum Actinomycetota; class Actinomycetes; order Kitasatosporales; family Streptomycetaceae; genus Streptomyces; species Streptomyces sp. NPDC006385. Next base: position 650 of record NZ_JBEXQG010000160.1, read on the forward strand.
CGCTGTGTCGTCGTCGAGGACAGTCCGCTGGGGGTGCAGGCGGCTGTGGCGGCCGGGATGGACGTGTACGGGTTCACGGCGATGACGCCTGCCGCGAAGTTGGCCGGGGCTGCTCGACTCTTTGTCGCGATGGGGGAGTTGGCCGATCTGCTGGTGTCGTCCGGCGGTCGCGACACTCACTGAACTTGAGGGAAATTCACCTTTGGCTGGATCTACCCACCAGTACGCCGGGGCCCTACGCTCGCCGCCATGACTGATGTGCTGCGGCGCGGTAGGGCCTCGCTGGCGTTCGGCTTCTTCGCTCAGGGTGTCGCCTTTGCCCTGCTGGTGACCCGGATTCCGGCCATCCAGGACCGGTACGGGGTTTCCGACGCGCTGCTGCCCGCCTTCCTCGCCGCCGTACCGATCCTTGCCGGTGTCGGCAGTGTGGCGACCGAGCGGCTGGTGAGGCGAATACCGCCGAGCCGGTTGCTGCGATGGTCCCAGCCCGTCGTGCTCCTGGCGCTGCTCGGGGTGGGGGCGGGGGAGCGGATGGTCGAACTGGGGGTGGCGCTCGCCGCGTTCGGGCTGGCCGTGGGTGTGCTCGACGCCTCGATGAACATGCTCGGGGTGAGTCTGCAGCGGTCGTACGGGCGCAGCATCATGCTCAGCTTCCATGCGGTGTACAGCCTGGGCGGGATCGTGGGGGCCTCGCTGGCGTGGGTGGGGGCGCACTGGGAACTGGCGCTGGTCGTGTCGTATCTGCCGGTCGTCGTGGTGCTCGTGCCGGCCGTTCTGGTGGGGAGTCGGTGGTACGTCGATGGGCGCGACGGGAGTGAGGGCGCTGCGCAGGAAGTGGGCGAGGGCGGGGTCGTCGGCTTCAGGGTGCTGTTGCCGCTGTGTCTGGTGATGACCTTCGCGTATATCGGGGACTCGACCGTCTCCAACTGGAGTGCGAAGTATCTGCAGGACGTGCTGGGGAGTTCGGAGCAGTTGGCCACCGTGCCGTACAACGTCTATATGGTCACCACGTTGCTGGGGCGGGCCATCGGGGACTTCGGGGTGCGGCGGTTCGGGGCTGTCGCGGTCGTGCGGATGGGGGCGCTGGTGGCGGCCGTCGGGTTCGCGGTCGTGGCCGGGGCGCCGGGGGCGTGGGTGGGGATGCTGGGGTTCACCCTGCTGGGGCTCGGGCTGTGTGTGCTGGTGCCGCAGACGTTCGCGGCGGCTGGGCGACTGGCTGCTGAGAAGAACGGGCCGGGGGGTTCGGATGCGGCCATTGCACGGCTCAACGTGTTCAATTACGTGGGGTTTTTGATCGGTTCGCCCTTGGTGGGTGCGCTGGGTGATGTGTGGAACTATCGCGGGGCCATGCTTGTGCCGATGGTGTTGGTGCTGGTGACGCTTGTGTACGCCCGCTCGTTCGCCGCTCAACCGGACCGATACGGTGACGGGCATGAGCGGCCGCGCACAGCTGATGTGGGACGAGGCAGTAACGGGCTATGACTTCGGCCGGGACCATCCGATGGACCCGGTCCGGCTCGCCCTGACCAGGAGGCTCGTCGATGCCTTCGGGTTGGACAAGGACGTGGACGTCGTCGCGGCGCAGCCGGCCGGGGAGTCGACGTTGCGGCTGGTCCATCGGGCGGACTACATCGAGGCCGTGAAGGCGGCCTCGGTGGACCCGAGGGCGGCGGACCAGTCGTACGGGCTCGGGACGCTGGATGATCCCGCCTTTGCGGGGATGCATGAGGTGTCGGCGCTCATCGCCGGGCAGTCGGTGGGGGCGGCGGAGGCCGTGTGGCGTGGGGAGGCGCTGCATGCGGTGAACTTCGCGGGGGGCTTGCACCATGCGATGCCGGGGGGTGCGTCGGGGTTCTGCATCTACAACGATGCCTCGCTGGCCATTGCGCGGCTGTTGGAGCTGGGGGCGGAGCGGGTCGCGTACATCGATGTGGATGTGCATCACGGGGACGGGGTCCAGGCGGCGTTCTGGGAGGACCCGAGGGTGCTGACGATTTCGGTGCACGAGCATCCGCGGACGTTGTTTCCGCAGACCGGGTGGCCGGAGGAGACCGGGGCCGAGTCCGCGGAGGGGACGGCTGTGAATGTCGCGTTGCCGGCGGGGACCGGGGATGCGGGGTGGTTGCGGGCGTTTCATGCCGTGGTGCCGGAGTTGATCGCGGACTTTCGTCCGCAGGTGTTGGTGACGCAGCACGGGGCCGATACGCACTTCGAGGATCCGCTCGCGCATCTTGCCGTGTCCTTGGACGCGCAGCGGGCTGTGCAGGTGGCCTGTCATGACCTGGCGCACGAGTACGCCGGGGGGAAGTGGGTTGCGCTGGGTGGGGGCGGTTATGCGGTGGTGGAGGTCGTGCCGCGGTCGTGGACGCATCTGGTGGGGATTGCTGCGGGGCGGGCGATCGAGCCTGAGGCGATGATTCCGGAGGGGTGGCGGCAGGAGGTCTTTGCTCGGACTCGGCAGTTGGGGCCGGCGCGGATGACTGATGGGCGGTGGCCTGTGTCGTGGGCCGGGTGGGAGGCGGGGTACGACCCCGCGGATCGGTTGGATCAGGCGGTGTTGGCTACGCGGAAGGCTGTGTTTCCGTTGCGGGGGTTGTTGGCTTAGGTGGGGTGGGCGTAGGGAGGGTTTTTCGCCTCTGCCGCCCTTACCCGTCCCATCCTGAAGGGGCGCTGCCCCTTCGACCCCGGTCCCTGGGGGTCCTGCGGCCCCCAGACCCCCGCTTTCGGCCCTGAACGGGCCTCGTCCTCAAACGCCGGACGGGCTGAAAGCAGCGGGCCGGCGCCGCAGGACGTGAC
>NZ_JBEXQG010000161.1:0-3341 GCF_040612485.1 Streptomyces sp. NPDC006385
ACATTTTTTCAAGCACAAGACGGAAAACGATATATCAGTGCATGTGACTGGTGTTCAGAGGTGTGATCTTCCGATCTTGTTTCTCCCGCCGGGCGGCCCCGCGCCCCTTCCGGGGCGCGGGAAACTGCGCGACCAGCCACACATCGCCCGCAGCCGACGAACGAGTCAAAGTCCCACGGCGATGAGCTACGCGGCGGCGGCGTCCACTGCCAGCCAATCCGGCAGCGCAGCAAGGTCGTCGGCCCCCAGCGCCAGCAACATCGCATCGGCCGGCGTCGGCTCGAACGGCTCCCGAAGCAACGGCATCCCTGCCTGCTCCGGCGTCCGGTCAGCCTTCCGATGATTGTCCTCCGCACACGAGGCGACGGTATTCAGCCAGGTGTCCTGCCCACCCTGCGACCGAGGCACCACATGGTCCACCGTCGTGGCCCGGCGCCCGCAGTACGCGCACCGGTGCCGGTCCCGCACCAGAACACCCCGCCTCGACCACGGCGCTTGTCTTCGGAACGGCACCCGTACGTACCTGCAGAGCCGGATCACGCGGGGCGCCGGTATGTCGACCGCGGCTCCACGCATCCGCAGTTCGGGATGGGCCTGCTCGACGACGGCCTTGTCCTGGAGCACCAGAACGATGGCTCGATTCAACGTCACCGTCGACAGCGGCTCGAAGCTCGCGTTCAGTACCAGCGTGTCCCGCATTGCAGCCCACCTCCCGTGCGCACCTGCCCACCCCCTGGCGGGCTGGGATCAACTCTGGCCGGGCACGCCGAGATGGACAACGAAATAAAAAATGCCCGCCCCCGATCACTTCCAAGACCGGGGGCGGGCAAACGTTCCATGAACGTCAGGCTTCGGCAGGCACCTCGTACTCAGCGATCACATGGGCGCGCCCGATCGCGTGGAACCGCAGATTGAAGCCGACGACGGCCGGGCTGGCATCCTCGTCCGGCCCGAGCTTCTCCTGGTCCACGGCGTACACCGTGAACACATACCGGTGCGGCCCGTCCCCGGGCGGCGGCGCGGCACCGCCGAAGTCCTTCGACCCGTAGTCGTTACGAGCCTGGACCGCCCCCTCCGGCAGACCCTCGAACTTGCCGCTGCCCGCACCCGTCGGCAACTCGGTCACCGAGGCCGGGATGTCGAAGACGACCCAGTGCCAGAACCCGCTCCCCGTAGGGGCATCGGGGTCGTAGCAGGTCACGGCGAAGCTCTTGGTCCCGGCCGGGAAGCCCTCCCAGCGCAGCTGCGGAGAGGTGTTGCCGGCCGCGTAGACCTGAGCGTCCTTGAGGGTCCCGCCGTGTTCGACGTCCTCGCTCGTGACCGTGAAGGACGGCACGGGCGGATGGAAGTCGTGGGGCAGCGGCCGCCTCTTGAGCTCGGTCACTTCGATACCTCCTGACGATCCAGTGGAATCAGCAGTTCCGAGCCTAGAACCAGTTGCGCTTGCTGCCGACCTCGGACAGCCACTGGTTGAGGTACGCCGCCCAGTCGGTCCCCTGGAAGTCGTTCAGACCCACCTGGAACGACCGGAAGGTGTCACTGCCCTCACTGAACAGCCCCGGCTTCTTGTCCATTTCAAGTACGACATCCATCGCGTTCTCGTCCGCGACGAAGCTCAGCTCGACCTGGTTGATCCCGCGGTACTGCTGCGGCGGGAAGAACTCGATCTCCTGGTAGAACGGCAGCTTCTGCCGCGTACCGCGGATGTGGCCGCGCTCCATGTCCGCGTTCTTGAAGCGGAAGCCAAGCTGGATGAAGGCGTCGAGGATCGCCTTCTGCGCGGGCAGCGGGTGCACGTTGATCGGGTCCAGGTCGGTGGAGTCCACGGCCCGCGCGATCGCCAGCTCCGTCGTCACACCGATGTTCATGCCGCGCAGCGGCTGACCGTCGATCGTCGTGACCGGCGTCTCCCAGGGGATCTCCAGCCCGAAGGGCACCGCGTGCACGGCCCCGGCCTGGAGCTCGAAGGCACCACCGAGCGGCATCTTCGTGAACTCGATGTCCTGCTTGTGCTCCGAGTCCTGGCTCTCCACCTCCACCCGCGCCTGCAGGCCCACGGACAGACCCTCGATGTTCTGGGCCACGGACCCGCCCTGAATCCGCACCTCACCCTGGACGACACCGCCCGGAACGACGTTGACCTCAGTCAACACCGTCTCGACCGAAGCCCCGCCGGCCCCCAGGCTCGCGAGTAGCTTCTTGAACGCCATGACTCTCCTCTTTTCAGAGTGGATCCTTGATCCCTACAAACGCGATCCGGCCGTGGCCGGTTCCGCGCCCCACCCTGGCAAGGCGCACGCTCCCTGACCACCCCGTCGCGACCACCCGTCTGCAGTACCCTCGGACGGCATGATCGCGACCCCCGACCGTACGCCCCTGCCCCGGGCCTTCTTCGACCGGCCCGTCCTGGAAGTCGCCCCCGACCTCCTGGGCCGCGTCCTCGTACGCACCACACCGGACGGTCCGATCGCCCTCCGCCTCACAGAAGTCGAGGCCTACGACGGCCCGAACGACCCCGGCTCCCACGCCTATCGCGGCCGCACGCCCCGCAACGACGTGATGTTCGGTCCTCCCGGACACGTCTACGTCTACTTCACCTACGGCATGTGGCACTGCATGAACCTGGTGTGCGGCCCCGACGGCCAGGCGAGCGCGGTCCTGCTGCGCGCCGGCGAGATCATCGAGGGCACCGAACTCGCCCGGAAGCGTCGAGTCTCGGCCCGCAGAGACAAGGAACTGGCCAAAGGCCCGGCCCGTCTGGCCACCGCCCTGGGTGTGGACCGGGCCCTGGACGGCACGGACGCGTGCACCTCCGCCGAGACACCGCTGAGGATCCTCACCGGCACACCCGTGCCCTCCGACCAGGTACGCAACGGCCCTCGCACCGGCGTGGCCGGAGACGGCGGCAACGGGGACATCCACCCCTGGCGCTACTGGATCGCCAACGACCCCACGGTGAGCCCCTATCGGGCCCATGTCCCGAGGCGCCGCCGAAGTTGACGCGCCTTGGCGAGGGGCGTAACGTAGCCCGAGCCGCTGAACCGGGTACTGCGTAGTCAGCAGCCGGAGCGGCCAACCCACTACCTACGAACACCCTCAACGGGGTCGATTTCGGCGTGCCCGCATGCCCGAATCCGAATCCGCGGAGCCCGATTATGAATCGGGCGGGGGAATCGGCTAACGTAGTGAATGTCGAAAGGCCGACGGGCGAAAGCCCAGAGCCTCATGGCAATCCCGCCGACAGGGAATCGGATCGGAAAAGGATCTGATAGAGTCGGAAACGCAAGACCGAAGGGAAGCGCCCGGAGGAAAGCCCGAGAGGGTGAGTACGAAGGAAGCGT
>NZ_JBEXQG010000162.1:0-1340 GCF_040612485.1 Streptomyces sp. NPDC006385
GGGGTGTGTGACGGTGTACTGGTCGTTGTTTGAGAACTGCACAGTGGACGCGAGCATCTGTGGCCAAGTTTTTAAGGGCGCACGGTGGATGCCTTGGCACCAGGAACCGATGAAGGACGTGGGAGGCCACGATAGGCCCCGGGGAGTCGTCAACCAGGCTTTGATCCGGGGGTGTCCGAATGGGGAAACCCGGCAGTCGTCATGGGCTGTCACCCTTGCCTGAACACATAGGGCAAGTGGAGGGAACGCGGGGAAGTGAAACATCTCAGTACCCGCAGGAAGAGAAAACAACCGTGATTCCGGGAGTAGTGGCGAGCGAAACTGGATGAGGCTAAACCTACGACGTGTGAGACCCGGCAGGGGTTGCGTCGTGGGGGTTGTGGGATCTCTCTTCTACGGTCTGCCGGCCGTGGGACGAGTCAGAAACCGTTGATGTAGGCGAAGGACATGCGAAAGGTCCGGCGTAGAGGGTAAGACCCCCGTAGTCGAAACGTCAGCGGCTCGTTTGAGAGACACCCAAGTAGCACGGGGCCCGAGAAATCCCGTGTGAATCTGGCGGGACCACCCGCTAAGCCTAAATATTCCCTGGTGACCGATAGCGGATAGTACCGTGAGGGAATGGTGAAAAGTACCCCGGGAGGGGAGTGAAATAGTACCTGAAACCGTGTGCCTACAAGCCGTGGGAGCGTCGCGTTGAGTGCTTGCGCTCAACGTCGTGACTGCGTGCCTTTTGAAGAATGAGCCTGCGAGTTTGCGGTGTGTTGCGAGGTTAACCCGTGTGGGGAAGCCGTAGCGAAAGCGAGTCCGAATAGGGCGGTTCAGTAGCGCGCTCAAGACCCGAAGCGGAGTGATCTAGCCATGGGCAGGTTGAAGCGGAGGTAAGACTTCGTGGAGGACCGAACCCACCAGGGTTGAAAACCTGGGGGATGACCTGTGGTTAGGGGTGAAAGGCCAATCAAACTCCGTGATAGCTGGTTCTCCCCGAAATGCATTTAGGTGCAGCGTCGTGTGTTTCTTGCCGGAGGTAGAGCACTGGATAGGCGATGGGCCCTACCGGGTTACTGACCTTAGCCAAACTCCGAATGCCGGTAAGTGAGAGCGCGGCAGTGAGACTGTGGGGGATAAGCTCCATGGTCGAGAGGGAAACAGCCCAGAGCATCGACTAAGGCCCCTAAGCGTACGCTAAGTGGGAAAGGATGTGGAGTCGCAGAGACAACCAGGAGGTTGGCTTAGAAGCAGCCACCCTTGAAAGAGTGCGTAATAGCTCACTGGTCTAGTGATTCCGCGCCGACAATGTAGCGGGGCTCAAGCGTACCGCCGAAGTCGTGTCATTCATACAT
>NZ_JBEXQG010000162.1:1433-2864 GCF_040612485.1 Streptomyces sp. NPDC006385
CTGAGACCTGATGCCGAGCCGATTGTGGTGAAGTGGATGATCCTATGCTGTCGAGAAAAGCCTCTAGCGAGTTTCATGGCGGCCCGTACCCTAAACCGACTCAGGTGGTCAGGTAGAGAATACCGAGGCGTTCGGGTGAACTATGGTTAAGGAACTCGGCAAAATGCCCCCGTAACTTCGGGAGAAGGGGGGCCATGCCTGGTGAGAGGATTTTCTCCTTGAGCTGGGGGTGGCCGCAGAGACCAGCGAGAAGCGACTGTTTACTAAAAACACAGGTCCGTGCGAAGCCGTAAGGCGATGTATACGGACTGACGCCTGCCCGGTGCTGGAACGTTAAGGGGACCGGTTAGCTCCATTTCGGTGGGGCGAAGCTGAGAACTTAAGCGCCAGTAAACGGCGGTGGTAACTATAACCATCCTAAGGTAGCGAAATTCCTTGTCGGGTAAGTTCCGACCTGCACGAATGGCGTAACGACTTCTCGACTGTCTCAACCATAGGCCCGGTGAAATTGCACTACGAGTAAAGATGCTCGTTTCGCGCAGCAGGACGGAAAGACCCCGGGACCTTTACTACAGTTTGATATTGGTGTTCGGTTCGGCTTGTGTAGGATAGGTGGGAGACTGTGAAGCGGGCACGCCAGTGTTCGTGGAGTCGTCGTTGAAATACCACTCTGGTCGTGCTGGATGTCTAACCTGGGTCCGTGATCCGGATCAGGGACAGTGTCTGATGGGTAGTTTAACTGGGGCGGTTGCCTCCTAAAGGGTAACGGAGGCGCCCAAAGGTTCCCTCAGCCTGGTTGGCAATCAGGTGTTGAGTGTAAGTGCACAAGGGAGCTTGACTGTGAGACCGACGGGTCGAGCAGGGACGAAAGTCGGGACTAGTGATCCGGCGGTGGCTTGTGGAAGCGCCGTCGCTCAACGGATAAAAGGTACCCCGGGGATAACAGGCTGATCTTCCCCAAGAGTCCATATCGACGGGATGGTTTGGCACCTCGATGTCGGCTCGTCGCATCCTGGGGCTGGAGTCGGTCCCAAGGGTTGGGCTGTTCGCCCATTAAAGCGGTACGCGAGCTGGGTTTAGAACGTCGTGAGACAGTTCGGTCCCTATCCGCTGTGCGCGTAGGAGTCTTGAGAAGGGCTGTCCCTAGTACGAGAGGACCGGGACGGACGAACCTCTGGTGTGCCAGTTGTTCTGCCAAGGGCATGGCTGGTTGGCTACGTTCGGGAGGGATAACCGCTGAAAGCATCTAAGCGGGAAGCCTGCTTCGAGATGAGGACTCCCACCCACTTGATGGGGTAAGGCTCCCAGTAGACGACTGGGTTGATAGGCCGGATCTGGAAGCACGGTAACGTGTGGAGGTGACCGGTACTAATAGGCCGAGGGCTTGTCCATAGAGGCTCGCGTCCACTGTGTTAGTTCTGAGGCAACGAC
>NZ_JBEXQG010000163.1:0-2775 GCF_040612485.1 Streptomyces sp. NPDC006385
CCCCATTGCCCGACGGAACGCAGTGGCGTGACGTGAGGGTCTCATCGCGCAGCGCCTTCCCGGAGATCTTGATTCCGGGTTGGGCTTTGGCCTCTGCCTGACTGACCGTGTGTACACGTGCGAAGGACGCGGTAGGTGCGAAGAACTGGAGGGCGAGCAGGGCGGCGGCGAGGATCGAAACCACGGTGCGGGCCGTCGGACCTCGGAACATGCGCCCCCCTCCAGGCAGTTCAGCACTACATGCGTGTACCAACGAATGGTCAATGACCAGTCAAGAACATCTTATCTCGGCAAAGTTGTTTGCACGGTTAACTCAACGCTTCGGCTGGGGAGAGCCTGAAAATCGAAGTGAAGTTGGCGTGAACCTTCCCGGCTCGGCGGGAGTTTGGTCGGAGGTGGGCGCGTTCTCCGTCACTCGGAGACACGCTTGCCCCGTTGCCGCTCGCTGAGCCATGAGACGGTGAAGAACACCGGCAGGGCGATTCCCACCAGGAGCGCGCAGCCGGTGAACGCGCTTGTCAGGAAGCGGCCCCCCAGCTGCGCGACCCCGTGGTAGTAACCGACCACCACGGCCATCAGCAGTGCGTATCCGCCGACGGCGGTGCCGAGCACCTGGCGGGTCAGGCCGGGCCACCCGGGTCTGGGCGCGCCGGGGGCGAGTTGTTCGGCGAGTCGGCGCTCCGCCTTCCCGGTCGCCTTCCCGGTCGCCTTCTCCGGGCCGGGTCTCTGTCGGCGAAGGAGGTGCAGGCCAACGGCCAGGTACCCCATGACCAGCAGATACCCGGTCAGCATGAGCCCGATGTTCAGGGGGAGGGGAAGCACGGTACGGGCCCTACCTTCGGTGGGACGTTGTCATGGTGCGTCCCGGAGCAGGAAGTGCCAGCCGCGGACGAAGGTGTGCCAGCCGAACCACAGCCACAGCGCGAACAGCGCCCATCGCCCGAACGGGTAGCGCATCACCGCCCGCAGGGCATCGCTGAGGGTGGGGAAGGCGTCACCTGTTCGGACGAGGGCCAGGCCCTCCCAGGCGAACAGGGCGCCGAACAGCACCGCCCAGACGAGATACCCGATCACCGGATGCTCCGTCACCGCGACCTCCACACGCGTCCTAGATGGGGAAGTACCCGGTATTGACGAGGAACCGCTGAAGCTCCTCCACCTGGGCGTGCGTGGCGCCCGGCTCGACCGCCGGGTCGAGGGCGACGATCCTCTCCGTCGTGATGGCCCGTCAGTGTGGTGGACGCCATGCGGCAGTACGGCAGTACGGCAGCAGTACGGCGTATGGCCGCGTCCAGGCGGCAGGGACTGGTTCCGGGGTCGATGCTGGGCGTCATGGATACCCCTGCTCAGGCCGTCGTCGAGGTGCTTCCGCCGGGTCCCGGCCACCGGGTCGCGATCAGTGCCGGTGTCGCCGGTCATGCCCTCGGTCTGCGCGAGAGTGCTGCGGCGTTGACGCAGAAGTGGCGGGAAGCGGGCGGGGAGGACCTGGCGGCCGTCGCCGCTGGATGCCGTCGGAGGGCCGTGTCGTGACCGACATGCGATTGAACGTGCGCCCCGGCCGTCCGACGTCACCGGCCGCGCCGTCAGAGCACCACCGGAAACTGTCCCCCGGCGTACGCGCGGTCACCATCGATGCGGACGGCGTCACCGTGTCGGGCCTGCTGAGCGAGCCGGTACAGGATCCGCGCGCTGTGATCGTCGCCTTGCACGGCGGCGGCATGAATGCCGGGTATTTCGACGGCCAGGCGCATCCGGATGTGTCCCTGCTGACGTTGGGAGCGCGTCTGGGTTACACGGTGCTGGCGCTGGACCGCCCGGGCTACGGATCGTCCGCCGTGCGCCTGCCGACCGGGCAGGGGCTCGGTCGGCAGGCCGACACCGTGCGCGCGGCGATTGCTGCCTTCACCGCCGCCCACGCCTCGGGCGCCGGCACGCTGGTGCTGGGTCATTCCTTCGGCGCCAAGGTCGCTTTCGCCGTGGCCGCCGACTGGGAGGGGTCGGCGCTGCTCGGTGTGGATGTCTCCGGGTGCGGCCGCCGACTGGCCGTGCACGCCGACCAGCTCAGCCCCGACCGCGGCGAGGGGCTGCGGCATCGGAACTGGGGGCCCTTGACCCTGTATCCGCCGGACACGTTCCGCTTGAGCCAGACGGTTGTGGCGCCCATGCCGGCTCAGGAGTTCGGCACGGTGGCGGGTTGGACGCGGCTGTCTGCGGCGATCCTGCCGCGAATCCGCGTTCCCGTCCGGCTCACTTTCGCGCAGCATGAGGGTTGGTGGGGCCATGAGGACGAGGACCTCGCCGACCTGATCGGACGGCTTTGCGCGGCGCCACGGGTCGTCGTCGACCACCTCCCGCATGCCGGTCACAACATCAGCCTCGGCTGGGCTGCCCGCGCATACCACCTCAAAGTGCTGGCATTTGCGGAGGAGTGCCTCACCGCTCGGGCTCAGGATGACCGGCGAGGTGCCTGATCCGCTCCGACGTGGCCATCCTGTCCGGCCCCCCGAAGAGGAGGGCGCATCAGCATCTGGCTGGCCGCCCGTGACTTCACGGACGGCCAACCCGACACAACAGCACCCTTCAGAAGGGGTTCTAGAACGCCTTGTTGTCGCAGCCCATGGTCGAGCCCAGGTGGGTGTCCTGGCCGCCGGCGTTGCCCTCGCCGTTGAGCGCGTTACCGAGCAGGCCGTTGAGGATGCCGACCTGGCCCAGGACGTCGAGGTTCAGGTCGTGCGACTTGCAGCTGGAGCTCTGCAGGACGCTGACCTTGTCACC
>NZ_JBEXQG010000164.1:0-2735 GCF_040612485.1 Streptomyces sp. NPDC006385
GCGAACACCGGAGCCGAGTCCAGCAGCTCCACACCCATCCCGGCCCACTGCGCACCCTGACCCGGGAACACGAACACCACCCGGCCACCAGAACCGGACGCGGTGCCCTGCACCAGCCCTGCGGCCGACTCACCGTGTGCCAGTGCCCGCAGTCCGGCCGTCAGCGCGTCCCGGTCGGTGCCGACCAGGACAGCCCGGTCGTCCAGGGCGGCCCGCCCCGCGCTCAGTGTCCAGCCCACGTTCACGGGAGAGAGGTCCGCGTCACGCTCCACGCGCGCCAGCAGGCGGACAGCCTGACCCCGCAGTGCCTCGGACCCGCGCCCTGACAGCACCCACGGCACCGCCACCGGCTCAGCCGGAACCGGCCGCTGCGCCTCCGGCGCCTGCTCCAGGATGACATGTGCGTTGGTGCCGCTGATGCCGAAGGAGGACACACCGGCCCTACGCGGGCGTCCCTCGGTCTCGGGCCACTCGCGCGCCTCGGTGAGCAGTTCGACCGCGCCCGCCGACCAGTCCACCTCGCGCGTCGGCTCGGTGACGTGCAGCGTCCGCGGCAGCAGACCGTGACGCATCGCCTCGATCATCTTGATCACGCCGCCGACACCGGCGGCCGCCTGCGCGTGGCCGATGTTCGACTTCAACGAGCCGAGCCAGAGGGGGCGTTCCCGGTCCTGGCCGTAGGTGGCGATCAGAGCCTGCGCCTCGATCGGATCGCCGAGGGTCGTGCCGGTGCCGTGCGCCTCGACCGCGTCCACCTCACCGGCCGACAGCCCGGCGTTCGCCAGCGCGGCGCGGATCACCCGCTGCTGCGACGGCCCGTTGGGAGCGGTGAGGCCGTTGCTGGCACCGTCCTGGTTGACCGCCGAGCCGCGTACGACGGCCAGCACCTGATGCCCGTTGCGGCGCGCGTCCGACAACCGCTCCAACACCAGCATGCCCACGCCCTCCGCCCACGAGGTCCCGTCGGCCGAGTCGGAGAACGCCTTGGACCGCCCGTCGGAGGCGAGCCCGCGCTGTCGGCTGAACTCCACGAACATGCCGGGCGTCGCCATGACGGTGACGCCGCCGGCCAAGGCCAACGTGCACTCGCCGGCCCGCAGGGCCTGGGCGGCCTGGTGCAGGGCGACCAGCGACGAGGAGCAGGCCGTGTCCACCGTCACGGCAGGGCCTTCGAGGCCGAGGACGTAAGCCAGCCGCCCGGAGACCACGCTTACCGACTTGCCGGTCAGCAGATAGCCATCGAGGCCGTCCGCGGCCTCGTGCAACTGGGTGCCGTAGTCCTGGGACATCGCGCCGGCGAAGACACCGGTGCGGCTGCCCTTGAGGTACATCGGGTCGATGCCCGCGTGCTCGAGCGCCTCCCAGGACGTCTCCAGCAGCAGCCGCTGCTGCGGGTCCATCGCCAGCGCCTCACGCGGCGAGATCCCGAAGAACCCGGGGTCGAACTCGGGTGCCTCGTAAAGGAATCCGCCTTCACGGACGTACGATGCCCCGGAGCGGCCGGGGTCGGCGTCGTACAGCGCGTCCAGGTCCCAGCCGCGGTCCGTCGGGAAGGCGGAGATTCCGTCGCGCTCGGTGCGCACCAAGTCCCACAGTTCCTCCGGCGAGGTCACCCCGCCGGGGAAGCGGCAGCCCATCCCGACGATGGCGATGGGCTCGTCCACCTGCCCACTGTCGCCCGGCACGTCGATGTCGGCCGCGTGGTCGGTGCCCAGCACCTCGGCGTCCAGGTGCCGCATGAGGGCGGTCGGCGTCGGATGGTCGAAGATCAGCGAGGACGGCAGCCGCAGCCCCGTCGCCTCGTTCAGCCGGTTGCGCAGCTCCACCCCGGTCAGGGAGTCGAAGCCCAGGTCCTTGAAGGTCCGTGCCGGGTCCACGGCTGCCGCGGAGCCGTATTCCAGCACGGTCGCGATCTGCGTCCGGACCAGCTGCTCCAGCGTCTGCCCACGCTCCTCGTCGGAGGCGGCGGCGAGCCGCTCGCGCCAGGACTCCGCCCTGACGGCCCCCGCCTCCTCGGCGACCTGCTGTGCCGTCTCGCCGAGCCAGTAGCGGTGGCGTTGGAAGGCGTAGGTGGGCAGGTCCACGCGGGTGGCTCCGGTGCCCGTGAACACCGCCTTCCAGTCCACGTCGACACCGTGCGCCCAGGCGCGGGCCAGGGCCGAGAGCAGCGCCTGCTCCTCCGGGCGCCCGCCGCGCAACGCCGGAACGAACACCGCATCCGCAGCCACTTGCGAGCCCGGCCCGGTCAACACACCGTCCGGACCCAGCTCCACGAACACCGACACACCTTGGGCGGCCAACTCTGCCACGCCGTCGGCGAAACGGACCGCCTCACGGACATGCCGCACCCAGTACTCCGCAGTACAGACCTCGGCCGACACGGCGAGCCGACCCGTCAGATTCGAGACCAGGGGCACCTTCGGGACCGAGTAGGTCAGGCCTTCAGCGACCGCCCGGAACTCCTCCAGCATCGGCTCCATACGCGGCGAATGAAACGCGTGCGAGACCGCGAGCTGCTTGGTACGGCGGCCCTGCGCCGACAACTCCCCCGCCAGCTCCTCCACGGCGTCCTCGTCACCGGAAACCACCACCGACGCAGGCCCGTTGACAGCCGCAACACCCACCCGGCCCTCACGACCCGCCAGCAAGCCGCTCACTTCTTCCTCGGTGGCCTCCACCGCCACCATCGCCCCACCCGCAGGCAACGCATCCATCAACCGGCCACGCGCCGCCAC
>NZ_JBEXQG010000165.1:0-2524 GCF_040612485.1 Streptomyces sp. NPDC006385
GCATCGAACTCGGCGAGATCGAAGCCAAACTCACCACCCACCCCAACGTCAAAGACACCGTCGTCACCACCACCGACAACCACCTCACCGCATACCTGGTCCCGGAGCTCTCCCCCGACGCAGACGGCAAAGGCGACGTTGAGCGCGTCAGCGAATGGGCAAACGTCTTCAACGCCATGCGCTCCGAAGTTGGCGTGATCGGGGACGACTTCGACACAACGGGGTGGATCAGCACGTACACCGGCACTCCCATCCCGGACGAGGCGATGCGCCTCTGGGTCGACGAGACCGTGCGCCGCATCACGGAATGCTCGCCGGCACACGTCCTGGAGATCGGCTGCGGCACGGGCCTGCTCGCGACGCGTATCGCCCCGAGGGCGCATTACACCGGTATCGACGTCTCCACCGAAACACTCGCTACCCTTCAGGCCTTCTTCGACGCCCGCCCGGAATACGCGGGCCGGGTACGCCTGCTGCACCGGGACGCCCGCGACCTCACGGATGTCGGGGACGCCAGTGTCGACTGCGTCGTCGCGAACTCCGTCTCCCAGTACTTCCCGAGCGGCGCATACCTGATGGACGTACTCCGCGAAGCCGCTCGGGTGCTGTCCGATGGCGGCACCCTGTTCGTCGGCGATGTCCGCGACCTGCGTCTGCTGCGCGCCTTCCACACCTCGGTGGAGCTGTTCCAGGCGTCCGCCACGGACCCGGTGGAGGATGTCACGGTCCGGGTCGCTGAGCGGAGCCGGCAGGAACGCGAGCTGGCCATATCGCCCGACCTCTTTCGCGGATTGCGGGGACTCGGGTTCGGCTTGGTGAGCGTGCTGCCCAAGGCCGGAGACCCCGCTACGGAAATGGCGGATTACCGGTACGACGTGATCCTGCGCAAGTCTCCCGCCATGGCCCAGGCTGCAACACCAGGGAGCATCATGGAACTGGACTGGCAGCCCGTGGCCGCCACGAGGGACCTGCGCACGGTCCTCCAGGAAGCCGACGCTCATGAAACCACCGCCGTAGTCCTGCGTGGTGTACCGAATCCGCGTCTCGGCCGGGACCTTCAAGCCGTCAGTCTCCTGGAGAGCTGCTCGGCGCGGACCGCCGGAGAAGTGGCGGAGAGCGAATCGGCGGTCGACGGGTTCCGTACGGACGACCTCCGCGCCCTGGCCCACGACACGGGGTGGCTGATCGAAGCCCGAGTGGCCGAGACGCCGGGCGAGGCCGACATCGTGTTCTACCGGGGTGGTATGCCTGCCCCTCTGATCGAGGAGTGCTCCGCCAGGGATCTGGACGGCGGGGTGACCGACCTGGTGAACCGGCCGGCTTCACCGGAGCTCGCCTCGCGGCTGGTCGAATCGGTTCGGGAGCACCTGGCCGGGACGCTGCCCTCGTACATGCTGCCGGAGCGGTATGTCCTGCTCGAGTTCCTGCCCCTATCGGCGAACGGGAAAGTCGACCGCACCCGGCTTCCGAAACCGAACGTCGAGGGCACGGCTGTGCAGGCCGAGGAAGGGGCCGGTCCGCGCAACCTGCGTGAGGAACGCCTGGCCGCTGTCTGGTGCGACGTGCTCGGCGGTCAGACCGTCGGCATCCACACCGACTTCTTCCAAGCCGGCGGTGACAGCCTGCTGGCGGTCCGGACCGCGGCGGCGGCTGCCTCGAACGGGCTGCCGCTGACGGCCAGCGACATCTTCGCGCACCCGACCATCGCCGCTCAGGCCGCGATCCTGGCCACGCGCGACCCCGCGGCAGAAGGGCAGGAGACAGCGCTCCTCCGGCTCGTGGCCGATCCAGCGGCCCGCTTCGAGCCGTTCGGGCTGACGGATCTGCAGCAGGCCTATCTGCTGGGCCGCGGGGGATTCTTCGCCCTGGGCAACGTACCGGCCGCCTTCTACGCCGAGATCGACGCCGTCTCACTGGACGTGGACCGGCTGGAGCGGGCCTGGAACACGGTCGTGGCACGGCACGACATGCTGCGTACCGTCTTCACCGACGACGGCCGCCAGCAAGCCCTGGCCGACGTACCCATCTACCGATTCGCCCGCCACGATGTCCGCAACACCCAGAACACCGAGCGGGAAGCACACCTGACCGCCCTCCGCGAGGAGATCGCCGGCCGGGTCCGCGAACCGGCACAATGGCCCCTCTTCGAGATCGCCACGACCCGCCTGGACGACGAACACACCCGAATCCACATCGCGATCGACCTCCTCATCGCCGATGGAGCCACGCTCGGCCGGATCGTCCACGAGTGGAGCGCCTTTCACCACAATCCCGGTGTTGAAATGGCGTGTCCCGCCATCACGTTCCGGGACTATGTGCGGGCGTTGGAGGATGTGGAGGAGACGGAGGCCTTCGCACGGGCGCGTGACTACTGGCTGACCCGACTCCCCGAGCTCCCCCCTGCCCCCGAACTGCCACTGCGTACCGCACCCGAGACACTCCCAGCAGCCCGCTTCACCTCACGCTCCCTCGCCCTCACCCCCGAACAGTGGACCAGCCTGCGCCAACGCGCCCTGCGCAACGG
>NZ_JBEXQG010000166.1:0-2490 GCF_040612485.1 Streptomyces sp. NPDC006385
ACCCCGAACCCTCCGGAGCCTCCTCCACAATCACATGCGCATTCGTGCCACTCACACCGAACGAGGAAATGCCCGCCCGACGCGGACGCTCCCCCGTCTCCGGCCACTCCCGAGCCTCCGTCAACAGCTCGACAGCCCCCGCCGACCAGTCCACCTTCGACGACGGCACACCCACATGCAGCGTCCGCGGCAGCATGCCGTGCCGCATCGCCTGCACCGTCTTGATCACACCCGCGACACCAGCGGCGGCCTGTGTGTGCCCAATGTTGGACTTCAACGAGCCGAGCAGCAACGGCCGTTCCCGATTCTGGCCGTAGGTCGCGATGAGCGCCTCGGCCTCGATCGGGTCGCCCAGGGCCGTGCCCGTGCCATGGGCCTCGACCGCGTCCACGTCACCGGTGGACAGCCCGGCGTTGGCCAGGGCGGCGCGGATGACGCGCTGCTGGGACAGGCCGTTCGGCGCCGTAAGACCATTGCTGGCGCCGTCCTGGTTGACGGCCGAGCCGCATACGACCGCCAGCACCTGATGCCCGTTGCGCCGCGCATCCGACAGCCGCTCCAGCAGCAGCACGCCGACGCCTTCGGCCCACGAGGTGCCGTCGGCGGCGTCGGAGAACGCCTTCGAGCGGCCGTCCGGGGCCAGTCCGCGCTGCCGGCTGAACTCGATGAACAGACCGGGAGTGGGCATGACGGTCACACCGCCGGCCAGGGCGAGTCCGCACTCGCCGGCCCGCAGTGCCTGAACCGCCAGGTGCAGGGCGACCAGCGACGAGGAACAGGCCGTGTCCACCGTGACCGCGGGCCCCTCCAGGCCGAGGGTGTAGGCAATCCGGCCGGAGATCACGCTGGAGGACTTGCCCGTCAGGAGGTAGCCCTCGACGCTCTCCGGGGCCTCGTGCAGGCGGGCGCCGTAGTCCTGGTAGGTCATTCCGGCGAAGACGCCGGTCGCGGTGCCCTTGAGGGAGGTCGGGTCGATGCCGGCCCGCTCGATGGTCTCCCAGGACGTCTGCAGCAGCAGCCGCTGCTGGGGGTCCATCGCCAGTGCCTCGCGCGGGGAGATCCCGAAGAACGCCGGGTCGAACTCGGCGGCGTCGTAGAGGAATCCGCCCTCGCGGGCATATGTCCTGCCGGGGCGGCCGGGGTCCGGGTCGTACAGTCCCTCGATGTCCCAGCCACGGTCGGTGGGGAAGCCGGAGACGGCGTCCTGGCCGCGTACGAGCAGCTGCCACAGCTCCTCGGGAGTCTGCACGTCGCCGGGCAGCCGGCAGCCCATCGCGACGATCGCGATCGGTTCCTCGCGGTGCGCGGCACTGGCCGCGGGTGCGCTCTCGCGGCTCGCGGCCAGGGCCGTGGCGGGCTCCGGCTGGTCCTGCGTCCCGAGCAGTTCGGCGTGCAGGTGCCGGGCCAGGCGTGTGATCGTGGGGTGGTCGAACACGGCGCCGGTGGCCAGTCGTAGCCCGGTGGCGGCGTTCAGTCGGTTTCGCAGCTCCATGACCCGCATCGAGTCGAAGCCGAGTTCCTTGAAGGCGCGCCCGACCGCGACCGCATCCGTGTCGGTGTGCCCGAGGACCACCGCCGCGTGGGTGCGGACCAGTTCGGTCAGGATGCGCTCCTGCTCGCCAGGGGCAAGCTCCGCGAGCCGCTGGGCCAGCGCCGTACCGGGCGGCACGGCCCCGTCGGCGGGGCCGGTGCCCCCGAGACCGTCGGCTGCCGCCGGTGTGCCGGCCCGCAGTGCCTCCGACACTCCGTCGAACAGCCGGGCCGATCTCGTCGGCGTGTACGCCGCGACGAACCGCTCCCAGTCCACGTCCGCGACGGCGAGGAACGGCCGGTCGGGGCGCGTCGCCTGCGCCAGGGCCTCGATCGCGGCCTCCGGTGCCATGGCGATCAGCCCGCGTCGCCGCATCCGCTCGTCCGTGTCGTCCCCGACCATGCCGCCGCCGCTCCACGTGCCCCAGGCCAGGGACAGCGCGGGCAGCCCGCGGGCGTGCCGGTGCTGGGCGAGCGCGTCCAGGGAGGCGTTCGCGGCGGCATAGGCGGCCTGGCCGCCGTTGCCCCAGACGCCGATGACGGAGGAGAAGAGCACGAAGGCGTCCAGCTCCTTGTCGGAGGTCAGCTCGTCAAGGTGGCGGGCGGCCTCCACCTTCGACCGCAGCACTCCGGCCAGCGTTTCCACGGACAGCGTCTCGATCACACCGTCGTCCAGCACACCCGCGGTGTGCACGACACCCGTCAGCGCAGGCACCGACCCCGCCTCCAGCGACGCCAACAGCCCCCGGACCTGCTCCCGGTCGGCCACATCACACGCGGCCAGCGTCACCCCGACGCCACAAGCCTCCAGCTCCCCACGCAGACCACCGGCCCCCGGAGCCCGCTCACCCCGACGCGAGACCAGCACCAGATGCTCCACCCCCCGCCCGGCCAGCCACCGCGCCACATGACCACCCAGCGCACCCATACCACCAGTGACCAGCACAGTTCCCCGCGGAC
>NZ_JBEXQG010000167.1:0-2395 GCF_040612485.1 Streptomyces sp. NPDC006385
TGGATACCGGCTGCGGCCACAGCGGCCAGCGTCTCGGCGTGCGTGCCGGCCACGGCGGCCGGCCGGGTGCGGGGACGGCCGACGGGCAGGCGGACCCGCACCTTGTCGGCCCTCAGTCGGGCCTGGCAGCTTTCGTCGTTGCGCGGTGGGCGGCATGCCGGCCACCAGGGTCACCGACGAAATACGCTGACCTGCTGTGATGGCTCCGGTCACGTGTATGGGATCCCGAGCTCTGTGGATGCAGTTCCCGGCCGGGTTTGCGGTGCGCCAAGGTAACTCGTAGCACCCGAATGGAAGTGGTACATGGCAACGAACCGCGCGCGTGGACGCACATCCACGCGGCTACCGTGGACCTGCTCGCGGGCCATCTGCCGGCGACTCCCGGGTGGCGCCCGTGCCAGAGCTCTTCGTGGGCGGCCGCGAGGACCGTTGTCAGAGGCGATTGGCAATATTGCGGCCATGAATGTCACTCCTGTCACTCCGCCACGGCCGATCGACGTTGTCGCGGTCTTTCCCCAACTGGCCCCGCGGGCCCGCACGGCGACCCGCCTGCACCCCCGCCCTGGGGCGCCGACGTGGCACGACAGCTCGATCGGCGGGCCGCTGCTGTGGCCCGTTGAGGAGCCGTGGCCGCACTGCGAGGAACCGCATGTGGTGGACGGCATCAACCCAGCCCAGTCCCCGGCGGATCTGCGGCTGGAACGACGGATCTTCGCCGCCTCGCACGGCCGGGACCTGACTCCGGAGGAACGGGAGACTCTCGACCGGATCCGGCCCCCTCAGATGTATCCGGTGAGGCTGGCGGTCCAGTCGTACGACGGCCCCATAGCGATGCTGCCCGTCGCACAGCTGTACGTACGGGATGTGCCCGATCTGAGTCCGCCGGAGGGTAAGGACCTGCTGCAGGTTCTGTGGTGCCCCTTCGATCATCCGATCATGCCCAGGACCCTGATCTTCTGGCGTTCCGCAGCCGCCGTCACCGACATCCTCGACACGCCCCCCGAGCCGCCCGCAGTGCAGTTCGACGGCTATCTACCGGAACCGTGCGTGCTCGAACCGGAGCAGATCACCGAGTACCCCGACCATCTGGAGCTGAGCGAAGAACTGCAGGAGCAGCTCAAGCAGTGGAGTGTGCCGCAGGCAGCAGAGGAAGACATGGACCCGGACACGTACTACGACTGTGTGCTGTCCAACGCACCCGGCTGGAAGGTCGGCGGCTGGCCCGCTTGGAACTCCACCGATCCCAGCCCGCAGCCCTGCTCCGAGTGCGGCACCGGCATGGAGGTCCTGATGACCATCGCCACGTTCGAGGAAGGGGACGACTCCGGGAACAGCTGGTCTCCGTCCCCCCACCCAGGTGCTGGACCGTACCCCGGCCACCGCGGCTACAACGCGACCGGGGTCCAGATAGGCAGCGGCTACCGGCAGCATCTGTTTGTCTGCCCAGCGAAGCCCGAGCATCCGCACATCGAGTTGATGACATAGCCCGTCCGCAGTGTGCAGCCGGGGCGTCACGGTGCGAGCATGCCGTGACGCCGGGTGGCTGCGAGGCTCAGGGTCCCGGACAACCGACGGATTTCGTTGATCTGCAGGAACGTGACCTCCGACGCGTGGAGTTCCCGCGCAGGTGAGCCCGCATTCCCTTCCACGAGGGTCGGTAGACGAACGTAGGCACATCCTGACGGTGCCCGACCAGCCCATGCCTGCGTTTCGTCACTCGGTGAGGCCCATTTCGTCGGTACCTCCACCAGCGTTTGAAGCGCGATGCGGTGGCGCATCCTTCTGCCATCGCATTCGGCGACGGCTCGGAAGTGGTGGGGGAATGGCCAGGGCGGCGAGACAACAACGTGTTTTAACCCGGGCATCCCGTGCGCGAACAAAAGCCTCCCGGCACTCGCCCGAATGGCCTGCCTCGGGCGATGAGTGTGGCCGTTGTGTGCGGCAGCTTGCTCCTGGTCGCGCTCGTCACTGTGGTGGCCCCCCGCTACCTGCTCAACTGGGACGGTCCGGCCACGCCCGCCTCCGACCGGGCCAAAGCGATCAACGATATCCGCGCCACGCTGCTCCAGGGCCTGCCGCGCCGAGGCGCACCGCGGAGGTGCTGTGCGCATTTCTCAAGCGCACCGGAACGTTCGATCCGTTCCGCGCGCGGCCTGTGGCACGCGATGAGGTGCACAAAGGTGAACTGGCCCGCACTTATGGCGGGGAAGGTCCCATGTCCGTCCGATCCGTCGACCCGTCAGGCAGCGCTGACAGTGCTTGGCCGCCGGGCACGGGCTCGGGCTCGGCACTTCCACCAACTAGTAGTGCTTGGTCAGGTTGATTCGCCGGTGGCGTGTCCGTTTGATCGGGTGTGTCGTTGACCGGGTGTGCTGGGTGGGGAGTTGGCCGTGGT
>NZ_JBEXQG010000168.1:0-2173 GCF_040612485.1 Streptomyces sp. NPDC006385
AGGCGGCCGCGAGCGATCGAAATCGTCCCAGGTGGCAAACCCCTCCGGCGGCGGCGATACGACGTACCCCAACACCTCGCACCAGAAACGAGCGAGGCGCTCAGGTTCTGCGCAGTCGAAGGTGACTTGGAACTGCTTGATCGATGACATCGGCGCACCATAACAAGGGGGCTGCGCGTAGTTGTTCTGGAGAGTCGGATTGCTTCCAGGTGGTGAGGGACATTGTCCCGTGGCCGGTCGTTTGGGCTGGTCAGTGGGGGCTGGTGGGCCGGGCGGTACGCGTGTCATGTGCACCGCCCGGCCGCTGGGCGATGTCAGGTGTTCGCCGTGACCTTCACGGGGTCGGTGTCGGGTGCGCTGTGTCGCTCGGCCCAGTTCTCCAGGGCCGTACGGCAGGCGTGGTCCAGGTGGTGCAGCCCGGACAGGTCCAGCTCGATCGGGCGGTCCTGGGGGAGGTTCTCCAGGCTGTCGAGGATCTTCGGCAGCCTGAGGAAGGTCGCGTTACCCGACAGGTAGACCTGGATGGGTCCGGCGCCCTTGTCTATGACCTCCGTCTTGAGATGCGAGGCCTCCCAGGCGGTCTTGGCGACCGACAGGGCCAGGCCGATCAGCACGCCCTCGAACATGTTCACCGCGACGATCGAGACCGCGGTGACGACGAGGATCAGCGCCTCGCCCTTGTGCTCCCGCCACAGCGTCGCGACCTGCTGGAACGGGATCAGCTTGAAGCCCGCGTGGACCAGGATGCCGGCGAGCGCGGGAATCGGGATGAGGGCCAGGGCCCAGGGCATCGCGGCGGCGAACAGCAGCAGCCACACGCCGTGCAGCACACGGGACGCCTTGGTCTTCGCGCCCGCGTTGACGTTGGCGGAGCTGCGTACGATCACCGCGGTCATCGGCAGCGCGCCGAGCAGACCGCACACCGTGTTGCCCGCGCCCTGGGCGATCATCTCCTTGTTGTACTCGGTACGCGGACCGTCGTGCATCCGGTCCACGGCCGCAGCGCTGAACAGGCTCTCCGCCGAGGCGATCAGCGCGAACGCGACGATCGTGCCCCAGATGGCCGGACTGGCCAGCTCACCGAACGCCTCGGCCCCCGGCGGCTGGATGACGCCGAGCAGGCCCTCGACCTGGACGGTGGCGACCGGCAGGCTGAAAGCGAGGGTGGCGAGCGTGGCCAGCACCACCGCGGCGAGGGCGCCAGGCACGGACTGCACCGCCTTCGGCATCTTCTTCCACAGCACGATGACGGCGATGGTGCCCGCGCCGATCGCGAGGGAGGCCAGGGCCTCGGTACTGCCGAGCGCGTCGGCGAACGCACCGGGCAGACCCGCGATCTTGCCGATTCCGGTCTGCGGCGCCTTCAGGCCCGCCGCCGCGTAGATCTGCCCGGCGATGATCACCAGACCGATACCGCAGAGCATGCCCTCGACGACGGATACGGATATCGCCCTGAACCAGCGGCCTATCTTGAGGAAACCCATGGCGAGCTGGAGGAGACCGGCGATCAGTACGATCACGCCGAGCGTGGCCACCCCGAACTCGCTGACGGCCTCGAAGACCAGCACGGTCAGGCCGGCGGCCGGCCCCGACACCTGAAGGCTGCTGCCGCGCATGAGCCCGGTGACGAGTCCGCCCACGATGCCGGTGACCAGCCCGAGCTCGGCCGGGACCCCGGAGGCGACGGCCACGCCGACACACAGCGGCACGGCGACCAGGAAGACGACTATGGAGGCGAGGAAGTCCTGCTTCAGATAAGGGAACTTGGACAGCATGGTCTCAGTCCCCCTCAGAGCGTCTCGAACGTGTCGGACTGCGCCCGGTGTTCGCGCACGATGCCGGTGTGGACCTCGTAGTACCAGCCGT
Source organism: Streptomyces sp. NPDC006385 (assembly GCF_040612485.1). Taxonomy (NCBI): domain Bacteria; kingdom Bacillati; phylum Actinomycetota; class Actinomycetes; order Kitasatosporales; family Streptomycetaceae; genus Streptomyces; species Streptomyces sp. NPDC006385. The sequence goes on from NZ_JBEXQG010000168.1 coordinate 1,867, forward strand.
GCAGCCGGAGTTCACCCGACTCCAGGCGCTTGGCGATGCCCGGGTACGACCGCAGCCGCAGCAACTGGGCGAGAACGTGGTTCTGGACGGCTTCGGCGACGGTCGGGTCGCTCGTGTCGGAGCACTTGGGCTCGTCGGCGGCGTTCGTCAGCCAGTCCCGCACCGCCGGCACGGCGGTCAGGTCGTCGCCGCGCACCAGCGCGCCGATGGCACCGCAGTGCGAGTGGCCGCAGACGACGATGTCGTTGACGCCGAGGACCTCCACGGCGTATTCGATGGTGGCCGCCTCGCTGGTGGGGTGCTCGGA
>NZ_JBEXQG010000169.1:0-2132 GCF_040612485.1 Streptomyces sp. NPDC006385
GTGGCGGCGATGGAGCCGGGTGATGCGCTGAAGGTGCTGGAGTCGGTGCTGGGGCGGGGCGAGGAGCACCTCGTCGTCGCGGACGTCGACTGGGACCTCTTCACCCCGTCCTTCACCACCGTGCGTGACTCGCCGCTCGTCGCGGAGATCCCGGAGGCCCGCCGCGCGCTGGAGACGACCGGCGACGACGGCGCCGGCACGGTCGGCGATCCCGCCGAGGCTCTGCGCGCCGAACTCGGCGGACTCTCCCCGGCCGAGCGGACCCGCGCGCTGCTGGACCTCGTACGCACCCACGTGGCCAGGGTGCTGGCGTACCCGGACGCGGAGGCCGTGGCCGCCGACCGGGCGTTCAAGGAACTGGGCTTCGACTCGCTCACGGCCGTCGAGCTCCGGAACAGACTGAAGGCCGCCACTGGCCTGACGCTGCCGGCGACGCTCGTGTTCGACCACCCGACTTCCACCGCCCTCGCCGGGCACCTCCGCTCGCTGATCTTCCCGGACGAGGACGAGGAAGCGGACAACCGGACGGAGGACGAGAGGGTCCGTAAGGCACTGGCGTCCATTCCCTTGGCGCGTATCAGAGACTCGGGTCTCATGGACATTCTGCTGCGATTGGCGGACGTCGACGAAGCCATCGAATTCACCATGGACGAAGGCGAGATCGAGTCCGCCGACGAGGATTCGATTGACTCCATGGACGCAGAGAGCCTGCTCCGCATCGCATTCGAAGGCAGTGATTCCTGACTGGTGCGAATCGGCCGAGTCTCCCTGAATTCCTCGAACTTGCGGAGTTTGCAATGAGCAGTACCTCTCCTGAGAAGATCCTCGACGCCCTGCGCACCTCGCTCAAGGAAACCGAGCGCCTCCGCAAGGAGAACCGCCGGATGGCGGCGGCCGCACGCGAGCCGATCGCCATCGTCGGCATGGGCTGCCGTTTCCCGGGCGGGGTCGGTTCCCCCGAGGACCTCTGGTCGCTGCTTGCCTCGGAGACCGACGCGGTGTCCGCCTTCCCCACCGACCGGGGCTGGGCCGAGGACCTGTACGACCCGGACCACACGCGGTACGGCCGCAGTTACGTCCGTGAGGGCGCCTTCCTCGACACTGCCGCCGAGTTCGACGCAGGCTTCTTCGGGATCTCCCCGCGCGAGGCACTGGCCATGGATCCCCAGCACCGCCTGCTGCTGGAGACGGCCTGGGAGACCCTGGAACACGCGGGCATCGACCCGCTGTCCCTCAAGGGCAGCCGCACCGGTGTCTTCGCCGGCACCAACGGCAACGACTACGGCGCCCTGCTCCGGGAGCTGCCCGAGGCCGTCGAGGGCTACCTGGGCATGGGCAAGTCCGGCGCCGTCCTCTCGGGCAGGGTGTCGTACTTCCTCGGCCTGGAAGGACCGGCGGTGACCGTCGATACGGCCTGCTCGTCCTCGCTGGTGACCCTGCACCTGGCGGTCCAGGCGCTGCGCAACGACGAGTGCTCCCTCGCCCTCGCCGGTGGCGTGAGCCTGATGACCACTCCCGGCGCGTTCGTGGAGTTCAGCCGTCAGGGCGCCCTGTCGCCGGACGGCCGCTGCAAGGCGTTCTCCGACGCCGCCGACGGTACGGCGTGGGGTGAGGGTGTCGGCATGCTGCTGCTGGAGCGGCTGTCGGATGCGCGGCGCAACGGCCACAAGGTGCTGGCCGTCGTACGCGGCTCGGCGGTCAACCAGGACGGTGCCAGCAACGGTCTCACGGCCCCCAACGGCCCCTCCCAGCAGCGGGTCATCCGCGCCGCCCTCGCCAGCGCGCGCCTCTCCGCGTCCGACATCGACGCCGTGGAGGCCCATGGCACGGGCACCACCCTCGGTGACCCGATCGAAGCCCAGGCCCTGCTCGCCACCTACGGCCAGGACCGCGAACGCCCCTTGTGGCTCGGCTCGGTGAAGTCCAACATCGGTCACACGGCCGCCGCCGCCGGTGTCGCCGGCGTCATCAAGATGGTCCTCTCCCTGCGGCACGGCATGCTGCCGCGCACCCTGCACGTCACCGAGCCGACGCACGAGGTGGACTGGTCGGCGGGGGCTGTCGAGCTGTTGACGGAGGCTCGGGAGTGGCCGGAGACGGGGGAGCGTCCGCGTCGGGCGGGCATTTCCTCG
>NZ_JBEXQG010000170.1:0-2126 GCF_040612485.1 Streptomyces sp. NPDC006385
AACAGCATTCACTTCACCGGCGGTGCCCTCAAAGCAGTCGGCGAGCCGCCGCCGAGCAGCTGCTCGCCGCGACCGGCGAGGCGGTAGATCTGTGCCCCACCTACGGCACCTCGGCGGCGCCGTCGGCCCCGAAGAACGACGGAGACGACCGATGAGCGACGCCTGCGGCTGCGGCGACGAGAAGAACACCGTCGAAGGTGAGGAGGAGCGCGAACCGGAGAAGCTGTGGGAGGTCAGCGAACTGCGCGCCGCCGCCGTGGCCGGCGTCCTGCTGCTGGCCGGGCTGATAACCGGCTGGACCGGCGCCTCCGACACCGTGGTGACGGCGCTGAACGCGCTCGCCCTCGTGGTCGGCGCCTGGACCTTCGTCCCCTCCACCCTGCGCCGCCTGGCCAAGGGCAAGATCGGCGTCGGCACGCTGATGACGATCGCCGCCGTCGGCGCGGTCATCCTCGGCGAGGTCGGCGAGGCCGCCATGCTGGCCTTCCTGTACTCCATCAGCGAGGGCCTGGAGGAGTACTCCCTGGCCCGCACCCGGCGCGGCCTGCGCGCCCTTTTGAACCTGGTGCCCGAGCAGGCGACCGTGCTGCGCGACGGCGCCGAGCAGACCATCGCCCCGGCCGAGCTGCGCCTCGGCGACACCATGGTGGTCCGGCCCGGCGAGCGGATCGCCACCGACGGCACCATCCGCACCGGCCGCACCGCGCTGGACGTCTCCGCCATCACCGGCGAGTCCGTCCCCGTCGAGGCGGGGCCGGGCAGTGAGGTGTACGCGGGCGCGATCAACGGCACCGGCGTGCTCGAGGTCGAGGTCACCAGCACGGCCGAGGACAACTCCCTGGCCCGGATCGTGAAGATCGTGGAGGCCGAGCAGGCCCGCAAGGGCGCCAGCCAGCGCCTCGCCGACAAGATCGCCAAACCGCTGGTGCCCGGCATCATGGTCGCCGCCGCCCTGATCGCCCTGGCCGGCTCCCTGCTGGGCGACCCCGCAACGTGGATCGAGCGGGCCCTGGTCGTCCTGGTCGCCGCCTCCCCGTGTGCGCTGGCGATCTCCGTGCCCGTCACCGCGGTCGCCGCGGTCGGCGCGGCCAGCAAGCTCGGCGTCCTCGTCAAGGGCGGCGCCGCCCTGGAGGCCCTCGGCGCCGTACGCACCGTCGCGCTGGACAAGACCGGCACGCTCACCCGCAACCAGCCCACCGTGGTCCAGGTCGCCACCCCGGAGGGCCGCAGCCGCGACACCGTGCTGGCCGTGGCCGCCGCCCTGGAGGCCCGCAGCGAACACCCCCTCGCCAAGGCCATCCTGGCGGCCGCGCCCGAGGTACCCACCGCCACGGAGGTCGAAGCGGTCACCGGCGCCGGCCTCACCGGCCGCCTTGACGGCCGCCCGGTCCGGCTCGGCCGGCCCGGCTGGATCGAGCCCGGCCCGCTGGCCGAGGACGTCACCGCCATGCAGAACGCGGGAGCGACGGCCGTCCTGATCGAGGACCACGGACAAGTGATCGGCGCCATCGCCGTGCGCGACGAACTGCGCCCGGAGGCCCGTGAGGTCATCGACCGCCTCCACGCCAGCGGGCTGACGGTGGCGATGCTCACCGGCGACAACGAGCGCACCGCCAAGGCGCTGGCCGCCGAGGCCGGCATCGACACCGTCCACGCGGACCTGCGCCCCGAGGACAAGGCCCGCATCATCGGCGAACTCCGTACCACCCGCTCCACCGCGATGGTCGGCGACGGCGTCAACGACGCCCCTGCCCTGGCCACCGCCGACCTGGGCATCGCCATGGGGGCCATGGGCACCGACGTCGCCATCGAGACCGCCGATGTCGCATTGATGGGCGAGGACCTGCGCCACCTCCCGCAGGCCCTGGACCACGCTCGCCGGGCGCGGCGCATCATGCTGCAGAACGTCGGCCTGTCCCTGGCGATCATCATCGGCCTGATGCCGCTCGCCCTGCTCGGCGTCCTCGGCCTCGCCGCCGTCGTCGCGGTCCACGAGATCGCCGAGATCGTCATCATCGGCAACGGCGTCCGCGCCGGGCGCACCAAGCCGCTGCCCCCGGCCCCCGCCCCGGTCCGCGAGCCCGAGGGCGGCGGCGTTGGTGTCCTTGTCGACCACGACCGGCAAC
>NZ_JBEXQG010000171.1:0-1728 GCF_040612485.1 Streptomyces sp. NPDC006385
CCGCCACCCTGCGCACCTGGTCCGCCAACGACACCTTCACCCTCAACGTCACCGTCAACGAACGCCTCCCCCTCCACCCCGACATCGACCACGTCATCGGCGAGTTCACCTCGGTTACTCTGCTCGCGGCGGAGTTCGACGCGAAGACGTCCGTACGCGATCAGGCCCGGGCCCTGCAGGACCGGTTCTGGGCGGACTTCGAGCACCAGGCCTTCAACGGCGTCCAGGTGCTCCGAGAGCTCGCCCGTACAGATGCGCCTGCCCGGGCGACGATGCCCGTCGTGTTCACGAGTGCTCTGGGCGACGGCGAGGCGAGCCTCGGCCGGGCGGCCGAGGAGTTCGGCGAGCTCGCGTACGCCCTCACTCAGACCCCTCAGGTCTTCCTGGACTGCCAGGTGTTCGAGCTGGGCGGGAGGCTGCGGGTGAACTGGGCGGTGGTCGAAGAACTGTTCCCGCCTGGACTGATCGACGCTGCGTTCGCCGCATTCGGAGCACTGCTGGGACGGCTGGCCGACGAGGACGGCGTGTGGGACGCGACCACGCCGGTGCTGGCGAGGCCTGATGACCTGGCCGCTCGAGAGCAGGCCAATGCCACCACGGCAGTGCTGCCGCACGGCCTGCTGCACGAACTGGGCGGATCGCTGCGCGCCCGCGGCCTGCGTCCGGCCGTGATCGCGCCGGACCGGGTGGTCGGATACGCCGAGCTGGACCAGCGCGCCGCGCGGATCGCACGCCGGCTCCGAGACCTGGGCGCGTGTCCCAACACCCTGGTCGGCGTGGTGATGCACAAGGGCTGGCAGCAGCCCGTGGCCTCACTCGGCGTCCTCCAGTCCGGCGCCGCCTATCTCCCTGTCGACGCCACATGGCCGATCGAGCGGGTGCATCACATCCTCGATCGGGGACGGTGTCGCATCGTGCTCACCCAGACCGAGCTGCGCGACACCCTCGCCTGGCCGGCGGACATCACCGTGCTCGCCGTGGACGACGACACGACATGGGTCGACATGAACGACGCACCGGTGGAACCGGTCGTCCGACCGCACGACCTCGCCTACGTCATCTTCACCTCGGGATCCACCGGCGAACCCAAGGGCGTCATGATCGACCACCGCGGCGCGGCCAACACCGTCGCCGACATCAACAACCGCTTCCAGATCACCGCTGCGGACCGCGTAGTGGGCCTGTCCTCGCTGAGCTTCGACCTGTCCGTCTGGGACATCTTCGGAATGCTCGCGGCAGGCGGGACGCTCGTCCTGCCGGGGCCCGAGGCGCACCGTGACCCAGCCGCATGGCTGGATCTACTGCGCACCCACCACGTGACCGTGTGGAACACGGTTCCGGCTCTGATGGAGATGCTCGCCGAGCACGTCGGTGCGCGCGGGGAAGCCCTGCAGAGCCTGCGGCTGGTGATGATGAGTGGGGACTGGATCCCCCTGTCCTTGCCCGACAGGATCCGCACCATCGCCCCCGACGCCGAACTGATCAGCCTGGGCGGCGCAACAGAGGCGTCGATCTGGTCGATCTACCACCCGATCGGCGAGCTGGACCCCACCTGGCCCAGCATCCCCTACGGCCGCCCTCTGGCCAACCAGACCTTCCACATCCTCGACAACAACCTCCAGCCCGTCCCCACCTGGGTCCCCGGCGAACTCTTCATCGGCGGCGCCGGCGTCGCACACGGCTACTGGAACGACCCCACCAGAACCGCAGAACGCTTCCTCACCCACC
>NZ_JBEXQG010000172.1:0-1722 GCF_040612485.1 Streptomyces sp. NPDC006385
GCCAGGTCGCCGCGCTCACCCAGGCGATGGGCGCGAAGCACCTGGTCGTCATCCCGTCCTTCTGGCGGGACGACAAGACCGCCGAGATCCTGGAGCCGCCGGAGCTCACCGGCGAGCAGTGGGCGCACCTGACCAAGGGCATGGAGCGGCTCGGTCACGAGGTGCGGGAGGCGTACGGTCTCGACATCGTCGTGCACCCGCACGCCGACACCCACATCGACACCGAGGCCCACGTCGAGCGCTTCCTCGACTCGACCGACTCCGACCTGGTCAACCTGTGCCTGGACACGGGGCACTACGCCTACTGCGGTGGCGACAGCGTCAAGCTGATCGAGACCTACGGCGAGCGCATCGGCTATCTGCACCTCAAGCAGGTGGACCCGGAGATCCTCGCGGACGTGGTGCGGAACGAGATCCCGTTCGGACCCGCGGTCCAGCGCGGTGTGATGTGCGAACCCCCGGGCGGCGTACCGGAGTTGGGGCCGGTCCTGGAGGCCGCGCAGAAACTGAACGTGGACCTGTTCGCCATCGTCGAGCAGGACATGTACCCGTGCGAGCCGGACCGGCCCCTGCCCATCGCCGTCCGCACCCGTAAGTTCCTGAAGTCCTGCGGCGCCTGACGACCCGAAAGGACGGCCGATCGTCATGACCCAGCGCAAGGAGACGCTCGGAGTCGCCGTCATCGGCACCGGAAAGATGGGCGCGGACCATGTGCGCCGTATCGACGAGGTCATCAGCGGGGCACGGGTGACCGCCGTCGTGGACGTCGACGCGGAGCGGGCCGAAGCGGTCGCCGCCCGCGTCGACGGCTGTACCGCCCACACCGACCCGGACGCCGCGATGTCGGCGGCCGACGTCGACGCGGTGGTCATCGCCTCCCCGGGCCCCGCCCACGAGGCGGCGCTCCGCACAGCCTTCGAGCACGATCTGCCGGTGCTGTGCGAGAAGCCGCTCACTCCGGACGCGGCCTCCGCCCTGCGGGTGCTGGAGGCCGAGCAGAAGCTGGGCCACCGCCGGATCCAGGTGGGCTTCATGCGGCGCTACGACGCCGAGTACATGAAGCTCAAGGCCCTTCTGGAGACGGGCCAGTTGGGCCGCCCCCTGATGCTGCACAACCGGCACCGCAACGTCGCCAGCCCACCCGGCTGGACCAGCGCGATGCTCATCAACGACTCGGTGACGCACGAGATGGACGTGACGCGCTGGCTGCTCGGGCACGAGATCACGGCCGTCACCGTGCTCGCCCCGGCGCCGTCCGGCAACGCGCCCGACGGCATCCGGGACCCGCAGTTCGTGGTCTTCGAGACCGACGGCGGCGCGATCGTCGACGTCGAGATCTTCGTCAACTGCGGCTTCGGCTACCAGGTCCAGGCCGAGGTGGTCTGCGAACGCGGCACCGCCCGCGTGGGCGACGGCCACGCCATGGTCACGAACGCGGCCGGCCGCTGGGGCGGCATCATCGCCCAGGACTACATCGAGCGGTTCGCCGACGCCTACGACCGTGAGGTGCAGGCATGGGTGGACGCCACCCGGCGCGGTGAGGTCACCGGCCCCAGCGCCTGGGACGGGTACGCCGTCGCGGCCGTGTGCGAGGCGGGCGTACGGGCGCTGGAGGACGGCGGCCGGGCCGCGGTGGACCTGGTCGACCGGCCCGCGCTGTACCAGGACTGACAGAAGCCGTACCAGGACTCACAGAAACGGTCGGGCGCCGGGGAACTCCCC
>NZ_JBEXQG010000173.1:0-1689 GCF_040612485.1 Streptomyces sp. NPDC006385
CGGGGCGGGCGCGGTTCGAGCACCGGGCGGTTGTGGTGGGCCGTGATCGGGAGGAACTCCTCGCCGGGCTTGGTGACGTGAACGCCGGGATGGGTTCTGGTGGCCGGGTGGTGTTCGTGTTCCCGGGTCAGGGTGCGCAGTGGGCCGGGATGGGCGTGGGACTCCTCGACTCCGCCCCGGTGTTCGCTGAGCGGTTCGCTGAGTGTGCCGAGGCTCTTGCGGAGTTCGTGGACTGGGACGCCGAGGCGGTCCTGCGTGGGACTGCGGGTGCTCCGTCGTTGGAGCGCGTCGATGTGGTGCAGCCGTTGTCGTGGGCGGTGATGGTGTCGCTGGCGGCGCTGTGGCGTTCGTACGGCGTCGAGCCGGCTGCTGTGGTGGGGCATTCGCAGGGTGAGATCGCTGCCGCGTGCGTCGCGGGCGGGCTGACCCTCAAGGATGGCGCCCGGGTGGTCGCCCTGCGGTCGAAGGCGATCGCGGCGAGCCTGGCCGGTGACGGTGGCATGGTCTCCCTGGCCCTCAGTGCGGAGCAGGCTGCCGAGCGGATCGCCGCCTGGGACGGTCGTATCGAGATCGCCGCTCTGAACGGCCCGGCTTCGGTCGTGGTGGCGGGCGAGCCGCAGGCTCTGGATGAGCTGATCGTCGGCTGTGAGGCCGACGAGGTCCGTGCCCGCCGTATCCCGGTGGATTACGCCTCCCACACCTCCCATGTGGAGCGGATCGAGGAGGAGCTGGCCCGGGTCCTGGCCGAGGTCCGTCCGCAGACCGCCACAGTCCCGTTCTTCTCCACGGTGGAGGCCGACTGGCTGAACACGCAGGCCCTGGACGTCGGCTATTGGTATCGCAACCTGCGCCGAACGGTCCGTTTCGAGGACGCCGTACGCACCCTCGCCGACCAGGACCATGCCGTGTTCGTGGAGGTGTCGGCGCATCCGGTGCTCGCGATGAGCATCCAGGACACCGCCGACGAGGCGGCCGTCACCGGCACCCTGCGCCGTGAGGACGGCGGTCTGGACCGCTTCCTGACTTCCCTGGGTGAGCTGTGGGTCCACGGCGTGGAAGTGGACTGGGCGCAGGCGTTCGCTGGTACCGGGGCACACCATGTCGACCTGCCGACGTATGCCTTCCAGCGCAGCCGCTACTGGCTCGACGCCCCGGCTCTGTCGGATGTGGTGGCGGCTGATCCGGCCGACGCGCGCTTCTGGGAGGTTGTGGAGAACGGCGACCTGGAGTTGCTGGCCTCGGCCCTCGGGGTGTCGCCGGACGAGCCGTTGAAGGCGGCGCTGCCGGCGCTGTCGGCCTGGCGGCAGGAGCAGCGGGACGAGGCCCGGCTGGAGGGCTGGCAGTACCGCGTCGCGTGGAGGCCGGTGCCCGCGAAGGCGGAGGCTCTGTCCGGCACCTGGCTCGTCGCGGTGCCCCTAGCCCTTGCCGAGGACGAGTGGACGTCTGTGCTGGTCCAGGCTCTCGACGCGAGGGGGGCCCGGGTGCTGCGGCTGCCGGTCGAGCCGGGTGTTGATCGGGCCGGGTTGGCTGGGGTGCTGCGGGGTGTGGCGGCTCCGGCCGGGGTGGTGTCGTTGCTGGCGTTGGACGAGTCGGCGGGTCTGGGCGGGACGCTTCAGTTGGTGCAGGCGTTGGGGGATGCCGGGGTCGAGGCGCCGTTGTGGTGTGTGACCCGGGGTGCTGTGGGTGTTG
>NZ_JBEXQG010000174.1:0-1677 GCF_040612485.1 Streptomyces sp. NPDC006385
CCGACGCCGCCGAGCCGTGCCCCAGCACCGCGGCCACCTGACCGCGCACCAGCCCGGACAGCTCCCGCATCCGCGCGTCCGGCGACAACCCGGCCCACCGGTCCACCAGACCCGCGTCGGCGGCCTCGCTCGCCCGCGCCCGGCGCACCCGGCCACCGGCCACCGCGCGCATCACCGCGGGCAGGCCGGCGCCCATGGCCCGGAACACGGCCAGATCGAACCGAACCGGCAGCACCAACGCCGGCCCCGCCGCCACCGCGGCGTCGAACAGTGCGAGCCCGTCCGAGGACGACAACGCCGGCAGACCCGACCGGGCGAGCCGGGCCGCCTCGACCTCACCCAGCGCACCGGTCATCCCACTGCGCTGCTCCCACACGCCCCACGCCAGCGAGACGCCCGGCAGACCGTCGGCCCGCCGCACCGCCGCCAGCGCGTCCACGAACGCGTTCGCCGCCGCGTAGTTGCCCTGGCCCGCGCTCCCGAGCACACCCGACGCCGAGGAGAACAGCACGAAGGCCGACAGGTCCAGGTCGCGGGTCAGTTCGTGCAGGTTCCAGGCTCCGTCGAGCTTGGGCCGCAGCACCGCGTCGAGCCGCTCGGGGGTCAGGGACGACACGACGCCGTCGTCCAGCACGCCCGCCGTGTGCACCACACCCGTCAACGGATGCGTGGCCGGGATACCCGACAGCACCTCCGCCAGGGCGGCAGGGTCGGCCACGTCACACGCCACCACCGAGGCATCCGCGCCCAACTCGCCCAACTCAGCGACCAGTTCGGCGGCACCCGCGGCCTCCGGTCCGCTGCGGCTGAGCAGCAGCAGACGCCGTACCCCGTGCGCCGTCACCAGATGCCGCGCCACCAGGCCGCCGAGCGTGCCCGTGGCACCCGTGACCAGGACCGTGCCCTCGCCCCAGGCCGACCCTTCCGGCGCCGTGGCCGACACGGCCGACTGGACGCGGGGCACGTAGACGACGCCATCGCGCACCGCGAGCTGGGGTTCGTCCCCGGCGAGTACGGCGTCCAGGGCGTCGGCCGGCCACGGCCCGCCGTCCCCGTCGCTGTCCAGGATGACGAACCTGCCGGGGTTCTCCGTCTGGGCCGACCGCAGCAGGCCCCAGGCCGGGACGGCCGCGACGTCCGCGACCCCCTCGTCCGGTCCGGCCGCCACCGCGCCCCGCGTGACCAGCACCAGCCGGGACGCCGCGAACCGCTCGTCCGCCAGCCAGCCCTGCACCAGCTTCAAGGCCCGGTGCGCGGCGTCGTGTGCCGCCTGGACCGTGTCCTTGTCCGGCGCCGCCACCGCGAACGGGACGAGCACCGCGTCCGGCAGGACGCCGCCGTTGTCGACGGCAGAGGCCAGGTCAGCCAGGTCGGCGTGGACGGTCGGCTCGGCCGGGAAACCAGTCACGGCATCCGGCGAGCCTACGACCGCCCACACGCCCTTGGTGTCGTGGGCCACGGCAGCCTGCGGCAGCGGCGTCCACTCGACGCGGAAGAGGGTGTCACGGGTCGCGGTCGCGCCCACGAGCTGCTCGGGGGCGAAGGGACGCAGGACGAGGGAGTCGACCGTGGCGACGGGCTGTCCGGTGCCGTCGGCGACGGTCACCGACAGCGCGTCCGCGCCCACCGGCGCCAACCGCACCCGCAGCACCGACGCACCCGACGCGTGCAGCGACA
>NZ_JBEXQG010000175.1:0-1585 GCF_040612485.1 Streptomyces sp. NPDC006385
GCCGGCCCCGATGGGGCCGGGGGCGCTGTGGCGGGTGAGAAGGGATACCTGCGCGAGGCGGGCAACCTGCTGTTCCATCTCGCCCTGTTCGGGCTGCTGGTGGCCCTGGCCGTCGGCGGGCTGTTGGGTTCGACCGGCCAGGCCGTCGTCGTGGAGGGCGACAGTTTCACCAACGCGCGCACCCAGTACGACGACTTCCAGCCGGGCAAGCTGGTCTCCGGAGACAGCCTTGAGCCGTTCGGCTTCCGTCTGGAGGACTTCACCGGCGATTACCAGCGCAGTGGACCGCAGCTCGGCACGCCGACCTTCTTCCAGGCCCGCGTGAAGGCCAGTGAGATGGTGGGCGGCCCCGAGCGCGAGGTCACCATCCGGGTGAACGACCCGATGGGGATCGGCGGGTCCAAGGTCTACCTGGTCGGCCACGGCTACGCGCCCGTGGTGACCGTGCGCGACGGCAAGGGTGACGTCGCCTGGTCCGGGCCGGTGCCCTTCCTGCCGCAGGACGCCTTCGTCCGCTCCACCGGAGTGGTCAAGGTCCCCGACGCCCGCGACCGCGACGGCAGGCCCACCCAGCTCGGCTTCACCGGCCTGTTCCTGCCCACCGTCAACCTCTCCGCCGACGGCTGGTCCTCCATCTATCCCGGACCCGAGGACCCCGTCCTCGTGCTGACCGCCTACCACGGCGACCTCGGCCTGGACAGCGGGCTACCGCAGAGTGTCTACCAGCTCGACACCAGCCGGATGACCCAGTTCACGAAGAAGGACGGCTCCCCCGCCGCCAAGGCGCTGCGGCCCGGCGACAAGATGACCCTGCCCGACGGGGCGGGCTCGCTCACCTTCGACGGGCTCAATGAGTGGGCCAGCTTCCAGATCGCCCGCAACCCCAGCAACGGCACCGCCTTGTGGAGCTCGATCGCCGCCGGCCTGGGCCTGACCGCCTCGCTGTTCATCCGACGGCGCCGCCTGTGGATCCGCATCCGCCCCGGCTCGGGCACGGGCAGCGAGATCGAGGTCGCCGGCCTGGACCGGTCCGCGTCCGCCCCGCTCGCCCAGGAAGTCGCCGACCTCACCGCCGAACTGCACCGCACGATCCCCCCGGCCGACGCCACCGCCTCACCGCACCAGGACCAGGACCAGAAGCAGGAGCAACCGTGAACCCGACGACCACCGCGGACCAGACGCTGGCCCAGCTCAGCAACTGGCTGATCTACTCGGCGATCGCCGTCTACCTGCTGGCCTTCCTGACCCACTGCGCCGAATGGGCCTTCGGCAGTCGCAGCCGCATTGCCCGCCTCGCCGCCACACCCGCCACGCACCAGGCAGGCGGCGCCGGGACCGCCGCCGAGACGGCCGCCAAGGGACGTACGCAGTCCCGGACGGCCTCGGCCGTGAGCACCGCGGTACTGGCCCGGTCCACCGCCCGCCTGACGGCCGAGGACGCCTCCGGGCCCGGCGACGGCCCGGCCGCCGCCGACAGCGCCCCCCAGGACCCGCGGTCCGATCTGCTCGGCCGGATCGGGGTCTCCCTGACCGCCCTGGCCTTCCTGCTCCACCTGGCCTCCGTGGCCACCCGCGCCTGGTCGGT
>NZ_JBEXQG010000176.1:0-1450 GCF_040612485.1 Streptomyces sp. NPDC006385
GGCGTCCACGATGGCGATGTGCTCCTCGCCGGACTGGGTCAGCTCACCCTGGTCCGCCAGCTTCTGCAGACCCTGCATCCGGGCCTGGTCACGCAGCTGGCCGGCCATCGCCACCAGGCGGCGATTGCCCAGCAGTTCGAGCAGACCGAGGTGGAACTGCCGGTCCAGGTCGAGGAAGGAGACCAGGTCGCCTTCGCGCGCGGCATCGGTGATCTGCTCGGCGAGCTGCCGGAACCGCGGTATACAGGCCCCGTCCAGGGCTTTGACGACGTCGGCCATGGCCGGCGCCTCGAGCATCGTGCGGATCCGGAAGATCTCGTCGAGGTCGTGGTCGGTGAGCACCGGCACCCGGAACCCGCGGTTGCGGATGATCTCGACCATGCCCAGATTGGCCAGGTCCATGATCGCTTCCCGCACCGGCGTCACCGAGACACCGAGCGCCGCCGCCACGTTGATGACACTCTCCACCTGCCCCGGCTCGATCTGCCCGAGCACGATCTGGGTACGCACCGCCTCCCGCGCCTGCTCCCGCAGGCTGACCGACCTGAGCCGTGGACTGCGGGCAGACGCTGCTGCCGGGCGAGGAGTAGTCACGCCTTATGCATAACACGGGACACCCCGGGCTCGTACGGCGATATCAGCCTCTTGTCGTGATGCGTAAGGCGTAATACCTTACACGCGCCTCCTCCCGTACGAGACGGTCGAGGAAGGCTCGAACAAGGATGTGGGGTGCCATGACGACCATCACCGTCAGCGAGCGGGAGATCCGTGAGGCCGTGACGATGAGCGAGGCGATCGAAGCCGTCCGGCGCGGCTTCGTCGATCTTGCCGCCGGAGAGTTCGAGATGCCCACCCGGACCGCCCTGCGGGACGGACAGTTCCTGGTGATGTCCGCCCATCACCGGTCGACGGCGACCGCCATGTTCAAGACCCTGAGCCTGAACTTCGAGCGCAAGCCGGCCATCGCCGGCAACGTGGCCTGGAGCGAGACCGGACGCCTGGACAGCCTGATCGCCGACGCCGGAGCGGTGACGGCGCTGCGTACCGGCGCGGCGGTCGGCGTGGCCACCGACCTCCTCGCACCCCCCGCGGCCGGTCGGCTGACCCTGATCGGCGCCGGCGGCCAGGCCCCCGACCAGGTCCGCGCAGTCCACACCGTCCGGCCCTTGCGCCAGTTGACCGTTGTCGACGCCGACCCGCAGCGCGCTCAGGCACTCATCGAGGCGCTGGAACCGGAACTGCCGGGGGTCGAACTCACCACGGCGACCGACACGGCCTCGGCGCTTCGCACCGCCGAGATCGTCTGCTGCGCGACCAACGCCACCAGTCCCCTGTTCTCCGAGTCGGCTCTGCCGGCGCAGGTGCACGTCAACGCCATCGGCGCCTACCGCCCCACCATGCGCGAGCTGCCCGACGAACTGCTCGCGGGCAGCACCGTCGTCATCGACGA
>NZ_JBEXQG010000177.1:0-1442 GCF_040612485.1 Streptomyces sp. NPDC006385
GCCGCCACCACATCCGACAGAGCCGGGGCGTCGAGCCAATAGCGGCTGCGCTGGAAGGCATACGTCGGCAGGTCGACATGGCGCGCACCCGTGCCAGCGAAGGCCCGGGCCCAGTCCACTTCCACGCCGTGGACCCACAGCTCACCCAGGGAGGTCAGGAAGCGGTCCAGACCGCCGTCCTCACGGCGCAGCGTGCCCGTCACGGCCGCCTCGTCGGCGGTGTCCTGGATACTCATCGCGAGCACCGGATGCGCCGACACCTCGACAAACGCCGCGTGGTCCTGGCCGGCGAGGGTGCGTACGGCCTCCTCGAAACGGACCGTGCGACGCAGGTTGCGATACCAATAGCCGGCATCCAGAGCCTGCGTGTCCAGCCAGTCGCCCTCCACCGTGGAGAAGAACGGAACGCTGGAGATCTGCGGACGGACCTCGGCCAAGACCCGGCCCAGCTCCTCCTCGATCCGCTCCACATGGGACGTGTGAGAGGCGTAATCCACCGGGATACGACGAGCCCGCACGCCGTCGGCCTCACAGCCGACGATCAGCTCATCCAGAGCAGCAGGCTCACCCGCCACCACGACCGAAGCCGGGCCATTGAGCGCCGCGATCTCGATACGACCGTCCCAGCCGGCGATCCGATCAGCCGCCTGCCCGGCGTCCAGAGCCAGGGACACCATGCCACCGTCACCGGCCAGCCCGGCCGCGATCGCCTTCGACCGCAACGCCACCACACGAGCACCATCACGCAGCGTCAGCCCACCCGCGACACACGCCGCCGCGATCTCACCCTGCGAATGACCCACCACACCAGCCGGCTCCACACCGTACGAACGCCACAGCGCCGCCAGGGACACCATCACCGCCCACGACAACGGCTGCACCACGTCCACCCGCTCCAACGACGGAGCATCCGCAGTCCCACGCAGGACCGCCTCGGCGTCCCAGTCCACGAACTCCGCAAGAGCCTCGGCACACTCAGCGAACCGCTCAGCGAACACCGGAGCGGAATCCAGCAGCTCCACGCCCATCCCGGCCCACTGCGCACCCTGACCCGGGAAGACGAACACCACCCGGCCACCAGAACCCGTCCCGGCGTTCACGTCACCAAGCCCGGCGAGGAGTTCACTCCGCTCACGGCCCACCACAACCGCCCGGTGCTCGAACCGCGCCCGGCCCGCCAGCGTGAAGCCCACATTCACCGGAGAGAACTCCGACTCCTCCCCAAGATGGGCAAGCAGCTTCGCCGCCTGCTCCCGCAGGGCACCGGCACTGCGCGCGGACAGCACCCACGGCACCGCCACCGGCTCCACCACAGCCGCCCGCTCAACCTCCGGCGCCTGCTCCAGGATCACGTGCGCGTTCGTACCGCTCACCCCGAAGGACGAGACACCAGCCCGACGCGGACGGTCGTCGGCCGACGGCCACTCCCGCGCCTCCGTCAA
>NZ_JBEXQG010000178.1:0-1441 GCF_040612485.1 Streptomyces sp. NPDC006385
GGCGTCCACGATGGCGATGTGCTCCTCGCCGGACTGGGTCAGCTCACCCTGGTCCGCCAGCTTCTGCAGACCCTGCATCCGGGCCTGGTCACGCAACTGGCCGACCATCGCCACCAGGCGACGGTTGCCCAGCAGTTCGAGCAGACCGAGGTGGAACTGCCGGTCCAGGTCGAGGAACGCGGTCAGGTCGCCCTCACGCGCGGCATCCGTGATCTCCTCGGCCAGCCGCCGGAACTGCGGCACGGACGCCCCGTCGAGCGCCTCCACGACATCGGCCATGGCCGGCGCCTCGAGCATGGTGCGGATCCGGAAGATCTCGTCGAGGTCGTGGTCGGTGAGCACCGGCACCCGGAACCCGCGGTTGCGGATGATCTCGACCATGCCGAGGTTGGCCAGGTCCATGATCGCTTCCCGGACCGGCGTCACCGAGACACCGAGCGCCGCCGCCACGTTGATGACGCTCTCCACCTGCCCCGGCTCGATCTGCCCGAGCACGATCTGGGTGCGTACCGCCTCCCGGGCCTGCTCCCGGAGGCTGACGGACTTGAGCTGAGGGCTGCGGGCAGGGCCTGCCGACGGGTGCGAAATGGTCACGCCTTATGCATAACACGGAAGAGACGGGTCCGGGACCAGAACCCTTGCCCGCCAGGCGTAAGGTGTAATACCTTACTGATTCTTCCTTCCGTGCTCGGTGGAAGGCCCGACGACGAAGCAGGATGCCGCCCATGACGACCATCACCATCGGAGCGCGCGAGATCCGTGAGGCCGTGACCATGCGCGAGGCGATCGACGCCGTACGCCGCGGTTTCGTCGACCTCGCCGACGGAGCGTTCGAGAACCCCACCCGCACCGTGCTGCGGGACGGACAGTTCCTGGTGATGTCCGCCCATCACCGGCCGACCTCGTCCGCCATGATCAAGACGCTGAGCCTGAACTTCGAGCGCCAGCCGGCCATCACGGGCACCGTGGTCTGGAGCGAGACCGGCCACCTCGACCACCTGGTCGCCGACGCCGGCGCGGTGACGACCCTGCGCACCGGCGCGGCGGTCGGTGTCGCCACCGACCTCCTGGCCGCACCCGAGGCCGGCCGGCTGACCCTGATCGGCGCCGGCGGACAGGGCCCCGACCAGGTGCGCGCCGTCCACGCCGTCCGGCCGTTGCGGCAGCTCACGGTCGTGGACACCGACCCGCGGCGCTCTCAGGCTCTCCTCGAGACGCTGGAGCCCGAGTTGGCCGGGGTGGAGTTGCTGACCGCGACCGACACGGCGTCCGCCGTGGCGGGGGCCGAGATCGTCTGCTGCGCGACCAACGCCACCAGCCCGCTCTTCCCGGAATCGGCTCTGCCCGCGCAGGTGCACGTCAACGCCATCGGCGCCTACCGCCCCACCATGCGCGAGCTGCCCGACGAACTGCTCGCGGGCAGCACCGTCGTCATCGACGA
>NZ_JBEXQG010000179.1:0-1417 GCF_040612485.1 Streptomyces sp. NPDC006385
CCGCCACCCTGCGCACCTGGTCCGCCAACGACACCTTCACCCTCAACGTCACCGTCAACGAACGCCTCCCCCTCCACCCCGACATCGACCACGTCGTCGGCGAGTACACGTCCCAAGTCTTGGTCGCGGTAGAGACCAACGAGGACGCATGTGTCCGCGACAGGATCACCACCCTTCAGGACCGGTTCTGGACGGACTTCAAACACCGGGCCTTCAGCGGCGTCCGGGTGCTGCGCGAGCTCGCGAGAAGCGAGGACGGTACGCGCACGACCATGCCCTTCGTCTTCGACGCCGTGCTGGGCCAGGACCTCGATCAAGCGGATCTCCCCGCGTGGTTCCGAGATGTGCCCTACGTGTCGGCAACCGCGCCCCAAGTCTCCCTTGAGTGCCAAGCATTCGAGCTGGGTGGGACGCTGCGGGTCAACTGGGCGGTGGTCGAGGAACTGTTCCCGCCCGGACTGATCGACGCTGCGTTCGCCGCATTCGGTGCACTCCTGGGACGGCTGGCCGACGACGAAGACCTGTGGAACACGACCGATCTCGGCTTGGTGGTCCCCGATGAGCTGGCCGCCCGCCAGGAAGCCAACGCCACCGAAAGAGCGCTGCACCAGGGCCTGCTGCATGAGCTCGGCGGGACGTTGCGTTCGCGGGGCGACGCCCCGGCCGTGATCACCCCGGACCGGGTGATCGGATACGCCGAGCTGGACCAGCGCGCCGCGCGGATCGCACGCCGGCTCCGAGACCTGGGCGCGTGTCCCAACTCTCTCGTCGGCGTGGTGATGCACAAAGGTTGGGAACAGTCGGTCGCGGCGCTCGCGGTGTTGCAGTCCGGCGCCGCGTATCTCCCTGTCGACGCCGCGTGGCCGATCGAGCGGCTGCACCACATCCTCGACCGCGGACGGTGCCGCATCGTGCTCACCCAGAGCGAGCTGCGCGACACCCTCGAGTGGCCGGCGGACATCACCGTGCTCGCCGTGGACGACGACACGACATGGATCGATGTGGACGACACACCGCTGGAACCGATGGCGACTCCCTCGGATCTGGCATACGTGATCTTCACGTCCGGTTCGACGGGCGAACCGAAGGGCGTGATGATCGACCACCGGGGCGCGGTCAACACGATCGTGGACATCAACGAACGGTTCGGGGTGACGGCGGCAGACCGGGTATTCGGTCTTTCCTCGCTGAGCTTCGACCTGTCGGTGTGGGACATCTTCGGCACGTTCGCGACTGGCGGCACGCTCGTCCTGCCCGCCGCGAACGCCAACCGTGATCCCGAGGTCTGGTCGGATCTGGTGAGGCGCCACGGAGTGACCGTATGGAACACGGTTCCGGCTCTGATGGAGATGCTCGCCGAGCACGTCGGTGCGCGCGGGGAAGCCCTGCAGAGCCTGCGGCTGGTGATGATGAGTGG
>NZ_JBEXQG010000180.1:0-1410 GCF_040612485.1 Streptomyces sp. NPDC006385
GCTCGACGCCCCGGCTCTGTCGGATGTGGTGGCGGCTGATCCGGCCGACGCGCGCTTCTGGGAGGTTGTGGAGAACGGCGACCTGGAGTTGCTGGTCTCGGCGCTCGGGGTGTCGCCGGATGAGCCGTTGAAGGCGGCGCTGCCGGCGCTGTCGGCCTGGCGGCAGGAGCAGCGGGACGAGGCCCGGCTGGAGGGCTGGCAGTACCGCGTCGCATGGCGGCCGGTGACCATCCGGTCGGACGTGATGCTGTCGGGGGCCTGGCTGGTCGTGGCGTCTGTGGGGTCTGCCGAGGACACCTGGACGTCTGGTGTGGTGCGGTCCCTTGAGATGAAGGGGGCGCAGGTCCGGTTGGTGCCGGTCGAGCCGGGTGTTGATCGGGCGGGGTTGGCTGGGGTGCTGCGGGGTGTGGCGGCTCCGGCCGGGGTGGTGTCGTTGCTGGCGTTGGACGAGTCGGTGGGTCTGGGCGGGACGCTTCAGTTGGTGCAGGCGTTGGGGGATGCCGGGGTCGAGGCGCCGTTGTGGTGTGTGACCCGGGGTGCTGTGGGTGTTGGTGGTGCGGATCGGGTGGCGAGTCCCGCTCAGGCTGGGGTGTGGGGTTTTGGCCGGGTGGCTGCCCTGGAGTATCCGGAGCGCTGGGGTGGGTTGGTCGATCTGCCGGAGGTCTTCGATGGCCGGGTGGCGGACCGGCTTGGTTGGGTGTTGTCCGGGGCTGCTGGTGAGGATCAGGTTGCGGTGCGTTCGGCGGGGGTCTTCGGGCGTCGGCTGGTGCGTGCTGCCGGTGCCGGTGCCGGTGCCGGTGGTGGTGGGGAGTGGAGTCCGCGGGGAACTGTGCTGGTCACTGGTGGTATGGGTGCGCTGGGTGGTCATGTGGCGCGGTGGCTGGCCGGGCGGGGGGTGGAGCATCTGGTGTTGGTCTCGCGTCGGGGTGAGCGGGCGCCGGGGGCCGGTGGTCTGCGTGGGGAGCTGGAGGCTTGTGGTGTCGGGGTGACGCTGGCCGCGTGTGATGTGGCCGACCGGGAGCAGGTTCGGGGGCTGCTGGCGTCGCTGGAGGCGGGGTCGGTGCCTGCGCTGACGGGTGTCGTGCACACCGCGGGTGTGCTGGACGACGGTGTGATCGAGACGCTGTCGCCGCAGCGGCTGGCGGGTGTGTTGGGTGCGAAGGCGGAGGCCGCGTGGCATCTGCACGAGCTGACCCGGGATCTGGATCTGGAGGCGTTCGTGTTGTTCTCGTCGCTGGCGGGGACGGTGGGCGGTGCGGGTCAGGCGAACTACGCGGCGGCGAATGCCTGTCTGGACGGGCTGGCGGCTGTGCGTCGGGCGGAGGGGTTGTCGGCCACGTCGGTGGCGTGGGGGCGCTGGGCCGGTGAGGGCCTGGCCGCGGGCGAGGCCAGGGAGGCGTGGGCCCGTCG
>NZ_JBEXQG010000181.1:0-1401 GCF_040612485.1 Streptomyces sp. NPDC006385
GGGACGTGGACGCCGGACTCGTGCATCGCGTGCAGGATCAGCTTGACGCCGATGAAGCCCAGGATGATCGACAGGCCGTAGCTGAGGTGGACCAGCTTCTTCAGCAGGCCGCCGATGAGGAAGTAGAGCTGCCGCAGACCCATCAGGGCGAAGGCGTTGGCGGTGAACACGATGTACGGGTCCTGGGTGAGCCCGTAGATGGCCGGGATGGAGTCGAGCGCGAACAGCACGTCGGTGGAGCCGATCGCGAGCATCACGACCAGCATCGGGGTCATGATCCGCTTGCCGTTCTCGGTGATGAACAGCTTGGTGCCGTGGTACCGGTCGGCGACGCCGAAACGCTTCTCCACCGCCTTGAGCAGCTTGTTCTCCTGGTACTCCTCCTCGTGCTCCTCCTTGCGGGCGTCCTGGATCAGCTTCCAGGCGGTCCAGATCAGGAACGCGCCGAAGAGGTAGAACACCCACGAGAAGGCGGAGATGATCGCCGCGCCGGCCGCGATGAAGCCCGCGCGCAGCACCAGGGCCATGATCACGCCGATCATCAGGACGCGCTGCTGGTACTGCGAGGGCACCGAGAACTTCGCCATGATCAGGACGAAGACGAAGAGGTTGTCGACGCTGAGCGACTTCTCGGTGATGTAGCCGGCGAAGAACTCGCCCGTCGGCCCGCCACCGCCGAAGAAGAACAGACCGCAGCCGAACAGGCAGGCGAGGACGATCCAGACGATCGTCCATGTCCCCGCCTCCCTGATGGAGACGTCGTGAGGTTTGCGACCGATGAAGAAGTCCACGGCGACGAGCGCGCACAGGACCACGATGGTCAGCAGCCAGACGGAAAGGGAGACGTTCACGGGGTTCACTCCTGGTGCAGATGGAACTTTGACAGCGTTGTTGGCCGCCGGTGATTTCTTCCACCCTTGACAGGTGAACAACAGGTCATGCTCTGGCAATCTCCAGGTAACGAACAGGCCACCTGTCGTATGGCGCCCGGTTCCGCCGAACGGCGGCCCCCCGATCGGGGCCGACCGCGGACGGCTCCTCGGAGCCAGTACTTGCACGCGCGCCAAACATGCGATCGCCGGAAATTTCACGCATGCCATATCCTGGACGTCACTCACCTCGGGACGGAGGACACGGCGCCATGACCGCCTCAGACCCCGCGCTCACCGCGCTCGCCCAGGGCTGGTGCGCCCTCTCCCTGCTGCACGGCCGGATCGAGGCGCACATCGAGCGCGCCCTGCAGTCCGGCCACGACCTCAGCGTGCGCGAGTACTCCCTGCTCGACGTCCTCAGCCGCCAGCACAACGGCGAAGGCGGCCACCTCCAGATGAAGCAGGTCGCCGACGCCGTCGTCCTCAGCCAGAGCGCCACCACCCGCCTCGTCACCCGCCTGGAAGACCG
>NZ_JBEXQG010000182.1:0-1216 GCF_040612485.1 Streptomyces sp. NPDC006385
CAGCGCGTCATCCGCGCCGCCCTGGCCAACGCCGGGCTGTCGACCGGTGACGTGGACGCGGTCGAGGCCCACGGCACCGGCACGACCCTCGGGGACCCGATCGAGGCGCAGGCCCTGATCGCCACCTACGGCCAGGACCGGGAACGCCCGCTCTGGCTCGGGTCCGTCAAGTCCAACATCGGGCACACCCAGGCGGCCGCCGGTGTCGCGGGCGTGATCAAGATGATCGAGGCGATGCGTCACGGTGTGCTGCCGCGGACGCTGCATGTCACCGAGCCGACGCGCGAGGTGGACTGGTCGGCGGGCGCGGTGGAGCTGTTGACCGAGGTGCGGGAGTGGCCGGAGACGGGAGAGCCGCGCCGGGCGGGTGTCTCGTCCTTCG
Organism: Streptomyces sp. NPDC006385; assembly: GCF_040612485.1. Classification (NCBI taxonomy): domain Bacteria; kingdom Bacillati; phylum Actinomycetota; class Actinomycetes; order Kitasatosporales; family Streptomycetaceae; genus Streptomyces; species Streptomyces sp. NPDC006385. The sequence continues at coordinate 383 of NZ_JBEXQG010000182.1, forward strand.
GCGTGAGCGGCACGAACGCGCACGTGATCCTGGAGCAGGCGCCGGAGGTTGAGCGGGCGGCTGTGGTGGAGCCGGTGGCGGTGCCGTGGGTGCTGTCCGCGCGGAGTGCGGAGGCCCTGCGGGAGCAGGCGGCGAAGCTGCTTGCCCATCTTGGGGGCGAGTCGGAGTTCTCTCCGGTGAATGTGGGCTTCACGCTGGCGGGGCGGGCGCGGTTCGAGCACCGGGCGGTTGTGGTCGGCCGTGAGCGGAGTGAACTCCTCGCCGGGCTTGGTGACGTGAACGCCGGAACGGGTTCTGGTGGCCGGGTGGTGTTCGTCTTCCCGGGTCAGGGTGCGCAGTGGGCCGGGATGGGCGTGGGACTCCTCGACTCCGCCCCGGTGTTCGCTGAGCGGTTCGCCGAGTGTGCCCAGGCGTTGGCCGAGTTCGTGGACTGGGATGCGGAAGCGGTCCTGCGGGGCGCTTCGTCGTTGGAGCGCGTCGATGTGGTGCAGCCGCTGTCGTGGGCGGTGATGGTGTCCCTGGCGGCGCTGTGGCGTTCCTACGGCGTCGAGCCCGCCGCTGTGATCGGTCACTCGCAGGGTGAGATCGCTGCCGCGTGCGTCGCGGGCGGGCTGACCCTGCGCGATGGCGCCCGCGTGGTCGCCCTGCGTTCGCAGGCGATCGCGGCGAGCCTGGCCGGTGACGGTGGCATGGTGTCCCTGGCCCTCAGTGCGGAGCAGGCTGCCGAGCGGATCGCCGGCTGGGACGGTCGTATCGAGATCGCGGCACTCAATGGCCCGGCCTCGGTGGTCGTCGCGGGCGAGCCGCAGGCTCTGGATGAGCTGATCGCTGCTT
>NZ_JBEXQG010000183.1:0-1127 GCF_040612485.1 Streptomyces sp. NPDC006385
CGCCGCCATCGCCGCCCTGCCCTCCCTCTCCGCCTGCGGCACCGGCACCAGCCGCGCCTCGTCCGGCGGCAAGGGCGGCGGCAAGACGGTGATCGTCCGCGACAGCGGCGGCGCCTACGGCGAGGCTCTCCAGAAGGCGGTCTACACGCCGTTCACCAAGGAGACCGGCATCAACGTCCAGGTGGTCAACCTCCAGGGCACCCAGATGCTGGCCCAGATCAAGCAGGGCCGCCCTCAGTTCGACCTCATCAACAACTCGATGATGGATCACGCCAAGTTCGTCGCCCAGGACGCCCTGGAGAAACTGGACACCGGCCGGATCAAGAGCCTCAAGAGCGCCAAGCTCCCCAAGGCCCAGATCACCGAGCATGCCATCGCGCACAGCTTCTACGCCCAGTGTCTGGCGTACCGCACCGACGCCTTCGGCGGCAAGAAGCCGCAGTCGTGGGCGGACTTCTGGGACACCGGGTCCTTCAAGGGCAGCCGTTCGATGTGCAACCCGGACGCCGACCTGCCCGAGCTGGAGTTCGCGCTGCTGGCCGACGGCGTCCCGATGGACAAGCTGTACCCGCTCGACGTGGACCGCGCCTTCAAGGTGCTGACCCGGCTGCGGCCCGACATCAAGAAGTTCTGGGACAGCGGCCCGCTCCCCGGTGTGCTCCTCAGCCGCCAGGAGGTGACGATGTCCACCGTCTGGGACGGCCGGCTCGCCGCTCTGCAACAGCAGGGCGTCCCGGTCGAGCGTCAGCTCAACGGCGCCCGCCGCCAGTTCCAGGGTTACGCCATCGCCAAGGGCGCGGCGAACGCGGACGCCGCCTACCAGCTCATGGACTACGCGCTGCGCCCCGAGGTCGCGGCCGCCCTGGCCAAGGTCTACCCGTCGAACCCGGCCTCCGCGGAGGCCTACACGAAGCTCACCAACGAGGAGCGCTCCAAGCTCGCCGGAGCGCCGGAGTACTACGACAAGGGCTTCGACGCGGACATCAACTGGTGGATCAAGAACGAAGCTGCCGTCACCAAGCGCTGGTTGGAGTGGGCTCGTGGCTGATTACGGTGTGGTCGCACCGTCCGTCGAGGTGGCCGGCGTGCCCGTCCCGGACGACGACGCCGCCGGGCAGGAGCGGGAG
>NZ_JBEXQG010000185.1:0-1053 GCF_040612485.1 Streptomyces sp. NPDC006385
CCGTCGGGGCCGACGAGGACGAAGCTGTGGCCGTCGCGGGAGTCGCCCATCATCCCGTACTGGTTGGCCTCGTACGCCTTGGAGACCTTCAGGTCCGGGTCGGACAGCACCGGTGTGGTCAGCTTGTCGTCCTTGACCTTGCGGGCGATGAGGTCGGCCGGGTCGGTGGTGATCGAGATGATCTCGTCGATGCCCGCGGCCTTGACCTTGGCGGAGGACTTCTCCAGGTCGCGGATCTGGTCCCAGCACGGCTGACAGGTCAGGCCCTCCTGGAAGTACAGCAGTACGGTCTTGCCGCGCGCGTCGGCCAGGCTGGTCGTACCGCCGCTGCTGGAGGCCAGGGAGAAGCCCGGAGCAGTCTGGCCCGGACCGGGGCTGCCGACCTCGTAGCCGGAGGCGGAGGACTGCTCGGACTTGTGGAACACCGCGTACAGGCCGCCGATGACGGCGATGAGGATCACGGCGACGATCGCGCCGTTGCGCAGCCTTCGGCGCTGCTTGAGCTGCCGCTCTCGCGCGCGTTCGGCGAGCATTCGCGTCGCGCGGCGCTGGGCCTTGTTGGGGGGCTTGGCAGCGGACTTGGCGCCGGGCTTGGCGTTAGCGCCCATGGGCGTTCTTCTCCATCGTCGTGGTGCGGTCGGCGGGTGCGGTGGTGGTCAGCCGGTCGGCGGTGACGGAGACCGCGGGTTCGGTGGGGTGCTCCGCGCAGCACGTGTCGTCCTCGGCCACCGGGGGTGCGGTCGCGGTGTCCTCGTGGGCGTGGTCGGTGCGGGAGCGGACGGCGCGCCGGATCAGCCAGGCCAGCGCCGCCGCGGCAACGACGGCGAAGACCCAGCCGGGCAGCCAGGCCAGCGCGTGGGTGGCCTGCGACGCGGCGTGCTGCAGGTCGGCGGCGAAGGTGACCCGCCAGCCGGAGTTCGGCATCGACGGGCCGGTGAGGCCCAGCACGGCGGTCAGCACGCCCATGCCGACCAGCAGGATCCCGGCGAGCAGATCACCCAGCGGCAGGCTCCGCTGCCAGGCGCCGGCCCGCAGCCGTACCCGGCGGCCCTG